>JAZQDW010000048.1:0-27066 GCA_045546995.1 Eubacteriales bacterium
CGCAAATGATGCACCAAAACCACTCTGCGGTTTTGGCATTAAGGAAACCTTTTGGGACTTGGCCCAAAAGCTTATTGAAATCAATTGCACACCAACCCGGTGAGATAACCAACGGTCAACCACCGCCCGTATTATTTGGCCTTGTCGTCGCTGGGCAGAATGGCAAAATGCTTGTAATACACTTTGGCAAAATAGGGGGCGGAGGAAAAACCGCAGGCCTCTGCCGTTTCGGCGACGGAGGCGCCTTTGCGGAGCATTTGCCTGGCCTCGTCACACCGTACGCTTTTCCAGTAAAGCGCGGGGGTGGTACCGGTGACCTCTTTAAAAATATGACACAGATGGTAACGGCTGACACCTACGGCGGTGGCAATGTCCTCGATACAAATCTTTTCGGGATAATGGTGTTGAATGTACCGTATGGCATCCCGCACCGTCAGATTGATCGAGTGATTGTCGATGAAGGGTTGTTCGGCACCCACGTTTGCCAGCGCCGCGTATAACTGCAGGAGCAATCCGAGCACCGTTTCTTCGTAAAACTTCGGCTGACTTTGATACACTTCCCATGCTTTTTCATATAGTTCGATGCAGTGTTTGTCGGTGGTCATAAAGGGCAGGGGCGTGACAAAGAAATTTTTATTGGGGAAAAGATTTTCGGATAACATCAGACAAAAATAACTGGTGGGTTGGTCGCCGATGCGAAAAGAGTGTTCATGGGTGGAGTGAATAACGTACATTTCACCCGGTCGACCGCAGAAGGAGCGATCGTTGTTAAAGATCTCCACCATACCCTCGGTGATCAGCAAAATTTCCACTGATTTGTGCCAATGGGGGTAGTAGATTTCGTGGGGCGGCCACTCGTCAATTTTAAAAACAATGGGCAATTGACCCTCGTCAAAACGATCTCGCCAATATTGATAGCGCATTTTTTGCTCCTTTCGCAACATTTTACCCAAAAACGGCACAAAATTGCCTTGTAAATTACCTTTTTTAATATTATACTATATTATATATAAAATGCAAATCTTTTATATATTTTTTATAGTTACAAATGGGAAGGGGTGCGTTTTTTGAAAAAAATTCGCAGAATTATATGTGTTTTGTTGACAATAACGATGGTTTTGACCGGTTTGCCCTTTGCGGTGGGCACCTCGGCGGTGGAAACCGTCAGTTTTGCCCCGGTTGCCACCCAACAACAAAGAATGTGGTGCGGCACTGATTATAATACCACCGACTGGGTGTATGAGCCCTGGGGATATTTGGGCTACGGCAAAGTGCTCTATGCCCGTTTTTATAACAACACCGCCGCAAGTTATGCCGATGCTTATCAATACGTTATTGAATTTGAGGCATTGACCAAGGCAAATGAAAAAACCGTGTATATGGCTGCCGTTGCGCTGAGTGATGAGGTGGCAGGCGCGGTGGAAAGTGACGTTACTTCCGCCACCGGCACACGTACGGTTACCTCCACTGCCGCCGGTACCGCCAAATTGCTGACCACCACCGACGGTTATTTCAGGGACGAGGTGAAAAACAACGTGGTTGCTTACACCAAGGCCACCGCCTCCAACACGGCCGTCAGCAATCCCGTTTCCTATTCCCACGGGACCTATCAGTATCCCGTCACCATCAAACTGGACGTAACGGATTACGTCGTGGAACAGTTTGCCGCCGGCAAGAAGAACGTGCAATTTGCCCTGGTTTCTGCCCATAAGATTTTAAGCGGCAGTACCAACGTGGCCGATCTTTCGGGATTTGATCATTATAGCAACGGTAAGGTGTACGGCGCGGCAGGGGAGATTCTGCTTCAAAGTGATCGCCTGTCTTTGGATACCTCCATTCCCGTTGCCGGTTCTGCAAACTATTATGCCACCACCCCCACCCTGGATCCTTATTTTTCCTGGATGGAAGTGAAGCGGGACACCATCTGTATGAAGATGGTGGGGGACGAGGAACTGTTTGCCGACTTTAAGGCCGAGGTAAACAGCGCCGATGTCTTCGCCGCCAAACTGGGGCGAGTGGAATCTCTGCTCAGCGCCGAGGCCCGCCGTATTTACCGCAACGTGGTACAGGATGATCCTTCCTTGAACACCCTTCTGTATAACGATCTGCAAAATTGCGCCACTGCCGCAGACTTTGCCGATGTGTTTTATCAAAGGGTAATGGAGCATCGCACCATCACCCTTTCCGCCGTTGCCACACAACAACAGAGAATGTGGTGTAATGACAGTTATGATTCTCCTGACTGGGTGTACGAACCCTGGGGCTATCTGGGATACGGTAAAATTCTCTACGCCCGTTTTTATAACGATTCCCTTGCCGAAACCGATATGGAACGCAAATACGTGATTTCCTTTGATGCCCTGGCCAAAGCCAACGAAAAAACGGTGTATATGGCCGCCGTCGCGCTGGATAGCGCCGGCGCCGCCGCCGCAGAAAGTGACGTCACCTCCGCCACCTCCACCCGTACCTATACCAATACCAACGTGGCCGATAAACTGTTGACCGATCGTAATGGCTATTATAAAGATAACGTTAAAAACAACGTGGTTGCTTACACTAAGGCCACCGCCTCCGACACGGCCGTCAGCAATCCCGTTTCCTATTCCCACGGGACCTATCAGTATCCCGTCACCATCAAACTGGACGTAACGGATTACGTAGTGGAACAGTTTGCCGCCGGCAAGAAAAACGTGCAGTTTGCCCTGGTTTCTGCCCGTCAGATTATGAATGCCGGTACCAACGTGGCAAACTTGGCCGATTTTGCATATTACGCCAACGGCAAGATTTGTACCGCCGACGAAAAAGTATTGGCAGAAACCGAGCGCCTGTCCCTGGATACTTCCGTTACCGTTAGCGGCTCCGCCGACTATTACAGCACCGCCCCCGTACTTGATAACTACTTTTCATGGTTGGAAGTAAAACGTGATACCATTGGTCTGGAGATGACCTACGTAAATCACGACGAGGCCTTTGCAACGTATAAAGCCGGTGTCACAAGCGCCGACAATTTAGCCGCTACACTGAAAAATGCGGCCTATATGTTGTATGACGGCACCTATGAACTATATCAAAAAGTGGCGGCAACCAATACCTCCGTTAACACCGCCTTGTACGACGGTCTGCAAACCTGCGCCACCGCCGAGGACTTTGCGATTTTGGTGTATGAAACCCTGATGAACTATCGCACCCTCAGTTTGTCGGCCGTTGCCACCCAACAACAAAGAATGTGGAGCGGCACGAATTATAATACCACCGACTGGGTGTACGAGCCCTGGGGCTATCTGGGATATGGCAAAGTGTTCTATGCGCGTTTTTATAACAATACCGCCGTTACCGACGGTCAAAAATTCGTCATTGAACTGGATGCTCTGGCCAAAGCCAACGAAAAAACGGTGTATATGGCCGCCGTTGCACTGAGCGACGAGGCGGCAAACGTGGTGGAAAGCGACGTCACCTCTGCCACCGCTACCCGTAAGGTTACTTCCACCGCCGCCGGCGCCGGAAAACTGATGACCACCTCCGCCGGTTATTACAGAGATGCGGTGAAAAACAACGTGGTGGCTTACACCAAGGCCACCGCTTCCGACGTTGCCGTTTCTTCCGGTGTGACCTATGCCCACGGCACCTATGAGTATCCCGTTTCCTTTGCCCTGGACGTTACCGATTACGTTAAAGAACAATTTGCTGCCGGCAAGAAAAACGTGCAATTCGTGTTGATTTCCGCCCGTCAGGTAATGAGCGGGGATACCAACGTTGCCGAGTTGCCCGAGTTTGCATACTATGCAAACGGCAAGGTGTTTGACACCAACGGTCGGGTTCTGCTGCAAAGTAAAAAATTAAGCTTGGACACCTCCATTTCCGTGGCGGGCGCCCAGGACTATTATTCCGTTACACCCGCCAACGATCCCTATTTTTCCTGGATGGAAATCAAACGGGACACCATCGCCATGCAATTTTCTCCCATTGGCGACGAGGAGTTGTTTGCCGCCTACAAAGCAAGTGTGACAGACGCCGCTTCCGTGGGGGACGGCCTGGATGAGGTAAGCGCTCTGTTGGGCGAAAGCTATGATCTTTATAAAAGAGTTTCCCTTTCCAACCCCGGTGTCAACGACGCCCTGTTTGCGGGATTGCAGGAATGTGAAACTGCCGTTGAATTTGTAAATATGTTCCGTGAAACGGTTGTCGGAAACTGCTACGGCGGATATCCTTGCAGTATTACACTGGACAGCGGCTTTGCGGAGCGCCGCGGCTCCGTTACCGTAACGGGGGATTGCCCTGCTGCCGCCTATCTGTATATCAAAACCACCAATAACAGTGGCGCTACGCTGAAAACCTTTGCTTTCCCGGTGGAAGACGGACGCGGTTATTACAATATTTACGGTCAGGATACCGGCGCCACCGGTATGAGCGTTACCCTTACCGCCGATGCGGCGGGTACCCGTCCTCTCAGCGCCACCAAATCCGTAACGCTGTCCGAGGCGGTGTTGCCCGGTGTGTTCATCACCGAACTTTCCAATATGCATACCAATTCGTACAGCGCCGATTCTTCTTCTTCGGAGAACCAGGGCAGCTGGACCCAGTGTTATCAGTATATCGAACTGCATAACTACTCGGATGTGGACGTGGATCTTTCCCAGATGAAATTCGTTTATTACAATGGCAGTGAGCGAACCTTTGACTGGATTTTAGAGGACGGCGGCAGTTTGTTGCTGGAGGCAGGGGAGAGTTACGTGATCGGTGTTTACACCGGTTACAGCTATTACACCAACGGTCACACCTATGCCACCTCCGCCGCAAGAACTCAGTATTGGAACGACTTCCAAAAATACTATAACGTAACCATTCCCAAAACCAACCGCGTGATGATCGCCTGCGTTAATTCCGGCACTTCATCTTACAGTTCTACTGCCGTATTGCAACGCAGTAAAGAGGCAGGAGTGACCTGCTATGCGGAAATCCGCAACGGCAGTACCACCGTTGCAAAGGTATTTCTGCCCGACAGTAAGCCCCACCGTGGCTACGCTTATCAGTTCGTGCCGGACGGCACGGCAGCCACCACCGAAAAATTACTCTTTGCCACCGGTTGCTTCCCCTATCGGATGCTCAAGGAACAACAACTGGATTATTGCGAGGAGGTAAACTTCAACGTTCATAACGATATAAACGTACTGTGCTATAATATTCTGGCGGAAGAAACCTATTATACCGTCGGCAGCAGAATTCCCCGTCTGATGGACGTGTTGCAAACCTATCAGCCCGACGTGATCGGCTTCCAGGAATTCAATTACAGTTGGGCCAACCAACTGCCCTCCAAAATGCCCAAGGAGTATTCGGTGATTGAGGGTATTTCCACCTATAATCACACCTTTGCCACCGCCTCCGGCACCTGGGATTTGCTCAACCCCATTTATTATCGTAACGATAAATACACCGTGTTGGAAAGCGGCAGTGCCTTTATGACCCCCGATGGCAATATGAACACCCAACAATGGGATAGTATCAATATGAAACGCACCATGACCTGGGTGGTTCTGAAGGATAAAACCAGCGGAGAGATCTTTAACGTGATCAACGCTCATCTGGTGCTTTCCGGTAAAACCGCCCGTATCGAGCAGGTTAAAATGATTTACAACAAGGGCGCCGCCCTGCAGGAAAAATACGGCGGCGGCATTATCGCCATGGGCGACCACAATATGCAAGAGGCCAGTGAACCTTATCAGGCCTATATCAATAGCGGCATATTGGTAGATGCCAAATATGAAACCGTAAATCATAACTCCAAGGATACCGCCCCCGCCGTAAATAAATATGACGGTGACTACGGCGTACCCATTGACTTTATGATGATCAGCCCCGAAACCGTAGGCGTAAAAGAGTACAAAATCTTTGACGGCATTTATGCCGACGGCCCGGTCAGTGACCATTCGGGTATGTTCGTTAAACTGTACAGTAAAGGTTATGAGGACAACGATGCGCCGGCGATTTCCGGGGTAGCGGCCGACACCAAATACTGTGGCGCCGCCACTTTTAAGGTCAGCGATGCCAACCTGCGGCAAGTGTTCTTAAACGGTGTGGCCATTACGGTTCCCGCCGCCGGTTACACCGTTACCGCTCCCGGCAAAAAAACCGTTACGGCGGTGGATATTATGGGTCGGGAAACCACTCTCACCTTTTACACCGGCACCCACACCTGGGCCGAGGAACCCACCGTGGTAACGTCGCCGTCCTGTAAAACCGCCGGTATCGGTCAATATCACTGCACCAAGTGCGATGCCGTGAATGAAGAAATCATCGCCGAGATTTTGGTCACCCACGATCATACCGAGGGTGAAACCGTGTACGTGGACGTTGAACCCACCGCCCAATCCGTGGGTTACGGCCACACCCGTTGTACGCTGTGTGACCGGTTTGTAAACCGCAGTATCAAGATTCCCGCCTTGGGAATTGCCGCTATCGGCGAAACGGCCTATCAAACGCTGGATGAAGCGATGTCGGTCGCCAAAGCGGGGGATACCGTTGTCTTAAACGGAAACACCGAAATTTCTCACATCGTACTTCTGCCGGGCGTTACGCTTGATTTAAAGGGGAACACCTTAACGGCGGAATACGTGGTGGGAATGAATACCTCGGCATTGATCAACAGCGCGGATAACGAAAACGGTAAATTGGTGGTAGAAAAGGATCATTTGTCCCTAAGCGCCGATAATTCCTATCTGCCCCTCTATGATGCGGCAAACGGTCATTATATTTTCACTCGTTTAAAAATCAACCGTTACGAGTTGACTACGGAAGACGGTCGTCCCCGATACAACACCGCCCCGATGTTCAAATCGTATGCTCATAATTTGTTGGATACCGAGAAAGAGGCGGCCGCCAGCGGTGTGGACGTGATCATTCGTCTGAGCTGGACTGATGCGGACGGTCAGTACGCAGGATTCCAGGATTACGTGTTTTTTGACAGTTCCATCAACACGGTGATCAATTCCTACACCAACACTGCCGCCGGTGTCAATTACACCAAGGTATTCTACGGCTTGTTTACCGGCAGTGAGATTGAAAACGGCGTCAGTGTCCAAGTTTCCACGGTGGTTAAATCTTCCACCGGTGTGGAAATGGTCAGCACGGCAACCGAACTTTTTGCGTAACCCATTTATCTCTTCCAAATGGGATACAATAAAAAAGACTGCACCCCCTGAGGGATGCAGTCTTTTTGTTATGACGCTTATTTTTTCTTGGGCGCTTTGATTTTGTTGAGTTTTTTGTTGATATCCAGCAGTTGCTCTTTGGTGAAGTTTACGTCCATCATACCGCCCATCAGGGTGAACAAACGCAGCGCAGTAAAGCCGCCCATCATGCTCATCATATCTGCATTGATCTCAAAGCCCATAGCTTCCATTTTGGGGGCCTCGCCGTCTTTGCCTTTCTTGCCGCCCATCATCTTGGCAAACATACCCATAAACAGCATTTTGCCCTGCAGGGTGGAGATGATGTCGCTCATCTTGTCATTGAGGGAAAGGTAGCCTTCGGGAGCATCGATGTCAAACCAGTTGAGGATGGCGCCCTTTTCCTTCAGGCGGTAATCCTCGTTGAAGGTATCTACCTTGCGGATGATGCTTTCATCTTTGTGCTCGCCGGCTACGGCCACCAGATGGGTCTCGCCTACGTTGGGAACGTCAAAATAGAAGAAATATTTGCCGCTTTGCTTGCCCAGGGATTGGCCGCCTGCAAACAACTCCACTTCGGGCAAATTGGAATAAACGGTAACCTTGGTGGTGTCCTCCACGCGGTCGATATACCGCTTGCCGCACAGATGCACGAAGGGTTCATCGCTCAGCCAGGCCTTGTAAGCGAAGAAGGCGTCCTTTTTGTACTTGCGGTCAAAGGTCATCAGACCCTTGTGATTCTGACCGTTTTCGCCGCCCTCGTTACGGGCGTCGGCGCCAAAGTCAAACATATTCCATACGTGGGTTGCCCACATATATTTGCGCTCGGCAAACTGCTTGATGAGTTCTTCGTGATAGTATGCCTGATATTCCTCGGTATAGTCGCCCTGACGGGGATCGGAGGTATGCCAGTTGAGCGCCTCGCAGCCGTATTCGGAGCAACCGATCGGAATGGTGGGATGCATCTTGTGGAATTTGTCAAACCAGGGGCCGTTCATATCGGTCTCGCCGCCGTACCAGCCGAAATAATGGTTGTAGGATACGACGTCAGGAATCTGCAAATAGGGATCGTCCATCTTGCACATAGAAACGGCTGCAATGGTGGTCAGTCTGGTTTTATCCATTTCGTGACACAGCTCGTTGAGGATGCGGTGATTTTCCAGCAGATCCTCGTCACTGCCGCCGATGCTGATCTCGTTGGACAGACCCCATACGACGATACAGGGATGGTTGTAGTTTTGGGTAATCAGCTCTTTCATCTGGGAGATGGTGTTTTCACGGCCGCCGGGCATATGCTTGGAAATATAGGGAATCTCGGCCCAAATGACCAGACCCTTTTCGTCACACAGATCGTAGAAATATTGATCGTGCTGATAGTGGGCCAAACGGATGGTGGTGGCGCCCATTTCCATGATATAGCCGATATCTTCCTCGTGATGCTCAGGAAGCAGGGCGTTGCCGCATTGCCAGCGATCCTGATGGCGGGAAACGCCACGCAGGGGATATTCCTCACCGTTGAGGATAAAGCCGTTGTCGGGGTCGATCTTAAAGGTGCGGCAGCCAAAACGAGTGCATACGTTGTCCAGTACGGTGTCCTCGCTGATCAGCTCGGCCTCGGCTGTGTACAGATAGGGGTCTTTTCTGCCGTGCCACAGATGAACGTCGGCGATCTTCAGGGTCACCTTGGTATCGTTGCAGGTGGTGGTGGCAACCACGTCGCCCTCTTTATTCTTCAGGGTATAGCGGATATCCTGTCCCAACTTGCCGCCGGTTACGTAGACCTCTACCTCTACGTCGGCATCCTTGCCGTTGATAGCAGGGGTAACCTTGATGCCGGGGCCACCGTAATAATCCAGATCAAAGTGGCTTTCCGAAACGCCGATGATATTGACGTCTCTGTACAGACCGCCATAGAAGGTAAAGTCGGCCATCTGGGGATATACCGTCTCGTTGGGAGAGTTGTCCAACGCGACGACCACCAGATTTTCACTTGCCAGTACGTCGGTCATATCCACTCTCCAGGTGGAATAGCCGCCGTCGTGATGGGCCAATTTGTTGCCGTTGACAAACAGATCAGCAGAGGAGTTGGCGCCGCGCAGCTCCAGATAATACCGGTCGGCGGCGGGCAGTTCGTCCTTTGTAAACTTTTTGGCGTAATAACAGGTGCCGCGATAATAATCGTTATCGCCGTCCTGACCGTCCAGCGCGTTCCAGCTGTGGGGCAGGTTGACCCAGTTCCAATCCATGGGGAGGGTGGTGGGTACCTCACAAGCTTGCTTGGTAAACGCCCATTTGGCGTTGAAGTTTAATACTGTTCTCATAATATTCCTCCGTAATAAAGTGTAATTTCATTATATACTATTTGAAAGGAAAAAGTATAAACAAATTATAAATTATGCCCGATCGCATCAGCGACCGGGCATAACGTTACCCAATTTTTTCAGAGTTACTCGCTGTGCTATTTGGCGGTTGCGTTACTCTTCAACAATCTCATGACCCAATTCTTTGGTCATGGTGGTCAGCGTTTTCTTGTCCAGGTTGTATACCAGACCCAGACCGATGTACTGCAGAATCGCCGAGAACAGGAAGGTACCGGCAACGAGGTAACGCATCTTAACGGCGACCTCCCAAGCCTGATTACCTTCATCAGCACCGACGTAACCCAAAGCAACCATAATAATCAGCACCAAAGAGGGGCCAAGGCCCTGCGCCAACTTACGGAAGAAGGAGTGCAGGGAATATACAGTACCCTCTTCTCTCTTACCGGTTTTCCACTCGTTGTAGTCGATGGCGTCGCCCATCATTGCCCAGGATACCGTGGAGTAAATACCAAGACCCAGGCTGTAGATCAGCTGACAAAAGATGTAAATCAGTAGGTCCAGGTTGGTGTTGTTGGGGAATACGATAAACAGACCCAGACCGGCGATCATCGAGCAGATCGCACCGAAGGTGGCCAGCTCTTTTTTACCGAACTTGGCAACCATCTTACGTGCGAAAGGTGTGAATACAGCGATGGGGATCATTGCAAACAGCTGTACCACGCCGGAGATCTGAACGTTTTTAAAGTAAGATTGGAAGATAACGGTGACTGCAGTAGTGGCACCCTGCATACCGATAAACATACCCATAGCGGCGATGGTGGCGCCCACGGCGGGACGGTTTTTGATAAAGTTGCCAAAGGCCTTGAATACGTTGAACTTGGGGCTCTCTTCGTTGAGGTTGATATTTTGCTCCACACGGATGGTGGTGTTTTTGATCATAAACTGGAAACAGATAAAGCCCAGAACACCCATGATCAATGCGGCAATAAATACGCGCTCACCGATCAGGTTGTTGTCCTTATCATAAATGATAAAGGGAAGAATTACCATGGGCAGCATGTTGCCGAAGATGGAGCCGACGGAGCGCCATGCAGAAAGGGAAGCGCGGTCTTTAACATCGGTGGAGATCAGGGACAACAACGAGCCGTAAGGAACGTTAGCTACGGTATAGAAGGCATCCCATACCACGTAACCGGCAATGAAAATAACCATTTTGGCCCAAACGGGAGCGTTGGGGAAGGGCAAAAAGCACAAAGCGCCGCCAATGATCAGACCAATGGAGCCGGCCCAGATGTAGGCCAGAAACTTGTTGCGTTTGTAGGTGTGCTTGTCAGCGTCGATGATGGAACCGATCAGCGGGTCGTTAATGGCATCCCATACCTGCACGACAATCAGCAGCAGGGCATACCACAATTCCAGTCCCATGAACTGGGTCCAGAAAATGGACATAGTACCCTTGAGCGCAAAGCTCATATTGCAGCCGAGGTCGCCGGCGGCATAGGCAATGCTGTCGATGAGGCTAAACTTACGATGACCGGTTGCATCCAAGTGAGGAGCGTTTTTCATAGTAAACCTTCTTTCTCATTTTTGATGACAGAATCATTACTTCTATTTTAATATAAGAACTTTGTAAATGTTAGTATTTTTTTAATGTATTTTTGCATAATTTTTATATAAGTGTTTCAAAATCGGTTGAAAAACAGTAAATAGTGTACTATAATATAAATAAATATTGGAAAAAAATTGGTAAGTTTGACAATATGGGAGGGTGAGCGCTTTGGTATATGAGGCGGAACTGCATTTACTGCAGCTGACATTTAAAAAATGCAGGGTGCAAACCCGGGTGTTGGATCCGGATGCGCTGCTGGATCCGCAGGCAGATATCGGACGGTCGATGATCTTGGGACATGAGTGGGTATATCAGCGTTCCTTTGCTGACAGCGTTCCCGCCCTTTGTCAAAACGTTATTTATAAATATGAAGATTCCTATGGTTGTACGGCCCTGTATATGTTGTTGCCGGAATGTGAGCAGGTACTGCTGATCGGCCCGTATCTGCGGGCGCCGTTGGAACGGGGACAGGTGCTGGCCTATATGGAGAAAAACAACGTGTCACCTGCCGTGCTGGCGGAGATGGAGCAATACTATGAGATACTGCCCTGTTTGGAGGAGACCAGCCATTTGTTTTCCCTGCTGGACGCCTTTGCCGAACGGTTGTGGGGCGGACAGGAACGTTTTGAGATGCAGGACGTTTTTTCGACAAAAGAGACGGTGCCCGGTCTGCAGGACAAAAAAGAGGCGGCCGAGCCACAGCAGATCTTATGGAATATGCAGATGATGGAAATGCGTTATTCTTATGAAAATGAGATGATGCAGGCGGTCAGTCGGGGACAGGTACATAAGGCCGAACGCCTTTTGAAGAAAATTCCTGCGTCAATGCTGGAAAAACGGCTCAGCGATCCGATTCGCAATATGAAAAACTATTGTATCATTATGAACACGCTTTCCCGTAAATCCGCCGAGCAAAGCGGCGTGCATCCCTTGTATCTGGATCGGGTATCCTCCGCCTTTGCCCGCAAGATCGAACAGGTGACCACTGTCGCGGCGTTGGAGCAGTTGATGCTGGAAATGTTCCGTTCCTATTGCCGTCTGGTGCGGGAGCACTCGATGAAGAATTATTCCTCCACCGTGCGTAAGACGGTGCTGTGTATTGACAGCGATCTGTCTGCCGACCTCTCTCTCAGCACGCTGGCTCAGATGCAAAACGTCAGTTCTGCCTACTTATCCGCTCTGTTTCGTAAGGAAACCGGCAAGACTCTGACGGAATATATTACGGAAAAGCGGGTGGCGCAGGCCAAGCATCTGCTGTCCACCACAGATCTGCAGGTGCAGACCATTGCCCAGCATTGCGGCATACTGGACGTGCATTATTTTTCAAGAGTTTTTAAAAAATATACGGGAAAAACACCGAAAGAATTTCGGGCAGATGTGTAATGCTATAATACTTTACAGGGAGAAACGCCATATTCTGCTTTAAACGCCCGATAAAAATTGGAATAATCCTTAAATCCGCATTCGATGCATACCTCGCCCGGGGTCTTGCCGCTGATCAACAGTTGCCGCGCGCCCTGCAATCGCTTGAGCAGGATATAACGGTAAATGCTGATGCCGGTATCTTTGCTGAATTGATGGGACAGATGGTATTTGCTGACGAAAAAGCGATCGCTGATCTGTTCCAATGTGATCTCCTCGCTGTAATGCTCGGCAATAAAGGCCAGGACGTTGGCGGTCAGATCATTCACCTCCCGGGTGCGGCGTTGTGGTGCGGCTGCCTGTACGGACAGCCGCCCGACCTCCGCAAGACATTGTAAAAACAACCCTTTGGCGCACAGGTGTGCGCCCGGCTCACTACTGCGACTTTCCCGACTCAGGGCGGTCAGCCGATCGCCCAGCTCGGTCCGTCGGAGCGGTGTGGAACGCAGGATATTGGCATCGCCCCCCTCAAAGGCGGAGAGTAATATACGCTCATCGGCGGCCAGTTGCTCCAGATAGTTTTTGTTGATCCACAATACGATGCGTTCGTAAACCGTACTGGGGGAAATGATGGGGCGGTGCAGCTGCATGGGATGGATCAGCATCAGATCACCGGGGCGCAGATGATAGGTGCGTCCCTCCACCCAATATTCCACCTCGCCGCTGACGAAAAAATAGATTTCGTAAAAATCGTGGTGATGTACGGCTACGTCTGCCGGCGTGCGGTCCATATAATGAAAGATCTCAAATTCTTCGCCGTGCATGTGTTGGCGCGGATCGAAGGTTTGTGACGTTTTTTTCATAAAGATCACCTCCCCCTTATCTTACAGCAAGATATGCAATGTGTCAAACAATAATTGCAATTTTCATTGCAATTATTTCGTGATATACTTAATTTAATTGGTAGAAAGATCCCCGGGATCATTTTGATAAAGGAGATGCGCTATGAAACCGTTTATGAGTAAAGATTTTTTGCTGACCACGCAGACGGCTGTAAAACTGTATCACGAGTTTGCGGAGGATTGCCCCATCGTGGACTATCACTGTCACGTCAGCCCCAAAGAGATCTTTGAGGACAAGCATTTTGAAAACATCACCCAGATATGGCTGGGCGGCGACCATTACAAATGGCGTGTGATGCGTTCCTGCGGTGTGGAGGAGTATTATATCACAGGGGACGCCCCGGCCAGAGAAAAGTTTCAGAAGTTTGCCGAATGTCTGCCGCTGGCCATTGGAAATCCCATGTATCATTGGTGCCATATGGAACTGAAAAACTATTTTGGCTATGAGGGGATTCTGAATGGGGATACCGCCGAAACGGTATGGCAGCTGACGGCAGAAAAACTGCAAAAGGCAGATATGGGTGTCCGTGGCCTGATTAAAAAGAGCAACGTTGCTATGATCGGCACCACCGACGACCCCATCGACTCGCTGGAGTGGCACGCACGCATTGCGGCGGATCCCACCTTTGCCACCGTGGTGGCGCCCTCCTTCCGTCCGGATAAGGCGCTGAATATTGACAAGGATGGCTGGAAGGAATATATCGGAACGCTGGCGTCGGTCAGTGGTGTGGAGATTACCGATCTGGCCTCCTTGCAGGCGGCCCTGCAAAACCGAATGGAGCATTTTGCCGCCCACGGCTGTAAGGCCAGTGATCACGGACTGGACTTTTTGGTGTATGAAAGCGCAGAAGTGGCTGAGCTGGATGAGATCGTGGCTGCCGGTCTGGCGGGGGAGAGGATCAGCGCGCTGCAGGCTGCCAAACTAAAAACCGCTCTGCTGCTGTTCTGTGGCCGTTGTTACAGTGAGCTGGGATGGGTGATGCAGATCCATTATAACTGTATGCGGAATCCCAACAGTGTGATGATGAAACGGCTGGGCCCGGATACCGGCTTTGATTGCATCGGCCCCAATAACGGATCGACGGCGTTGGCCAAATGTCTGGACGCTCTGTATGCGCAAAATTGCCTGCCCCGCACGGTATTGTACAGCCTGGATGGCAGCGACAACGCATTTCTGGCTACTTTGATGGGCGCTTTTCAGGGCAGTGAGGTGCCGGGCAAGATCCAACACGGCTCTGCCTGGTGGTTTAACGATAACAAGCAGGGAATGATCGAGCAGATGACCAATCTTGCCAACCTTGGCATCCTTGGTAACTTTATCGGTATGCTGACTGATTCCCGCAGCTTTCTCAGCTATGCACGGCACGAATATTTCCGCCGCATTCTGTGTCAGATGATCGGCACCTGGGTGGAAAACGGCGAATATCCCAATGATATCAAGGCTTTGGAAAAGATTGTAAAGGGAATATGCTTTACAAACGCACAACGGTATTTTCAACTGGATGAAGGAGGAGTACAGTAATGCAAATGACGTTTCGTTGGTATGGTGAGGGCAATGACAGCATCACCCCCGCTCATATCAAACAGATTCCCGGTGTTACCGGTCTGGTCTGGGCCCTGCACGACAAAATGCCCGGCGAGGTCTGGGAGACCTGGGAGATCCAAAAGGTAAAGGATCAGCTGGAGCCGTACGGCTTTCATATGGACGTGGTCGAATCGGTCAACGTGCACGACGATATTAAGATCGGTCTGCCCACCCGCGATCAGTATATTGAAAATTACAAACAGACCATCCGTAATCTGTCCAAATTCGGCGTGAAGGTGATCTGCTATAACTTTATGCCCATCTTTGATTGGACGAGAAGCGATCTGTTCCATCCCGTGGGGGATGGCTCCACCGCCCTGTTTTATGAAAAGAATATGATCCAGACCGACTATAACGCTATGGCAAAGTACATTCTGGATTTTACGGAGAAATACAATATGTCCTTCCCCGGCTGGGAACCCGAGCGTATGGCCAAACTGGATGAGTTGTTCAAGGCCTACGCCGACGTGGATCACGAAAAGCTGTGGGCCAATCTGCAGTATTTTCTGGAGGCTATTATGCCCACCTGCCGTGAGTGTGATATCAAAATGGCTATTCACATGGACGATCCGCCGTGGGATATCTTCGGCCTGCCCCGTCTGCTGATCAATGAAGAGAATATCGACCGTTTCCTTCGAATGGTGGACGACGAGTACAACTGCCTGACCCTGTGCTCCGGCTCGCTGAACGCCGATCCCAATAACAACGTGGCCGAGATCATCCGTAAGCATTGCGATCGTATCGCCTTTGCCCATATCCGCAACGTTCGTCACTTTGAAAACGGCGACTTTTCCGAGGCCAGCCATCGGGATTGTGACGGCGATACCGGCATTCTGGAGATTATGCGCGCCTATCACGATTGCGGTTTTACCGGTTATATCCGTCCTGACCACGGTCGTCACCTCTGGGGTGAAGGTCCCGGTAGCGTCCGTCCCGGCTATGGTCTCTACGACAGAGCGCTGGGCATAATGTATATGCTGGGCTGCTGGGATATGCTGGACCGCCTGAATGGCAAAGTATAAAACAAGTAAAGGAGATAATAGTATGATTCCCAACGTTTTAAACACCGATCTTACCGGCAAGGTTGCGGTCGTGACCGGCGCCGGCGGCGTACTGTGCAGCCATTTTGCCAAGGTATTGGCCCGTGCCGGCGCCAAGGTGGCCCTGCTGGATCTTAATGAAGAAGCGGCCGCCGCTTTTGCCGCCGAAATCACGCAAGAGGGTGGCATTGCCAAGGCCTACGGCTGTAACGTACTGGACAAGGCCATCTGCGACAGCGTGGCCGCGCAGGTACTGGCCGATTTCGGCCCCTGTGATATCCTCATCAACGGCGCCGGCGGCAACAATCCCAAGGCGACCACCGATAAGGAATACTTTGAACTCGGCGATATCGACGCCGACACCAAAAGCTTTTTTGATCTGGATTCCGCAGGTGTTGGCTTTGTATTCAATCTCAACTTCCTCGGCACTCTTATCCCCACCCAAAGCTTTGCCTGTCAGATGGTGGGCCGTGAGGGCTGTAACATCCTCAACATTTCTTCTATGAATGCCTATACGCCCCTGACCAAGATTCCGGCCTATTCCGGCGCCAAGGCGGCCATTTCCAACTTTACCCAATGGTTGGCCGTTCATTTTTCCAAGGTAGGCATCCGTGTCAACGCCATTGCGCCCGGCTTTTTCTCTACCAAGCAAAATGCAAAACTGCTCTTTAACGACGACGGTACTCCTACCGCCCGCACAGGTAAGATTCTGGCGGCCACCCCGATGGGTCGTTTCGGTAAGACCGAGGAACTGGAGGGCGGCCTGCTGTTTTTGCTGAACAACGAGGCAGCCGGCTTCATCACCGGTGTAGTATTGCCCATCGACGGCGGTTTTTCTGCCTATTCCGGCGTATAATAAGTGATAATATTTCAAAAGGAGAAATTTAAAATGGAAAAATTTATTCCCGTTGTTGTTATTAAAGAACTGGGTGAGACCGATAAGATTCTCACTGCCCTCAAAAACAGTGATATCAACTGTGCTGAGATCACTTTCCGCACCGCTTGCGCCGCCGAGGCGATTGCCTACGCCGTCAAGAATTATCCCGATATGAGCATCGGCGCCGGCACCGTCATCAACGCCGAGCAGTGTGAGGCTGCTCTGGCCGCCGGTGCCACCTTCATCGTATCTCCCGGTTTGTCCGTTGCCGTTGCTAAAATTTGTAACGAGCGCGGTATTCCTTACTATCCCGGTTGCGTTACGCCCACCGAGATCATGCAGGCTTTGGAACTGGGCATCACCACCGTCAAGTTTTTCCCGGCCAACGTGTACGGCGGCCTGAAGGCGCTCAAGGCGCTGTCTGCTCCCTTCCCGCAGGTGAAATTTATTCCCACCGGCGGCGTGGATCGCAGCAATATCGACGAGTTTTTGGCCTTTGATAAAATTGCGGCCATCGGCGGCAGCTTTTTTGTTAAAGAAGCACTTGAAAAAATGGAGGGTTAAACAATGAAAAGAATCGTAACCTTTGGCGAGCTGATGCTTCGCCTGGCACCCAACGGCTATTATCGCTTTTTCCAGAATGATCAGATGCAGGCCACCTTCGGCGGTGGCGAGGCCAACGTGGCTGTTTCTCTTGCCAACTACGGTATGGACTCTGTCTACGTGACCAAACTGCCGAAGCACGCCATCGGTCAGGCGGCGGTGGATTCGCTGCGCTATTTCGGCGTAGACACCTCCAAGATCGTCCGTGGCGGCGACAGAGTGGGCATTTACTTTTTGGAAAAGGGCGCTTCCCAGCGTGGCAGCGTTTGTATCTACGACCGTGCCCACAGCGCTATTCAGGAGGCATCTGCTTCTGATTTCGATTGGGACAGTATTTTTGAGGGCGCCGATTGGTTCCATTTCACCGGCATCACCCCCGCCCTTGGCCCCAACGTGGTTGAGATCTGTCGTGACGCCTGTAAGGCGGCTAAGGCAAGAGGGGTAAAGATTTCCTGTGACCTCAACTACCGTGGTAAGCTTTGGACCCGTGATGAGGCCAGAGCTGCTATGACCGATCTGTGTCAGTACGTGGACGTCTGCATTTCCAATGAAGAGGATGCAAAAGACGTTTTCGGCATCGAGGCCGAGGATACCGATATCTACGGCGGCAAGCTCAATCATGAGGGTTATAAGAGCGTTGCCAAACAGCTGATGGACAAGTTTGGCTTTGAGAAGGTGGCCATCACCCTGCGTACCTCTATTTCTGCCAGTGATAACGACTGGGCAGGTATGCTGTATGACGGCGAAAACTATTGCTTCTCCAAGAGCTATCATTTGCGTATTGTTGACCGTGTCGGCGGCGGGGACAGGTTGGGCGGCGGTCTGATCTATGCCCTGCTTTCCGGCAAGGATACCCAATCCGCCATTGAATTCGCCGTAGCCGCCTCCGCGCTCAAGCACAGCGTGGAAGGCGACTACAACCGCGTTTCTGTGGCTGAGGTAGAGAAGTTGGCCGGGGGCGACGGCTCCGGGCGTGTACAACGGTAGGCTTTAAAAATGAGCCCTGTTCCGCCGATGTTCCCCCTTGCGTACACATAGTACGCGACGGGATCACATCGACGAAACATCATCTCATTTTTAAGAGCCTTGATTTCGTGGGACTACGGGGCAAAATAGCAGAGCCCTGTTCCGCCAAAGCGCTCCAAATAATCAAAAAGGTGTTTGTCCTATTATAGGACAAACACCTTTTAATATTTTCCAAGCCGTATGATCGTTTTGCCCTTTTTGAGTGCCTTTTCTTGCATTCTTGCGGAACAGCCGAAAGGATCGTCAATGCAGGTGACCACATAATCTGCTTGATGGAGCATCCAGTCATTGCGTCGCACGATGGCATATTTAGGCGGGACGGTTTCCAATCCGTCGGGGTAGAGAAAGTGGGACTCATTTTCATATTCGTTTTGTTTTGTTGGCAAATATGCCGTGACAACAAAATAGTGTACGGGATATTGCTGACAAATCGTTTTGAGTATTCGGCAGACAAGCGTATCAAACTGTCCGTGATTGCCGACATAAAATAAAGTGACATTTTTATGCTCGATCAAATCGATGAGAACGTCCACTAATTCTTCCTCAACAGGACGGTATATTTGACGGTTACCGAAAAATGTACAGATCATCATTATCACCTACCAAATTTAGTATACTTAATATGAGTATACATTACTCATTATAGCACAAAATCATCTTAAAATATACTTAAAATAAGATTTTTTGGGTGATTTGGTATGAGAAATAAAAATAACAAGCATCTGGGGATTGAAGTGGATCCCGAATTGCATAAAAAACTGCATTATATTGCAAAATACGAAGGCCGAAGTGGCAATGCGCAGATTTTATATTTGATTCGGCAATGTATTCGTGAGTTTGAGAAAAAACACGGTGAAATTAAAGATGATTAACAAAAAACAGGAGTTTGTCCTATGATAGGACAAACTCCTGTTTTGATCAATAACGAACTGCGGTGGAGGGGAATGTACAATAGGAGACATCCCCCTAGCGCCTTCTACAAAGAGGGTCGTCCCCTGCGATCACAGCATTTTTTGCATCAATATCTCATTCCGCAGGGTTCCGTCTTTATACTGCATAGCATCGGGGCGGGTGCCGTAGGGGACAAAGCCCAGCTTTTGGTACAGTGCCAGTGCCGAGGTATTGCCCTCCACTACTTCAAGTTCTGCCTGTCGGTAGCCATAGGCTTTGCCGGCAGCAAGCAGGGTGGTCAACATTGCTCTTCCCAAACCTTTGCCGCTTGCGCGCTGTAACAGCGCAATGGAAACGTTGCAACGGTGGGAAACCCTGCGGTAGGGGGCAATGGGCGTCAGCGAGCAAATGCCGCAGATACCTTCGGTGTCCTCGGCAATCAGCATCAAGGCGCTCTCGTCGTCTTCACGGGCCGTCAAAAATGCTTCTTCTTCGGCTACGGTCAGGGTGATCTCCTCCGGCTCCTTGAGTAAAAAATAACTCTCCTCAGCGGTGATTTTTAAAAGCCGGATCAGTGCGGCCGCATCCGACGCGGTGGGCCGGCGCAGCAGACAAGACGTTCCGTCCTTACAAGCTACGGTTATGGATGTAAAGTTCATATAAATCCTCTCCTTTTTATGATTGTATCACACCTGTAAAATATTGCAACAATTTCCCTTCAAAAGCCTTTGCATTTTTGCCGATTTGTGGTAAGATGAAACTATCAAAAGGAAAGAGGGCGTTTTGGATGCTCATTGATTTACACCTACATTCTTCTGCCATCAGCACCTGCTGCAAGATCTCTCTGGAGGACGGGCTAAAGCTGGCGCGGGAAAAGGGGATGGATGGGGCGGTATTGACCAATCATTACGTTAAAAATTACGTCAAAGACGATGATTATGCCGCCTTTGCCCATCGTTATATGGAGGAGTGCAAACGGGCGGTGACCCTCGGCAAAGAGCTGGGAATGCCCGTGTTTTGGGGCATCGAGCTGACGCCGGAATATAATCCCAAGGTACATCTGCTGATTTACGGGGTGGGGGAGGACTTTCTGTTGCGATATCCCACTCTGTTTGATTGGGACTTGCCCACCGTCTACCAACGGGTCAAGGAGGCCGGCGGCATACTGATACAGGCCCATCCCTTCCGCTATGGGGAGCATTTGCAGGAGTTGCGGTATTTGGACGGGGTGGAGGTCAATTGCCATCCCGGATATGCCGACACCTATCTGGAACGGGTGTATCGGATTGCCGATGAAAACGGCCTCATCCTCACCTGCGGCGGCGATTTTCACAAGGATACCATCCGTCCCCTTTGCGGGATGTATCTGCCCGATGATCTGGCCGATTCCAAGGCCTTGGCAGAATATTTAAAAACCGCCTCGGAGTTTACCCTTTGCGTACAGGAAGTGGGACAGGAAAACGTGAAAAAAGTAACGTATCAAAGATAGGAGAGAGAATATGCTGATCGGACAATTTTGGGGCACCAGTGCGGCCGAGGGGATTCCCGTTCCCTTTTGCCGATGTGCTGTTTGTGAGGAGGCCCGCGCCAATCCCGCCCTGCGCAGAACCCGCACCTGCTTCCGCCTGTCGGAAAAGGTGATGATCGATCCGGGGGCCGATGCGGTGTGCCAATCCATGCAGTACGGCGATTTGCAGGAATTGGAGCACGTGCTCATCACCCACACCCATGAGGATCACCTCAACCCTCATATGTTGATGGAGGCCTTTTGGTGTCACGACCAACGAAAAGGTCCCCTCCACTATTATTTCACCGATCGGGCCTACGATATGGTGTTACATTGGCTTGAAAACGATTGGATCCTGAAGGGAATGGTGCCCGGTTGGATTGAAAAGGGGCACATTGTTTTTCACAAGCTGGAATACGGTGAGCGATATGAGATCGACGGTATGTTTGTAACGCCCCTGCGGGGCAATCATACCGGCAACGTAAAGGAAAACAGCGCCCTGTATTTCTTGGAACTGCCCGACGGACGCTCCCTCTTTTACGGATTGGACAGCGGCCCTTATTTTGCCGAGACCCTGGAGGCCTTACGGGGAAAACATATTGATATTATGGTAAATGAAGGGACCTTCGGCAAGGAGGTCGTGCCCCACAATCAGCATATGGATATTTATGCGGTACGGTCGCTGATCGATCAGTTATGGGCGCAAGGAACACTGGATGAGCAAAGCGTGTTGTATATCACCCACATCAGTCATCGCATTTCTCAATCGGAGATGGAGGCTGTTGTTGAAGAACTGCAGTTTCCCGTGCCTACTACTGTTTGTCAGGATGGAGACAGGATATTATAGACAAAAAAACAACACCGCAAAAGTGTGTTGTTCTTATCGGAGAAAATAGAATTCTTTTCAATTCAGCAAAGAACCAGCATCGCATTTGTAAGTACAAATGCGCTTGGGCAGTAGCCCAAACCCACAGAGCAACAGAAAAGAGAAGATTCGTATCATAACGAGTCTTCTCTTTCTTTTTGTCTGATAAGTGATATGCTGACTAAAGTCAGCGTGATATTTTCTTTTGAAAAAACCTCGCCTGTGGCGAGATATTTCCAAAAGAAAGTGATATGAAACCTATCGGTTTCGTGATATTCAATTCGCCATAAACTGTCCGCAGGACAATATCACTATGCGTAGCATAATATCACTGCGAAGCAATAGAACTCGCCGTCAGGCGAATAGAGTTGCGTGATACTCCGTTAAGAGTATCACGCAAAGCGGTGTTGTTTTTTTGCTTTAGTTTTCTTTTTTTGCGGCGGCAACGGCGGCCAGTTTGTGATGCCGGCGGTTTTTGACCTCGTCGGACATGGGTTGGATCTCGCCGGCGGCCTGCAGGGCCATACGGGTAAACAGCGGACCGACCAGCTCGTAGATCAACACACCGAACAGGGTGGTGTTACGGATGAGATTGCCGGCGCCGTCAGACATCTGCGCGGCGGCGATGGAGCACATTCCCAATGCGACGCCTGCCTGCGGCAGCAGGGTAATGCCCAGATATTTGCAGATCGCGGGGGAACAGCCGGAGATCTTGGCACTGAACAGCGTACCGAAATATTTACCGGCAGAACGGAACAGAATGTATACGATGCCGATGACTACGATGGTCCATTGGGTAAATACGCTCAGCTCCAGTTCGGCGCCGCTGATGACAAAGAACAGGGCAAACAGCGGGGAAGTCCATTTGTCAGCGGCTCCCATCAAATCGTGGGACAGGGGACAGATGTTGCAGAAGATGGTACCAAGCATCATGCAGACCAACAGCGAGGAAAACTGCACGTGGACCGGGCCGATATGAAATTCAAACTGCGATAGCGCGGCAGTGAGAAATACCAGACCGATGGTCATATTCAGACGGTTTGTGTTGGAGTTGAACAATCTTTCCAACTGTGTCAACACCCAGCCCATCACTGCGCCCAGCAACAGGGAGGCGACAATTTCGACTAACGGATTTACCAGAATGCTGACAAGATCTGCCTTTCCTTCGATCATAGTGCGGGCAATGCCGAAGGAAACGGCAAAGACTATCAGGCCCACTGCATCATCCAGCGCTACGATGGGAAGGAGCAATTTGGTCAACGGGCCCTTGGCCTTGTACTGTCGGACGACCATCAGGGTGGCGGCAGGGGCGGTTGCCGTAGCGATGGCGCCCAATACCAATGCCTGCGGAATGGTGATAGTACCCTCCGGCAACAGATAGTAGACACCGATCAGGGCAAGATCAACCAGCAACGTGGCGCACAGCGCCTGTAAAATACCGATGATCAGCGCTTGCTTACCGGTTTTTTTCAGATCTTCGGTACGAAATTCATTTCCGATGGAAAAGGCAATAAATCCCAAAGCTACCTCACTGACCAGTCCTAAGGCGTGGACGGATTCAGCGGTGGCAAAACCAAGACCGTTCAGTCCTAAGGCGCCTAAACAATAGGGACCTACCAAGACACCGGCAATCAGATAAGCGGTGACCGCCGGCAATTTGAGGGGCTTGAACAGACGGGTCATCAGCAGACCGGCCAACAATGCGATCGATACGGATAATAGTGTGTTCATTTCATCATCTTCCTTTAAAACACTTAAAAACTGTATTTATTATTATAATTCAACGGCAGATGGGCTTGATATAAATGTCCGGTTTCTGCGTGGGACAACAGCTTTGGATAGCAAAGACCATCCTCTTCGTCAAAGGTCACAACGCTCATTCCCGTGTGGCAAAAATCAAATTGCGTGCAAAACTGGGGATAAGGGATGTTCAACAGCCAGCTGAAAAAAGCCAGACCAAAGCCTTGATGGGCAAATAGCGCTACACGTTCTTCCGTCGGGGCTACGGCGCGGAAAGCGCCGCTGCCTTCTATACGTTCATATCCTAACGAACGGAAAAAGGCGGTACCCTCCGCAGCAATTCGATGATATCCCGGGGCAAAGCAGGTCAACTTTGGGTGCTCGTACCAACGGTCGCCCAAGGCGCGCACCTCGGCGCTTTGCATCAGTTTTCGATATTCCGGATTGTTAAATACCCAAGTGCTTTTTTCCGGCGCCGTTTCCACTTTAAAATCCGCATAAGCCAGACTTTCGTGGGCAAAGGCCAAGGTGGTCAGCGGCTTTTGCAGGATCTCACACAATGGTTCTGCCGTTTGCATGACACGGGTAGAGGTGGAGGAAAAAATGCGGTCTATTCCGTGGGTTTGTAATCGCCGCGCCACCGCTTCTGCCTGCCGCTTTCCCAAGGGGGTCAGGGCATCGGGGACGTAGGTGGGGGCACCGTGACGGATATAAAAAAACAGCATAAAATGCACCTCCTCAAAGTTCGACAATATTATACGCTTTCTTTACTGAAAAAGCAAGACCCCGAGACCGAAAGTCTCGGGGAGAAATTTAAAAAAGTATGGGCCATAAACACCGGTTATTTATAATAGTGTTTTTAGCAACGGAATGGCCGCATCCAGCGATTCTGTACAGCCAAACAACTGTCGACAGGTCGCTTCACTGATGGGGGCTACGTCCGGAACGGCGATGCAGCGCATTCCGGCGGCAAATGCCGCCTGCACGCCGTTTTCTGCATCTTCAAAAACAATGCAATTTTCGGGTGATATGCCAAGTCGGTCAGCGGCCTGCAAAAAGATATCAGGGGCCGGCTTGGAATTTCGGACCTCGTCGCCGCCCACCACAGCGGCAAAATCATCCAGCCCGCCCAGATGGGAAAAGTAATACGTGATCAGATTTCGGGAGGAACCGGAGGCAATGGCCATGGGAACGTGATGCTCTTTTAAGAAAGTCATCAGTTCTTTTGCACCCGGCATAAAGCGGATGACGAGATTTTTTTGAATATAGTCCTTGACCTTTTCGTAAAACTCATCCAGCACAATGGAGGGGAAGCGTTCCCGCAGATATTGCTGCCAGGCGGCGACGTTCATACCGCAGACAGCGGGGATATGCGATCCCAGACCCTCCACGCCATATTCCGGACCGATGGCCTCCCAAGCATCAATGTAGATGCGCTGGGTATCCAGCAGGGTGCCGTCCATATCAAAAATTACGCCGATCATATCTTACTCCTTTTCCCGGACGGCATCACTGTAGAATTTGTCCATTTCTTTTTTGGTGGGGAAGGTGGCCACGTACATTTGATTGCCCATTGCGCCTGCCAGCGCATCGGGAATCCGATCCACCATTCGCATACAATAACCGTATTTTTCCATCAGTTCTTCATGGGAGAGGGCAAAATTTTTACCGTCCCGACGGCCGGCAAAGGCACAGAAGGAACGTTCCCCCGGTTGCAGCTCGGTGCTGCCGAAGGCGATCATATCTGCCCATACTTTGTATACGTTGATGGAACCTGCAAAGTTGATCATATCGGGGGTAAAGCCGCCACAAGGACGCATATTAACCTCCAACGCCACTACGTCCCCCTGTTTTCCCAAACCTTTCTGATCCTGCGTCAGGCGGAAGAATTCAAAGTGGACAAAACGGCTCTTAACGCCAAAACTCTTGACGGTGGCGCGTCCCGCCTTGCGTACGTCGGCGGGCAGATTTTTGACGATGTAATACAGCGAATTGTCGGCGTTGTTCACGATATCCATAATGGACATGGGGGTCACGTTACCCGTTTCAAAAATCGGTTTGCCGTTTGCATCAATAATAGCATCGTAGGAGTTGACCTCGGCGTGGATAAATTCTTCCATGATGTAGGGCACGTCCTTGGGATAGTTCTCAAAAAATGCTACCAGTTCGCTGTCATCGGAAAGTTTGTAGGTAGCGGCGGCGCCCACACCGTTGTCCGGCTTGACAATAACGGGATATCCCACTTTTTTGATAAAATCACGGCATCCCTGCAAAGTGGAGACCATATAGTATCTTGCCACGGGGATTCCGGCTTTGACGTAATATTCCTTCATTTTGGATTTGTGCTTGATTCGCTCCATATCATCGGTGTGAAAACCGCTTTGGATATTGAAGTCGGTACGCAGGCGTGCATCCTGCTCCAGCCAGTATTCGTTGTTGCTTTCCAACCAGTCGATCTTGCCGTAACGGAAGGCAAAATAGGCCACGGCGCGGTACACCTCGTCATAGTTTTCCAGACTGTCGACCTTGTAATATTCGTTCAGGCTGTCCTTCAGCTCCCCGCGCAGCTGGTCATAGGGCTGATCACCGATGCCCAATACGTTCATTCCGTTATTTTTCAACTCTTTGCAAAACATCCAATAGTTGGTGGGAAAATTGGGGGAAATAAAAACAATATTCTTCATAAAACGCTCCTTAACCGAGTAATTTGGGTACAAAATAGGCAACTTGCTTGTGCCACCAGGGCCAATCGTGATTGACGTCCTCGCCCCAAATGTCGACCCAAATGTTGATGCCCTTTTGTTCAAACAGTTCTTTGAGGCGGAAGGTCGTCTGCGGCTCTTCCCAGGCGCCGGTACCTACACATATAATGCCCTGCCCCCGGTTGAGTTTTTCAACGTAGGGGTGATCGGGCGGTAGATTTTCCATATAATGGACGGGGGAGTTTTGATAAACGTTGCCGTCCATATAGTCGCCAAAGCCGTAGGCGCCGGTGTAAATACCGCTCAGTGCCAGACAGCCGCCGAAGGTATCGGGGAAACGTAAAAACAGATTGACGGCGTGGGTGGCGCCCAAACTGCAACCAAAGGCGATGGTGCCGCCGCGTCCCGTTTTTTCTTCAAGCATGGGAACGGCCTCGTTGACCAGATATTGCATCCACGCCTCGTGGCGGGCGGCGCGGTGTTCTGCCGGCGTGACAGTGTCCGACCAGGTCTCCTTATCCAGCGTATCAATGGCCAAGACGCAAACGGCACCCGACTCGATCCACTCGCCCCAGGTTTCGTGCATCTGAAATCCTTCAAAGTCAAAATATCTGCCATCCTGGCAGGGAATGAATAAAACGGGGCGGCCGCCGTGACCGTAAATTTTGCATTCCATCTCCCGACCTAAATGATGGGAATAGTGTTTAACGTACTGTGTTTCCAAAATTAAGGCTCCTTAAGCAGCGGAGGAGTATCCGAACCCGATTTTGACGGGCCGATTTTCACCTCAGCTGTGTTAAAATACTCGCCAATACACAAAGTATTGGCTGCGTTTTATGCCTTGCCGATGCAAAAATCGGCTCCGGCAAAATT
>JAZQDW010000049.1:0-4750 GCA_045546995.1 Eubacteriales bacterium
CCCCCCCCTATCAGAAAAAAAAACCCCCCAAACCCCCCCCCCCTCTTTTTTTAGTGTTGCGGCGTTTGTAAAATTCGATTTTATTTGCCGCTGAGCAGCGGATCGTCGCCAAAGAGCTTTTCATTGCAGGCCTCGCAATAAATGGTCCAGTCCTCTTCCATGTTGGAGCTGGCCTTGACGGTCACTTCTTTTTTACAATGGTCGCAGTGCAGGATCTTCTTTTCACCACAGCCGGTCAGGGACAGCAGCAGGCAAAGGATGGCCGTTACGATCAAAAATTTTTTCATCTTTTTCACATTCTTTCCGTATTTTTTTAGTGGTTGTATTATAACATATCCCCGTATCGTTGTCAATTAGGGCTTTGCAAAGGGGAGAAAATGTGATAAGATGGTGATGGAGGCGATGATATGATTTATACGGCAGAAACCAAAAAGGCGCTCAAGCTGTGCTTTGCGGCCCATAAGGAGCAAGTGGACAAAAGCGGCCTGCCCTACGTATTCCATCCCTTTCATCTGGCGGAACAGATGGAGGATGAGGTGACCACCGTGGTGGCGTTACTGCACGACGTGGTGGAGGATTCGTCTTACACCTTTGCCGAGCTGGAGGCAATGGGCTTTGCGGCGGAGGTTATATCGGCTCTGCGTTTGCTGACCCACGAAGCGTCGGTACCGTATATGGAATACGTGGCGGCAATCAAAAAAGATCCCGTGGCAACGGCCGTCAAGTTGGCCGATCTACGTCACAATTCCGACACGACACGTCTGGATACGGTGGATGAGCGCGCCCAACGGCGGGTGGAAAAATATCGGCAGGCCATCCGCCTGCTGAGCCGGTAGCGGAAAGGGCGTGCAAGATGAAACGGATTTTACAGATGGGATTGTGGTTGATGCTCGTTTTGTTGCTGACTGGCTGCAGCGCCGAGTCGACGCAGTATGTGGGTACGTATTATCGGGAGAGCGAAAAGCCGATATCGGACGTGGTTGAAAACCAATTTCAAAACGGCCTGGTCTTTGGGGAGGAAACCATGGTGCTCAACGCCGACGGCACCGGGACGTTGTGCTATCGATACGTAGGCTGTGAGGAGGGCTTTTCTATTTCGGATGAAACGAAAGAGGATCTGCTGCAATGCTCTCAAAAGGAGATATCCTGGCAGGTCAAGGGCAAGGAAGTTTTGCTGACCTTTTCCGGCCCGGATCACTATAAGGACGGTGTTTATTCGAAAGAACTGCAGATGAACACACGCACCGTTCCCTATCGGCTGTCCGGCGGCTTTTTGGTCAACCAAAATTTCAGCGAGACAAATTTTATGAAAATAAAGTAAAAATACGCGACCGTTTCGGTCGCGTATTTTTGTTTTTGAGAGACGAGAGAGGCTTGCATATATATAAATAGTTTGTTATAATTATTTTAATATCGATTTTTGTCGGATGCCGTCGACAGACGGCACCTGTAACCCAAACGATGGAATAAGGGAGAAAAACGGGATGAATTGTAAAAAATGCGGTGGACAACTGTCCAAAAATTTTATGGAGGGCTGTCCCCACTGTGGAGAACAAAACGCTCTCCAGTCGACGGCAGATGCTCCGATTGACTTGACGAAAAAAGAACAATGGAAGGGCACTACTATATTTTTTGCGCTGTTCTTTTCATTTATGTTTGGCATGATGTTGTACGGCGGCATCACAGAGAGCAACACCGCAATGATCGTCGGATCTCTGGCGGTATTTTTGCCATTTTTGGCCATGGCGGTTTTTGGACTTGCCGCTTTGTATACCTCCCGCACAAAAGGCGTTATCATCGGTGTGCTCGTTTGTATTGCCGGCAGTGTTGTCGGTGTGGTCGCGTACGTGCTTTTCGTTGAAATGGAAATCGAGCTTTCCGCAATGAGCGTGCTGTCGACCATCGCCTTTGTCCTTGCGCTGATTTTGGCGATCGTCGGTATTCGAAAAAAGAACAAATACTTGATGTATATCCCGCCCGTGGCAATGGTGATGTATGGCTTGTCGTATTGCGGCGCGATCAATGATTTTCCCGAGGTCATCCGCCAGATTCGGGGCGAAGATTTTTTGGGAATTATTATAATCATCGGTCTGGTCGGCGTGACAGCGCTGTCCGTTTTTGATCTTCTTCATACCTGTATCGTGATCGGCGGTATGAAAAAGAAGATCAAGGATTTCGTGTTTTTTGACAGTGATCTGATGCTGCTGCAGAAAGCGGATCGGTATCAGCTGATGGGCTATTATCTGTTGAAGGGTAAGCTGCACGGAATTTTACAGTATACTGTTTTGGAAGAGACCGAGGATCAGGTGGAATTGAAGTCCGTGCAGATCAATCCCGATCTTTCCGAGCAGGAGCTGACGGCGTATTGCGCGCAAAATCCGCAGGTCGGTAAGATCGTTGCCTTCATCCGCCAGCATACCCTTCCCGCCGAAAATGGGGAGAAACGGTACGTTACGGTGGCAGATCTGGTCAATCACGTATTGGTCGATCCGGTCATCCAAAGTGAGGGCGGCAAATTCGTGGAAAAGAGAAAAAATCGGCTGGAGAAGGTCTACAACTGGGCCTTTATGATCAGCACCGGCTTGTATTTTTGGCTGGTTGTCACCAAACTGCTGATGGGTCTGTACAACGAAAAGGCTGTTGAGCTCTTGGTGATCGTCACAATAGCATCCGGTTTTACCGCACTGATGGAGTACGTGGTGGTTCGGGCGATCCGAAACAAACTTTGCAAAAATATGTTGCTCAAACCGGTGATGCAGCATAAAATTGCCATCTGTGAGGAAAAGGTGGCGCAGCTGCCTGTGGGGACGGAGCTGTCCCCGGTGGAGATCGAGCATTTGCTGCGCGTCTACGCCATTGATTATAAGATACCTGTCCGGTATGAAGAAATAGCGGACGTTACGCTGTACACGGCGGCGGTTACCAATTCGGTTGCGGCGGCGATCGCGGCGGCCCGGGCGGCCTCTTCTTCCGACAGCGGTTGCAGCGGTTGTGGCGGTTGCGGCGGTTGCGGCGGCTGTGGCGGTTGCGGCGGCTGCGGTGATTGATATGTCTTGTAATATGCAATCCCGACTGCTGTTGCAGTTTCATATTACCGGCCGTTGCAATCTGCGTTGTAAGCATTGCTATCGGACGGAAGGGGACGTGGAGACCCTTTCCTTTGAGGATATCCGCTCAATTATTGAACAATATAAGGCGTTGCGATTGCAATACAATCGGCGCCACGGCATCCGTCGTAAGGGACATATCAATATCACCGGCGGCGAGCCGTTTTTCAGAAAAGATATCAAACAGATCTTGCGCTATTTAGGGGAGCAAAAGGAGCATTTCAGCTTCGGCATTTTGTCCAACGGTTCCTTTATTGACGAAGAGATATTACAGTTGTTGCAGGAGACGGAGGTCTCCTTTGTACAGTTGAGCATTGACGGCGATCGGCAAATGCACGATGCCCTGCGAGCGCCGGGGGATTACGATCGGGTGCTTGGCACCGCCGCCCGCTTGGAAAAAAACGGTATTCGCACCTACATCAGTTTTACCGCCAATCGGGAAAACTATCGTTTTCTGCCCCACGTGGCGGCGGCGTGCCGCCGTCGGGGGATCACCAAACTGTGGAGTGACCGTTTGGTGCCCATCGGCAACGGGGAGGAACTGGAGCATTTGGTCATCACCGCCGACAGGCTGCCCGATTATATCAAAACGATGCAACGGGCGCGCGGTAATGCATTGACCCGTCTGCTGTTTCCTAAAACCGTTGTGACACTCAATCGCGCCCTGCAGTTTCAAAACACCGACGGACAGCTCTATCACTGCAGTGCGGGGGACAGTCTGATCACGGTGGACGAATTTGGCAACGTGATGCCCTGCAGACGGATGCCCATTGTTTGCGGTAATGCGCTGGAGCGAACGTTGCAAGAGATCTATTTTGATCACGAGACTTTTCGGGCGTTGCGGGAAAGACGGACGCCCAAGGAGTGCGCAGATTGTGTATTTGCCTATCATTGCAGAGGCGGCGCAAAGTGTCAAAGCTATGCGGCGTACGGCAATTTTTATCGCGCCGATCCGGCCTGTCCGTGGCGAAGCGGAGTAAGACAAACGGCGCAGGACCGTTTAAAATTCCTTGACATCAAAAAACGCATTTGATATAATTAAACTAATATAAAACAAAAAAGGAGAGTATAATCATGGTAGATTACAAGCGTTTGTTCTTGCGTCATATGGACGAGATCGGTATCAAATACCAGGACAGAGACGAATTTTGTGTAAAGGTCGTTTATTCCGGCGACAATCTGAACACGATTCCGATTTATTTCTTCTTTGACAAAGACGGCGAAAATATGGTTGCCCTGAAGTGCTGGGATATCCTCAACTTCAACGGGAAAGAGGCCAACGGCGTTCTGGCCTGCAACGAACTGAATGCAAAATATCGTTGGATCAAGTTCTTTATCGACAAGGACAACGATACCGTTGCTGACTGTGACGCTTATCTGGACGACGTCAGCTGTGGTGAGGAATGCGTAAGACTGCTCCGCCGTATGGTCAACATCGTGGATGATGCTTATCCCGAATTGGCCAAGGCCCGCTGGTCCTGATAAGCAGTGGAGGCGCATCTGAACACGCCTGAAAGTGCATAATTTCGGTGCTTTTTGGATTATCGTCGTCGGCAGGCGTCAGCCTTGCCTCCTCCTCTGCGCCAAAAATCTCTTAAAATTCTGCGCTTTCAGGACGCAGAATTTTGCCGGAGCCGATTTTT
>JAZQDW010000050.1:0-25400 GCA_045546995.1 Eubacteriales bacterium
CTTGGCTCCCTCTGACGAGGGAGCTGTCCGAGCGTCAGCGAGGACTGAGGGAGAGATAACGAAACTTCTCATTCTGCCCTTATCCTCTCTCCCTCCGTCTTTTTGCTACGCAAAAATCCCCCTCCCTCGACAGAGGGAGGCGAGGCCCAAGTTGCCCTCTGCTCCTTATTCAGACCGTTCTTTTTCCTGCTCATCGCCAAAGCTCTATCGAGCCACGCGACGATCGCGTGGGTTTTGTTTAACAACAAAGGGTGGCGCGAAATTTCGCACCACCCTTTAGCAGCAACAGAATATTATTTCCGCTCTTTTCGGTATTCGCCCGGAGAGCATTTGAAGTATTTTTTAAAGGCCTTACAAAAGGTAGGGGTATCGGCAAAGCCTAACTTTTCCGCAATGACGGAAAGAGGATGCGCCTCCTCCAACAGCTGTTCCGCCCGTTCAAAGCGACGGCGGTCGTAATACTGCCGCAGGGTGGAACCCATATTGGTGCTGAACAGACGGGACAGATAGCTGTAATTATATCCCAAGGCATCCCCCATCGCCCCCAAAGGCTTGTCCGGGTTTTCATCAATATAACGGGTCATTTCATAAATCAGCGGGTTTACGTTGTTATGAGGGATAAACTCCCGTAGATTCACCCGCTTTTCTCCGGCGAAGGAACGGTAAGTGCTGATGAGGATCTGCCGCACGAAAGCGCCGAACATCTCCTCCCCCAATTCCTTCAGTGAAGAGATCTCTCCGATGGCGCCGGACAGCAGATGATAGCTGTCGTACAGATCCTGCGCCACCGATTGCTCGGTATTCTCATAAAAAGATGCCAATTGCTCGTATTTTGCAAAATCACCGTGAGCACGGTTAAAGGTAAAGGCAATACAAAGATACCGCAAAGGATCGTGACGGGAGGAATAAATACTGTGCATATCCCCCTGACTTACCACAAACAGACTGCCCTCCCGCAGCCGATAATGCTCCTCATTCCGGGTGAACACCCCTTCCCCGGCCGCCACCAGTGAGATCTCGTGACAATGCTGATAGTGATTGGCGACCTCGTTGCCGCCACGGCAGGCCACGTCACAGATCTGATAGACGTTGACCGCGCCGCACATAATCGGCGCATCAAAAAAAGAATAATTGATATGATATCGTTTACCGCTGTGCTGCATCCTTGCATCCCTCCTGCTTTTATCATAACGCCTCGGATATGCCGTTGTCAACTTTTTTATAAAAAGCAGGTAAAGTTTTGACAACAACAAAGCAAACGACTGCCCTTGCAATTTGCCGCAAAAATTATATGATTAAAGTAAAGAAAGGAAGTGGTCGTATGAAAACCATTAACGTTGCAGTCATTGGCTGCGGCACCATTGCAAACAATGCGCACATCCCTGCATATATGAAAAACGGCGATGCCGTCATCAAATATTTTTGTGACATCATCCCCGAGCGCGCGGAAAAGGCCGTAAAGAATTACGGCTGCGGCACCGCCATCACCGATTACAAGGTGGCGCTGGCCGATCCCGAGATCGACGCCATTTCGGTTTGTACCCCCAACAAGGTCCACTCCGAGATCTCCATTGCCGCCATGCGAGCCGGCAAGCACGTCCTGTGCGAAAAGCCGGCGGCACGCACCTACGCCGAGGCGCTGGAAATGCAAAAGGTGCAAAACGAAACGGGTATGACGCTGAACATCGGTGTCTGCAACCGCTTTAACACCTCGGTCAACCGCATCCGCGAGTATATTCAAAGCGGTGAGCTGGGTGAGATTTTGCAGACCTACGTCAGCTTCCGCAGTCCTCGCTCCATCCCCGGACTCGGCGGCCCCTTCACCACCAAGGATATTGCCGGCGGCGGCGTACTGATCGACTGGGGCGTTCATTTTCTGGACATCGTTATGTACTGCTGTGGCGACCCCAAGCCCAAGACCGTTTCGGCCGAATGCTTCTCAAAGCTGGGCAAGGACATCGGCGGCTACGTTTACAAGAGTATGTGGGCCGGCCCGCCGATTTTGGACGGCACCTATGACGTGGAGGAAATGGTAACGGGTATGGTACGTACCGAGGGTCCCGTTATTACCATCAACGGCGCCTGGGCGCAAAACATCTTTGAAAGAGAGATGTTCATCGACTTTATCGGTGAAAAGGGCGGCATCCGCCTGCAATACGGCAAGGAATTTACCGTTTATCGCATCGAAAACGGCGCTATGGTAACCTACACCCCCGTATTCACCCCCACCGATCATTTTGAAAACGAGATCAATGCCTTTGTCGATTGTATCCAAACCGGCAAAAAATTGCCCTCGCACATTGACACCAACATCATCACCGCCCGTCTGATGCAGGCCATCTACGACTCGGCTGAAACACATAAGGAGATTGTATTATGATGAAAATTGGATTGATCGATTATTATCTGGACGAACCCCACGCCAAAGAGTATCACAGAGACCTGCCCGTTTTGACCGACGGCAAGGTGGTAGTTACCTGCGGTTACGGTGAGATTCCCGCCCCCAAAACGGGCAAAACCAGTGAAGAATGGTGCGCCGAAAAGGAGATCACCTGCTACGCCACCCCCGAGGAGGTCGTGGCCAACAGTGACGGTATCATCGTTTTGGCTCCCGACCACTGTGACAAGCACGAGGAACTGGCCCAGGCGGCGCTCCGCTCGGGTAAGCCGGTCTTTATCGACAAGACATTTGCCCCCGATCTTGCCGCCGCGCAACGCATTTTCGCCTTGGCAGAGGAGCACGACACACCCCTGTGTACCTTCTCCGCTCTGCGCTATCCCGAGGAATATGATGACGTAGATGCCACCGGACTGACCTCTGCTTCCATGTGGGGCGGCGGTGGCGTGGACACCTACTCCATCCATCAGCTGGAGCCGCTGGTTATGCTGCTCAAGGCGCCCGGTCAAAAGCTGCTGTTCACCCAAAACGGAAAATGGTACAACGTGGTCATCCACTTTGCCGACGGCAAAACGGGCACCATCACCGGCGGATACAACTATCACAAATTCTCCGCTCTGCTCCAATGGGAGCAGGAAACGGCCAAGATCGACATTCTGTCCAAATATTTCAACCGTTCCATTACCGCCATCGGCAACTTTATGCTCAACCGCAAGGCTGACTTCGATCCCAAGGAAACGCTGTGGATCATGGCGCTGCGCACCGCTTTACTGCAGGCGCAGAACACCCCCGACACCTGGGTCGACGTTCCGCAAATTTAAGATAAAGGATTGATATTATGAAACGTTTTAAATCTGCCATCCTACTGTTGATGGTACTCTGCTTTGTCCTGTGTATGCTGTCCGCCTGTCGGCCGGCAGAGGATGAAGAAGAGATATTCAACAGCAGCAACAACGGAAACACTCCCCAAACCGGCGATACCGACGTTACCGGGCCGGGTGACACCGGCAACGATCCCACCGGACAAAACACCCCCACCCAAGGCGATCCAAACGCACCCTCTCAGGGCAATACCAACACGCCCTCCGGCAACACGCCTTCCGGTGGCAACACGCCTTCCGGCGGCAACAACAACCCCACCGGCAGCAACAACCCCACCGGCGGCAACAACAATCCCACCGGCAACAACAACCCCACCGGCAACAATAACCCCACCCAAAACGGAAGCTCCGTAGAAACTCCGCAAGGCAATCCTTTGATGAATCCCTCCAAGACATACAACAAGGACGCTGCCGTTTCCTTCGATCTGGACAAAACCGGCTTTTGCAAAAGCGGCAAGTTGTCCGATCTGCAGGGCAAGACCTTTACGCTGTTTACCGGTGTAGATTACGGTATGTTCGGCTATTACAACAAATCCGGCAAATACATCAACGAATGGGAATGGTTTAAGGAACTGAAACGGCTGTACGGCGTTTCCGTCAAGTACATCCGCTGTTCCTCCGGCTCCAACGCCGTGCTCAAGCCCTTCCAGGCTATGAGCGCCGGCAAGGATTGTGACCTGATCACCACCCACGTCGGCTCGTTCCCCTATATCTGCAACATTCTGGCGCCGCTGGACAGCTATTGCAATATGGACAAATTGAGCAATTCTCCCGGTCTGGACCCCATGCTCACCCACCACACCACCTGGAAGGGTAAGCCCATCGTTCTCGGTCCCCGTCTGGCCAACGGCGTTCTCAATTACAACAAGACCTTTATCAAGGAGCAGGGTCTGGACGATCCTTATACTCTGTTCAAGGCAGGCAATTGGAACTGGACCAGCTTTAAAAAGTATATGACCGCGCTGCCGGACACCAACGCGCAGGGTAAGATGGTATACGGTTGCGCCACCTGGAGCCAGTTCTGGTACTGGGCCAATACCAACGGCAAAGCCTGTTTTGAAATTGACAGTAACGACCCCAACGGCGGCATTGTCAACAACTGGGAAAGCGCAGAGGTCAAGGAGACCTTTGTTTGGCTGGAAGGCGTTTGCGACAGCGGCGGTAACTATTTTGACGGCAACCCCGGTTCCTCCTTCAGCGGCGTTGACAAGGAAAAGCAGGTCATTATGTGCTACGGCACCGCCGGTGTAGATATCGTAAATATTGTAGAAGAGAACAAGAAAAACGAATATTTCTGGGTTCCCTTCCCCAAAAATGAGAAAAACCAGGGCGCCATCAATCACGTTGAGGTTTACGGCTACGGCATCGGCGTTCCCCGCAAAACCAGCAAAGAGCAAAACCGTGTGGCCGCCATCAAATTCTGCGAGCTGTGGTGTAATCGTTTCACCGAATGCCGCTTTGACTTTTTGATCAGTCACGCCAAATGGAGCTACGATCAGGTAACGGAATTTTATGATTTCGGTATGAAAAACGGACGTTTCGGCGTCGGTAGTGGCGTGGGCAAGCTGGCAAGCACTGCCGCCGGCAGCACCACCAACTTCAACCGTTCCGTCTACGACAAGACCTTCTCGGTCGCCTCCTGTATGACCAAACTTTCCAATTACGCAAAGCAAGAGATCTCCAACGTATTGAAGTTCGGCATTCAATAATCAAACAAAAATCCTCGTACCAGGGTGGTGCTCCGCCCTTGGTACGAGGATTTTTTATTTTGTAAGAGTAATATCCAGCATGGTATGAGGATTACAGATACGGGGTACCCGTGTATGGTCTCCCAGTCCCGTATGCACCGCCAACCGCCCATGATACAGGCCGCAGGTATAGCGGGGAAAGATCCCCTGTCCCGGGGCGAAAACGCCCTGCCTGCCGATGCGCCATTGTCCGCCGTGGGCGTGGCCGCAAACCGTCAGATCGATATCCAGTTCCTGAATATAAGGATCAAAAAATTCGGGATGGTGACACAGTAGCACCTTATACCCGTCTTGCTGTGCGAAGCGTTGTAAAAAGGCCGTATCCGGCTCTTTTTGCCCCTTACCGAAGGATGCGGGTGAAAAGATACCGCCAAGGTGTATACCACCCAGTGTTATGGCCGTTTCCATCAGCGGGATCGCCCCCGTGGCGCGCACCTCCTCCAATCGGTCGGCAGACAATCCGTTTTCGTGATTGCCGCCTACATAGCAAGTGATGGCCATAGCGGCGCAGCCCTCCATCAGGCGAATGCCGCGATCATACTGTTCTTTCCAGTCCTGCGCCCACGGTCGTTTGAGCCAGGGGCCTTGCAGAATATCTCCCGTCAGCAATATGCCGTCAGGTTGCAACGCGCGGAGTTGCTCCAATATCGGGGCGGGATCGGCGCCGTGCAGATCCCCCAGCGCCGCCAAGCGCATCGAGACCGGTGCCTGCAAACGAATGGGCAATACGGTAAGACCCACCTTAAATCTCCTCCAGGCTTTTGGCCAAAAAGGCGCGGAGTTTTTCACTGCGGGGATGCTCGAACAGGGTGACGGGATCCCCTTCCTCCTCAATGACGCCGTCCGCCATAAAGATCACACGATCCGCCACGTTTTTGGCAAACTCCATTTCGTGGGTGACCACGATCATGGTACTGTCCGTGCTTTTCAGTCCCTTGATGACTCGCAGTACCTCCCCCGTCAACTCGGGGTCCAAAGCGCTGGTCGGCTCGTCAAAGCACAAAATATCCGGATGCAGTGCCAGCGCGCGCGCAATGGCAACCCGCTGTTGTTGGCCGCCGGACAGTTGACAGGGATAGGAATCCATCCGATTGCCCAGCCCCACACGTTTCAAAAGCCCTTTGGCCGTCTGTTCGATCTGTTCCGGCTCCTGCTTTTTTTGCAAAGAAGGGGCCAGCATTACGTTATCCAGCGCCGTATATTGGGGAAACAAGTTGAAGTTTTGAAATACCATACCGAAATGCAGCCGTTTTTGACGGATCTGCTCGTCGCTGTGGGTGGCGCAGTCCTCCGCATCGAAAAGCACGTCGCCCCCCAGCGAAAAAGAACCACCAGAAGGGGTTTCCAAAAAGTTCAGACAGCGCAGCAAAGTAGTCTTGCCACTGCCCGAGGAGCCGATAATGGCCAGCACCTCTCCCTTTTCCATAGAGAAGGTGATATCCTCCAAAACCTTGGTGCTGCCAAAGGTTTTAGAGAGTTTATTTACCTGTAAAAACGCCATTTTCGCACCCCCTATATCTGAAAATAATCCAGTTTCTTTTCCAGCTTGCCAAACAAAATGGTCAGCACGCCGTTAAAGGCAAGATAGTACACGCCGGTAAAGAACAACGGCCACACCTGTCCCGAAATACCGTGGGAGGTAGTGGTAAATGCTTCGCCCATCCAGATGATCTCCTGCAGGGCGATGATACGAGCCAGGGAGGTATCCTTGACCAACGTAATGATCTCGTTGCTCATGGGCGGCAGAATCCGCTTGACCATCTGCAGCAGAGTGATCTTGAAAAAGATCTGGCTTTTCGTCATACCCAGCACCTGCCCCGCCTCATACTGACCGTGCGGTACCGACTCGATACCACTGCGGTAGATCTCGGAAAAATAGCAGGCGTAATTGATGATAAAGGCCACCGATGCCGCCAGAAAACGGCCGTTTTCGCCGCCGCCCCAAATGGGAACACCAAACAGCAGACCGGGACCGAAAAAGATGATCAGCAGCTGCAGCATCAACGGACTGCCCCGCACGATCCAGATGATCATACGGGTAAATTTTTGTAGGGGCATAAATTTGCTCATCGAGCAAAAGGAGATCAAAAGGCCCAGCGGCAATGCGCCCACCAGCGTGACAACAAACAACTTCAGCGTTTGCAAAAAGCCTTGATTCAACGCCCCGAATACGATTGGAAACTGTTCTGTAAAGCTCATAATATCCACCTTACTGCGAAAAGCAGAGGAGTTTTCACCCCTCTGCCCCTTGCATTTGGTTATGTTTATTTCTGTTCGATAATGTTCTTGGCGATGCCGTAGGTCTCGGCCAACTTGGCAATCGTGCCATCTTTGTAAGCCTCTACGAAGAAATCGTTGAGTTCTTTTACAAGGTCACTGCCTTGACGGAAGCCAACGCCGTATTCCTCGCTGTTGAGTTCGATGGAAATGTCCAGATCGGCATAGCTGGTGCCCTCACCGATCATAGCGCCGGCCATCAGCAAATCGATGATCGCCGCATCGCAGGTACCGGAGGAGACCTCCATCAACGCCTTGGACTGCTTATCAACGGTGGTGGTGGCAAAACCGTTTTCCGTGGCCATTTCTTCGCCGGCAGAGCCCTGCTCAACGGCAAAGCGCAGATCCTTCATGCTGGCAGCATCCGGATATTTGCCCAAAACGTCCTTTTTCATAACGACGACCTGTGCATTTTTACAATAGGCGTTGGAGCAATCCATCAATGCCTTGACGTCATCGGTCAGGGTCATACCGTTCCAGACTACGTCAATGTTTTTGGTTTTCAACTCGTTGGCCTTCTGATTCCAGGTGATCTCTACAAACTCGGCCTCAATACCCAGCTTCTTTGCAAAGGCCTTGGCCAGATCTGCGTCAAAGCCGACCCAGTTACCGGAAGCATCCTTATAATCCATAGGAGCAAAGTCGGTGATACCAACGATCAATTTGCCCTTACCCTTTACGTATTCCAGGTCGCTGTCAGCGCCCTTGTTACAACCGACGGCCATCACAGCCATCAATGCCATTACGCACAGCAGTGCTACGATCTTCAAAAACTTTTTCATTTTCAATATCCCTTTCTTCACTTTACTTTGCTAAAGTGATAATATGATACCATAGCTTTTGTGCTTTGTCAATACATTTCAAAAAAATATATCCGCGCCGTTTTCACAGTGCGGATATATCTTTATTTATAGTTTTTCGGGCAGGGCGGCAGGTCGGCATCCTGCCAGGTGTGATCCAGCAAAAAGTCGGCGTCGCTCTTTAAATAATAATCGTAGGTCAGATGCTGTTTGCCCGAAGGATCCACCGGGTCGTCCCAAGTAACGTCCAGATGATAATACTGTCCGTCCAGCTTGACGATATTCCAGGAATGCTCCTCACCGCCGGCGCTTCCGTCCACGTAATAGTTCTCGATGCCCGCCGCATCCAACAGCATACCGGCCGCGCGGGTATACCCGTCGCACACGCCCTTTCCCTCGATCAGCGGACCGTAAGGGCAATGATCCTCCAGCGCTCTTTCTTCCTTTGTATTATAGACGGTTTGATTGATCAGATAATCGTGAATACTGCGCGCCCGCGCCTCGGGGGCCGTGTCTGCCTGCCAGAGCGTTTTGCTCAGCTTTTCAACCTCTTTTTGCACCGCCTCCCGATAGGCCAACACCTTTTCGGCAGAGGCTTGATACTCCAACGTATAGGAGACCACTACCGCATCGGTCATCTGATTGCTGGTCACCTGCCATTTGCTGCTTTGCAGGCCCATCGTGACCAGATAATTCTCCTTTGCCAGCTGTTTATTGTATTTTTCTGCGTCGATCTTGCCGCCGTCGGTCAGCACCATCATACCGCCGGGTGCCGCCTGCGAAAGGGCTTTCTCCAACGATGCGAGCGCCACTTCCTCTTCCGTGCCGCACATCACGTCCTCCGCATTGACGTCCGTATTGATATACTTTACCGTCACCTCCGAGCCCAGTATGCTCGTCTTATAACTCATACTTTCCAGATAGATCACCTGTTCAGGGTGCTGGGCAAACATCTCACGGAAAGCGGCGTTTACGTCCTGCGTCGCCAACTCGAATTTGGCATCACGGTTTGCAAAATGCTCGTACAGCGTGCCGCCGGTAGCTACCTTGCCACAGCCGCACAGGGCAAACAACAGCGAAACCGTCAACGCAATGCCTATGATTTTTCTTTTCATTTCAATTCCTCCGGCACGCACCGCGCCAGTCTTGCATTTTTATAGCGTACATCTGCCGTTACCTCCTGCAAAACCGTGATATCCGGCGGAAATTCCACCGACTGGGCGGCATCCTCCAGTTCCACCTCCATCACGCATTGGGACTGCCAAAAGGGGTAGACATCGATCTCAAACAGCAGGCCGTTACAGGGATATAAATAGCGGGTCTTATACACGGTGTTGCGCTGCGGATCCCGTTGGGAGAGAAGGGTTTGATACTCCTCCTCGGTGATCTCCCGTTCCGTCTCCAGGGCGGTCAGCGCATCCACCCGTTCCTTGTGTGTAAAGATATATTTCTTTACACCGTCTTGTTCCCACAAACGCACCCGTGACGTCCCGGTCTCACTCAACAGATAGGTCTGTGCAATCCGCACCCCTGTCAGCCGATCCAGAAAGGCGGGGATGCGTATCAAAAACTTCCGTTCGATCTCAGGTTTTGTCATAAAAAACACATCCTCATTTTGCTAAAATCGTAATTTTATTGTAGCCTTTTTTTACACAAATGTCAACCGCTTTGCTCCGGCCGACGGTGACAAGCGAAAGGATGGGTGTAAAGTGTTTTTGTTGCTGCCCGGTTTTGGGTTTTGCACATTTTCCACAGAGTTTTGCACAGAAATGCGTCAATCCGTTGTCCTACCAAGCTTTGGGGCTGACAAGGTGTTTGCTTGTCTGACATTTTTTGTGGAATTCTTGCAAAATAATGCCCGATATGGTATAGTAATAACCAAGCAAAAGATGTGAGGTGACAAAACCATGCGCCTGATGGCAATCGTATTTTTAAGTTTACTGATATTGGGTCTGGTGGCCGGATTGTGTATCTTTTGTGCCGCCTTCCGACGGGGGAAAGCCCCCGTTCCCCACGACAGCGCGGAACGGCCGGAAATGGTGCGCGCCTACACCCGGGGCAAGCAATGGTTTTTATCGCAACCCTATCAACGGGTGGAAATCGAAAGCGACGAACTGACCCTGCAGGCCTATTATCTGCCCGCCGCTGACAGTAAGGACACCCTGCTATTGATGCACGGCTATCACGCCGAGGCGTTGTACGAGGTGTGTCCCATGGTGCGGTTTTATCACGAGCTGGGCTACAATCTGCTGATTCCCGATCAACGCGCCCATGGTAGCAGTGACGGAAAATATTTATCCTTTGGTATTCTGGAGCGACGGGACGTGCGCCGCTGGTGCGAGATGCTGTGCGACCGTTTTGCGCCGAACCATATTTTTCTGGGCGGCGTTTCCATGGGCGGCGCCACCGTACTGATGAGCGCGTTGGAGCAGCTGCCGCCGCAGGTGCGCGGCATCATCGCCGATTGTCCCTTTGCCGATCCGGCCGCGCAGTTTTGCTACAGCCTGCGGCATAAACTGCATCTGCCCGCCACCCCGTTTTTATATCTATGCGGCATCTGGAGCCGCCTGCTGGCCGGGTTCCATTTCACCGACGTGGCGCTGAGCGATTATGCCGCAGTCACGTTGCCGCTGCTTGTTCTGCACGGCACGGCCGACCCCACCGTTCCCCATACCGCATCGGAAGAATTGCTGCAGCATTGGGGCGGTGAAACGCAGCTTATACTCTTTGAGGGCTGCGCCCACGCCTATGCCGCCGTATATGATCCGCCCCGATATTTCAATGCGGTGACCGCATTTTTGCAAAAGTACAGTAAAAACTGATCTGTTTTCACGTTTTAAAGGCGCCTGCGGGCGCCTTTTTTTGTAAAATTACGGTAAATTTGTTGCATTATTCTTTAATATTATATATAATAAATATATATACGCTGAAACCACCACTGTGACAAGTGGTACAACTTTACACAATAGGAGGAAGCCACCATGGCCAAAAACAAAATCATCATCACCATCGCAGGCAGCGAGACTGTCATCCTTTCCGACGAATCCAGAGAATATACGCTGGAACTGGCAGGTATCGTTGATACCCATATCCGTTCTCTGCTGCAGTCCAATTCCAAAATGACCCTGCCTATGGCAGCCATTTTGACCTCGATGGATCTGTGCAACGAAAACGAGAAGAACAAGGCAACGCTGGACCGTATGAGAGAAGAGATCCGTTGCTATCTCGAGCAGACAGCCGAGTTGAAGATGGAAAACGAAGAACTGCGTAAGGCCAATACCCTGATGCAGAAAAAGTTGAAGAAGTACGAGCAGGACGACGCACAGGAAACGCTGTGATGCCGGAACTGCTTGCCCCTGCCGGCTCCCCCGAGTCTCTGGCCGCCGCGCTGAAGGCCGGCGCGGACGCCGTATATCTGGGTCTGCAACAGTTTTCCGCCCGCGCCGGCGCAGATAATTTTTCTCCCGAGGCCTATCGTCAGGCAAAGGCCGAATGCGCCGCCGCCGGCGTGAAGGTCTACGTCACGCTGAATACCCTGCTCACCCAGCGGCAGTTGCCCGAAATGGAGCAAAGCATCCGTTTACTGGCCCGTGAGGGTTGCGACGGTGTGATCGTACAGGATCTGGCCACCGCCCGTCTGGTACGTACGTTGGCCCCCACCATCCCCCTGCACGCCTCCACCCAGATGTGTATTTACAATTTGGAGGGCGCCAAACTATTGGAGCAGTTGGGCTTTACCCGCGTGGTGCTGGCCCGTGAGTTGTCCGTTCGAGAGGTGGCAACCATTGCTCGGGGTACGTCACTGGAGATCGAGGTATTCGTACACGGCGCGCTGTGTATGTGTTACAGCGGTCATTGCTATTTTTCTGCCGTCGTCGGCCGCAACAGCGGTAACCGCGGGCGTTGCGCACAGCCCTGTCGCCTGCCCTACGAGGGCAGCTATCCGCTGAGCCTGAAGGACCTTTCCCTGCTGTCCCATCTGGACAAGCTCGCCAAGGTCGGCGTGACCTCACTTAAAATCGAAGGACGGTTAAAAAGCCCCGAGTACGTAGGCGGCGTTACCCACGTATTTGCCCGCGCTTTGCGGGGAGAGACGCCGACGGAGGAAACCGTGCAACAGCTGGCCCATTTGTTTTCCAGAGAAGGCTTTACCGACGGGTATTGGGCCGACAGCATCGGCGCCCATATGTTCGGCACCAAACAACCCACCGCCTTCAAGGATTACAAAACGGCGGTGCAGGCCCTCACCCGACACAAGCCGCCCGCCCGTTTCCCGCTCGACGTAACGCTGACAGCCTCTACCGAGCAAAACTGCCGTTGGGAGTTTTCCGACGGCGTTCACTGTCTGACACTGGAAAGCCCGCCGGCTGCCCCGGCGCAAAGCAAGCCATTGACCGAAGCGGATCTTTTGCAACGGTTGGACAAGCTGCAGGATACCTATTATTATTTACAGCAGTGTCATCTGCACACCACGCAGGACGTTTTCCTGCCCGTGTCTTTGATCAACGAGATGCGGCGACAGGGTCTTGCCGCATTGGATGCCCGGCGCAGCGCCGTCTGCCCCCATCCTCTACAGCAGGCCGAACTGTCCGTCACTCCCGTACAGCAATCGGGCGGAATGCAGGTGTTATACCGCACCGGAGATTGCTTTGCCCCGCAGGTGGACCACAGCGCCATGCGTGTCGTATGGTTGCCGCCGGAGGCCGTCGATTGCTATCAAGGTGAAAACCGCGGCGTTTTTATCGATCATTTTTATCCCGCCCATCAACTGACCTCCCTGCTGGACACTCTGTGGCAACAGGGCATCCGTCGGGTGCTGGTGGGTAATTTGGGACACATCCTTCCCGCCAAGGCCAAAGGGATGGAGGTTTGGGGCGATTACGGCCTGAACATCACCAACGGTCTGTCGCTGGATGAGTTGCGCCGTCTGGAGCTGGTGAACGCCACCCTCTCCTTTGAATTGTCCCTGCCGCAGATCCGGCATCTGCCCCGCAGTATGCCCACCACCATGATCGTCTACGGCAGACTGCCGCTGATGCAGTTTAAAAACTGTGTCATCCGTTCCAAAGGACGGTGCATTGACCACAAGGGCTTTGCCACCCTGCAGGATCGGACCGGCGCCACCTTTTTACTGTCCTGTCGGCCCGGTTGCGGCAATACGTTGTATAATTCCCTGCCCCTGTTGCTGGAAAACATTGATATGCAAGGGCTTGACGATGTTGACAAGCGTTTTGACTTTACAGATGAATCTCCCCAACAAGTGGCAGAAATAATATATAAATACACCCACGCGCAACGGCCCGACGGCCAATTTACCGCCGGATTGTACAAGCGTGGCGTGATATAGAAAGAAGGAACCGAAATGAAATTCAACAAAAAGAAGGGTATGAGCTGGTTTCGCCGATTGATGTCCTACAATGATATCGGCATTGATCTGGGAACCGCCAACACCATCGTATATAAGAGCAATAAAGGCATCGTTCTGCGAGAGCCCAGCGTGGTTGCGCTGGACTCTTACGACCGTCGTCCCATTGCCGTGGGTATTCAGGCCAAAAAGATGATCGGCCGCACGCCGGACAGCATTTTGGCCATCCGCCCCCTGAAGGAGGGCGTCATTGCCGATCTGGACTCCACGGCCATTATGCTGCGGTATTTTCTGCGTAAGGCCATGGGCAAGGGCGTATTTTCCAAGGTACGTATTCTGATTTGCGTCCCCTACGGTGTCACCGACGTTGAACGCAGAGCCGTGGAAGAAAGCGCTTATCAGACCGGCGCCAAGGACGTTCGTTCCATTGAGGAGCCGTTGGCGGCCGCCATCGGCGCGGGTCTGCCCGTCAGCGAGCCCACCGGCAGTATGGTCGTTGACATCGGCGGCGGCACCAGCGAGGTGGCCGTAGTATCTATGGGCGGTATCGTTACCAGCCAGTCGGTTCGTGTGGCCGGCGATGCGATGGACGTCGCTATCGTCAACTATATTAAAAAGACCTTCAACCTCTTTATCGGCGAAAAGACCGCCGAGGAGATCAAAATGGCCATCGGCAGCGCCTACCCCTACAAGGGCGAGGGTGAGATGAGCATTCACGGCCGTGATCTGGCCACCGGTCTGCCCAAAAACATCATCGTAAATTCCGCCCAGATCCGCGAAGCCATGAAAGAACCCATCGAGACCATTCTGGCCGCCGTCAAGGAAACGCTGGAGGAGACTCCGCCCGAACTTGCGGCCGATATCATCGACCGTGGCATTACCCTGACCGGCGGTGGCGCTTTGATCCACGGTCTGGATACACTCATCGCCAAGGAAACAGGCATCCACGTCAACATTGCCGAGCACGCCTTGGATTGTGTGGCGCTGGGTACCGGCGCCGCCCTGGCCAACCCGCATCTGTGGGAATCTTTGAGTAACTAAAAAAGGAACTTACTATGGGTAATTTTTTCAAAAGCAGAGCCTTTATCGGTATGTGTATCGTGGCGGTGTTGCTGCTGGGGCTGTCCCTGTTGAGTATGACCGACAGCGGTCGGGTCACCATACTGGAGGACATTGCCGGCATCATCATCACCCCCATCCAAAAGGCCTCCAACCGTCTGGTCAGCGCCTCGGGCAATTTTGTCAAGGTTTTTACCGAATACGAGCAGTTGGAGCAAGAAAATCAAGAGCTGCGTAAACAGCTGCAGGAGGCCGGCGCCAAGTTGCGGGATGCCGAGCAATACGTGGTGGAAAACAACAGCCTGCGCAGTGTGCTCGGTCTGGCAGAAAAGCGGCCGGATCTGGAATTTGCCATGGCCCACGTCACCGGCAAGGAAATGGGCGGCTATTCCCAGACCATGACGCTGGACAAAGGCTCTGCCAACGGTATACAGGCTAAAAGTATGGTGGTCACCGGCGAAGGTGTAGTCGGCTTTATCAGCGAGGTGGGCACCACTTGGTGTAAGGTCACCACGATTCTTGACCCCACCTGCGAGATCGGCGTCATTCTGACCCGTTCGGGGCAGGCGGCGGTACTGCAGGGAGATACCTCCCTGGCCCCCGACGGCCGTTGCAAGGCCGGATATTTGAAAAACGACGTTACCCTGGCCGTTGGCGACAATCTGGAGACCAGCGGCATCGGTGGTATTTTCCCCGACGGTCTGTTTGTCGGCCGTGTCAAGGAGATCCAAAGCGAGACCACCGGACTGTCCCAGTTTGCGGTGGTAGAGCCTGCGGTCAACATCAAGCAGGTCGATACTGTATTCATCATTACCAATTTTAAAGGCAAGGAATAAGGTTTTATGGCAAGAGCACTGCGTTACAAGTGCATAGGCTATGGCGTGATGGCATTGGTGTTTTACATTTTGCAGTCATCAGCCGGCTCTCCCGCGCGCGCATTGGGGCATACGCCGGAATTTATGCTGCTGTTGACACTGGCCGTCGCCTTTCGGGAAAGCGAGGTCTTTTCCGGTTGGTTCGGGCTGATCTGCGGCTTTTTAAGCGATCTGCTGTCCGGTAGCAGTGTAGGTCTGCGCGCCATTTTTTATATGTTTTTGGCCTATCTTGTCGCCGTGTGCCTGCAAACGCTGTTCCGTCCTTTGTTTTTAAGCTACGTCGGCATCGTTTTGGGCGCCATGACGGTAATTCTATTAGTAGAATTTCTGTTGCACATTTTGTTGCACGGACAAATTGACGTTTTGTCCGCCTTGTTGCATAACATCCTGCCCCGTCTATGCCTGACCGGCGTATGGGCCTACGTGATCTATTACGTGGTCTATCGCTACAACCTGAGTTTACAGCGAAGGGGGATCATACAATGAGATTACGGGAAAGCACCCTTCGTCTGGTCATTATGTTCATCGTCATCGGACTGACCTTTGCCTGCTTTATCGTCGCTCTGATCAATTTGCAGATCGGTCAGGGCGCCTACTATAAGGAACTGTCCGAAAAACGCATTTCCACCACCGAAACGGTTTCCGCCGCCCGCGGCAACGTATACGACCGCAACGGTGAGCCGTTGATCACCAACCGAAACGGCTATAACATTTCGATGTCCAAGGCATTGTTTAACCAAACGAAAGACCAAAATCAGACCATTTTGGAGCTGCTGGCTCTGCTGGACAGCTATAAGACTGCGCACAACGACACCCTACCCATCACCGCCACCGAGCCCTTTGCCCTTGACCGTTCCACCGAAAGCGCCTCTGCCGCGCTGGATGACCTGATCGAGAAAATGGAACTGGAGGAAAAAGAGATCTCTGCGCAGACCATTTTGAACAAACTGTATGAAAAATATGAGATCTCCACCTCCTACACGCCCAAGCAGAAGCGGGCGCTGGCCGGCGTTCGGTATGAAATGGAGCTCAGAGAGTTTTCCATGAGCAACCCCTTCGTGCTGGCGGAGGACGTATCCATCGATGCCGTCATCGCCATCAGCGAACGTAGCGTGGAATATCCCTGTGTCACGGTGGAGACCGCCGCTTATCGTGAATACACCGATCCCACCATCGCCCCCCATTTGCTGGGACGTATCGGCAAGATCTGGGCGGAGGAATATCCCGAGCTGAAGGAGCAGGGCTATGATATGAACGATCTGGTGGGTAAGGAAGGGATCGAAAAGGCCATGGAGTCCTATCTGCGCGGCACCGACGGCACCCGTATGATCGAGCGTAACGCCCAAGGCGAGGTGCTCAACGTCAATATGATCAGCGAGCCCACCCAGGGTGACAGCGTCATCCTGACCATTGACAAGCAACTGCAGATCACCACTCAAAACGCTCTGCGGGACGTGATCAACGATCTGCAACGATACAAGGAAACGGCCGACGCCAACGTCGGCGCCGCCGTTGTGGTACAGGTGGATACCGGCGAGGTGCTGGCCTCGGCCTCCTACCCCACCTACAATCTGGCGGAATACACCAAAAACTATAACACCCTGCTAAAGGATGAAACCCAACCCCTTTTCAACCGCGCCTTCAACGGCACCTACGCCCCCGGCTCCACTTTCAAAATGGCCACCGCCATTGCGGTACTGCAGGAGGGCATTGCTACCTCCACTACCAAAATTCTGGATGAAGGTATCTACAAAAAATATCCCGACTATCAGCCAAAATGCTGGCGATATACCGACTACGGACAGACCCACGGCAGCGTTAATGTCAGTGAGGCATTGCGAGACAGTTGTAACTATTATTTCTACAAAACCGCCGATGAAATGGGCATTGAGAATTTAAACAAATATTGCACCCAACTGGGTTTGGGCAGTAAGACCGGCTTGGAACTGAACGAATCCACCGGCACGCTGGCCGGCCCCGAATCCCGCGCCGCCATGGGCGGTGAATGGTACCCCGGCGATACCCTGCAGGCCGCCATCGGCCAGTCCGACAACCTTTTCACCCCGGTACAGTTGGCCACCTATCTTGCCACCATCGTCAACGGCGGCACCCGTTACAAGACCCATCTTGTCAAGGAGGTCAAGGATTCCTCCACCGGTCGTGACGTAATGGTCAACAACCCCGACGTCGTCAGCGAGTTGGAGATCAGCGACACCAATATGCAGGCTATTATGCAAGGTATGTATCTTACCGCAGCTGAAGGTACGGCGGCCAACGTATTTGCCAACTACCCCGTCAATATCGGCTGTAAAACGGGTACAGCCTCTGTTTCCAAGGGAACGGCAAACGGTATCTTCGTTGCCTTCGCTCCCTTTGAGGACCCGGAAATTGCCGTCAGCGTAGTGGTGGAGCACGGCGCCCACGGTAACTCCATCGCCCCGATCGCCAAAAAGATATTCGACCAATATTTCTCCCAAACCGAATACACCGGCGAGCAGATCGGTTCCGTTTATCTGCAACCCTGAGCAACAATAAAAAAGCCTCCGTTTTCCACTGAAAACGGAGGCTTTGCTTATATCTTTTAGTGTTGATTTTTCAAATTGAGATAGGCCAGAGACAGAGCCAGATTTTCCTGCGATACACACACCTCTGCAGGAACGGACAAATTCACCGGAGCAAAATTCCAGATACCGGTGACACCGTTTGCCACCAGCAGATCACACACATCCTGCGCCTCATCTGCAGGAACGGTGATGATGCCGATACGGATCTTTTGCTCTTTACAGAAATCAGCCAGCTGATCCATGGGCAAAATGGTGGTATCGTCGATATCACGGTCGGTCTTACGGTTGTCCTTATCAAAGGCCGCAACGATCTCCAAACCGTAATTTTCAAAGCCCTGATAACCCAACAAGGCTCTGCCCATTTTACCGGCGCCGACCAATACGGCCTCGCTCTTTTTATCATAGCCCAAATAGTGCTCCAGGCATTTGATCAGTTCTTCCTTGTTATAACCGACCTTCGGCTTACCAATACCGCTGACCGAGGCCAGATCCTTCCGTACCTGCACCTCGCCCAGTCCCAAAGCTCTGGCGACAATGGTGGCGGAAACGTTCGTCCCCAAGCCGGATTTAGGATCTCTGAGATATTGCAGATACGTTGGCAACCTGCTTAACGTTGCCTTGGCTACAGTTGTTTCTTTCATAGTAAATCTCCCCTTACAATATCTATAATAAACTCGCAAAACTACACAATATAATTTTACCACAATTACGAAAATGTCGGAATAATCAGAAAAGTATAGCCTTATTATATCCTTTTATATAACAGTCATTCCTGACCGTCTTTTTGTTGTAATTTACGGACAAAAATCCGTTCCGCTTCGGTCAGCTGATAGCCCTTTCGGTAAATCAGCTCATCACGATAAGGGTTGAGATACTCGGCGCATTTTTTCCACACCAGACCCATGCTGTCCAGCACGCCTTCTTCCATCGGAGAGGCCCACATAAAACTTCCCTCCAGCTTGGAGACCAGTGTCATCTGGGTAAATCGGTCAAAGGTGACTACCTGCTGCAAACCGTCGTCCAACGGCAACTCTTTACGGGCGTCATTCGTAGGCAAAGAAGGCATCCGTGGATTACCCAATACAATTTCCGTCATGTCGCCCAAATCGTGTAAATGCAACTCTTTTTTTGCCGCCAGCGGGTCCTGTTTGCGCAGTACCACACCGTGATAAACGTCGGTAACAAACTCGTGCTCCAAGCCCTTTTCCTGCAGCAGCACTTCATAGTACGGTACACGGTCGCTACGGTAACGGATAATCCCCAACTGATAGTCCTGATGCAACACGTTTTCAATGGTTTGCGCCGCCGTTGTTTCATCATAGGTCACATCCACCAACTCATCCGGAGGTAAGGTAGCCAACATTCCTGCAACAGCCAATGCAATATAATTGCTTTTCGGGGCAGACAGAGAAAACCGTTCTTTTTTCTCCCTGCCCTGCTTATAAAAGGTTTCTACCTGTTGGATCTGTGAGGAAATTTTATTGGCATAACGGATAAACTCCACTCCGTCCAGCGTCAATTGCATTCCTTTCGGCGACCGCACGAAAATGGTAATTCCCAGGTCGTTTTCCAGTTCCTTGATCGCGCGGCTGACGTTTGGCTGCGCAACAAGGAGAGATTCTGCCGCCTTATTGATCGACCCTGCGCGGGCCACCTCCAAGGCATAGTTCATATGAAGTATATTCATACAAATATCCTCTTTTCTATATCCTTGTGTGAAGGCTTCCCTTCACGCTCCCCCGTTACGGCAGGTGAGCTGCGCCGATTAATACATTATCATTTTAACACACTAAAATTGACAAATCAACATTTTTTTCCACATTTCTATGAACAAAGAATGAATATTCCGACGGCATTTTTTCGGTCGCATCAACCGGTTGGAAAAACAAAAATTGCAGCATTCAAAAAGGGACACCGCCCTTGGGCGGTGTCCCCTATTTTTAATATGCGGATACGGTGTACACGAAATTGCGGATAATTGTGGCAACCTCGGCACGGGTAGCGGTATCCTTGGGACGGAAGAAGTAATCGCCGCTGCGCTTCTCACCGGTAACAAGACCGGCCTGCTGGCAAGTGGTTACGTACTTTCTGGCCCATTTAGAGATATTGGCGCTGTCTGCAAATACGATCACTTCATTGACCTTCTCAACCTCAACGCCATCAACGTTGCAGTAGTCCAGCATGATCTTGCAGATCTGCTCACGGGTGATATTATCATCGGGGCCAAAGGTAGTGGCGGAATAACCGTTGATAATATGATTCTCGTAAGCCCACAGAATGTAGGGAGTATAGTATGCCTTGGCAGATACGTCCTTAAAGGCAACTGCCTGACCCTTATAATCGGCAACGTCCACGCCGTACAGTCTGCCCAATACGGTCACGAACATACCGCGGGTCATGGGAGCGTTGGGCGAAAAGCTGTCTGCATCGGTGCCGTACATCAAGCCTTTGTCATAGACGAATCTGACAGCCTCGTTGGTGTAGAACCAATCGTCCGCTTCCACGTCGTCAAACAGGGTGGTCAGATCAGCGCCGACCAACTTATCCAGTTTGGTGCTGCTCAGCTCAACGCCGCAGACCTCACAAACTGTGCTGATCTTACCGTCTGCCGCATAAGTGGGCAGAGTGGTCTTGATCTCACCGGCGCCATGCTCGGCAGGCAGGACCGTAACGTCCGTTCTGGCCTCACCGCAATCCAGGCACCAACGAGATTCTTCACCGGGCTCGTCGCAGGTGGGCATCTTATCAATGGTGATCTCGGTATCCCAATTATGAGGCGTGGTGGGCACGGCAACCGCGCTGTTTTCCTTCTGCACGTTGCAGACGGAGCAATAAATGCTCTGCACGCCTTCCTCGGTACAGGTGGGCTCGATGTCTACCGTGTATTCGGTATTCCAAATATGATCCGCCTTGGGCGTTCTTCTGCCGGTATCCTCCTGATAGGAATCACACAGCGTACATCTGATCACTTCGTAACCGTACTCTTCACAGGTAGCCTCGATCAAAACGGAATACTTGGTATCCCAAACGTGCTGACCCTTGGGAATGATAACTTCGCTTTCATCCTGCTGCAGGCCGCAAACAGAGCAACGGATGCTCTTCGAACCGTCTTCCTGGCAAGTGGGCTCTTTGTCGATGGTGTACTCGGTATTCCAATCATGGGGGATCTCTTCGATCAGTACGTTACTGCCGGGCTTGGTCGCGGCGCATTCGGAGCACTGGATCTCCTTGTTACCGGGAACGGTACAGGTGGGATCCTCAATGATGGTATACTCGGTGTTCCAGATATGGTTATCGGGATTCAGGGGCAATGCAATGTTATCCTCGACGGTCTCACCGCAAACGGAGCAAGGAATGTGACCGTAGCCGGCCGTCTTACAGGTGGAAGCTACGTCGGTAACCAAAGTGCCGGGAGTATGAATGCCGGTGGTGGGGATAACGATATCCGCGCCAACCTGCTCGCCGCAGTAGTCACAGATATTGGCCTTGATACCGGTCTCCAGACAGGTGGCCTCCTTGAGTACCTTTTCGGTGGTGGTGCCGTCATGGCTGCAAGCGCAGTCCAGATCAACCTTGTTGACCAAGGTGATTTCGCCGTATACAACCTTGACGTATACGGTCTGCGGATGGGTAAATGCGGTTACGACAGCGGTACAAGCGGCATCGGAGTAAACGCCGGCGATGGTACCGTTGGCCACACCAAGCATAGCGGGAGTGGCCGTCTTGTTGGTGGCGTCGATGGTGTACTGATTGTAACCCAGGAAGTCACCCAACTCAAAGGCCTTATAACCGTCGTTGGCAATACCCAGATCGGTATTCTTCAGCGTCATTTCGGGATCCAGCCAGTATTCCTTGGTATTCTTGACAACGCCGGCGGCATAGCCGGGATCCACGTAGGTGGCGACAATCTTGCCGCCCTCTACCTTACCAAAGAAGTTTTTGTCCAGATTCAGATCGCCTTCATAGGCGTTGGCTTTAAAGACGGAGTTGGTAACGAAAACGTTTCCTTCCGCAACGGAAGCGTCGGAGTAGGCATCACCGGTACCGTACTTGGTGTCTGCCTGATAGTGGCCGATAACGTTTGCCTTGTAGTCGGGACGATAGAAGTAGTTATCGGTGACTGTCAGATTAACGATCTCGGCATCGCCGCTGGACTCACCGTTCTGGATACCCCACATATAACCCAAACCGCCGTTTATGTAGGCGTTGGAGATGATCACGTCCAAACCGTCGGGATAGTAGTCAAAGTTTGCATTTGCGGAGCTGGCCTCCCGCAGGGTGTACAGGAACATATCACGGTTGGAGTTATACAGAACAATGTTGTTAATGAATGCGTTGGGACGTTTGGAATTCCATTTCACCTTGGAGCCGTCGGTGGTCAGCAGGTAAACAAACCGATGGCTGGTGCCGGCAATCTTACCGGTGTTGTCGTTGAGTACGGCAACGTTTTCCAAAGTAAACAGATTGGAACGAGTGAGGATCAAGGAATCGTTGGCATCACGGTCAATGCCGGTGGCATCAAAGACACAATCCTTGATGGTCAAGTCGATTACTTTGTTTTGATAGGTATTGTCCCAACCGCCGATAATGGTCTTGGCAGAGTTGGCAAAAATACAGTTCTTAACCACGTGGGTCTGGTACATAGAACCGCTCAGCGCGCTGGCTTGGCTGGTTCTCCAGGCGTCGGTGGTACCGGCAAAGGTCACACCGTCGATCACGTAGCTGAGAGAAGAGTCACCGGAAGGAGCAATAGCGCCCTTGATCACGGCTTCCTTGGTAGGATCGGTGCTACGGCCGTTTGCCAGCTTGCCTTCCTTGGCTTCTGCGCCGTAGGGAGAAACAGCAAACTGAGGACCTACCATAGCAACACTCTTACCCATATACTGCTGTTTATTGGCGCCGGCAAACTCATGAACGCCGGGGGTAAATACGATCAGATCGTTGAGGTTGTTATTATAGGTGTATTTCACACCGTCTTTATCCTGCCAGGTCTGGGTGCCCAGAGCCAACAAGTCGTTGATGGTGGGATTGGAAACCTGCGCATAGGCGCTCTTGTCGTTACCGGCGCCGTTGTCAAAGTACTGGAAGAACTTGGCATAAACGCCGTCGGTTGCTCTCTGACCTTCTTGATAGGTCACACCGTTAAAGGTATAGCCATTGGTTTTGTACTCGCCGGTGGGATCAACGATCCAGTAGTTACGGGGAGTGTTCAAGGCGTATACAACGGTCAAAGTGGTGTTGCCGGCCTTATACTGGGCCTTGGCATACTTACCATTGATGGTGTCCTGCGTAATGGTATCCACCTTGTTGGTACAGGCCTCTTCGGTGTAGATACCCAAGAACTTAACGTCCGGATCCTTGAACTTAACAAGGGTGTTGGCGTTGTAGGTCACACCGCGCTTCAACAACAGGGTCAGACCGCCGGTGAAGTAGGTGTAGTTTCTCAGGTTACCTCTGACAACCATCTGGATGAAGCTGTACAGCGCAGCGCCGTTTTCAACCTCATGTACGGTCATCAGCTCTCTGACGCCACCATTCATTTCATCGGAGGCGTAAATGTCGGACTGTGCAATGGCCGCATAGCTGTAACCGTTGACAGAATAACCGTGCATCATCACGGGCAGGATGTTGCCGTCGTGATCCACAAACAGGTTACCGGAAACGTCAAAGGGTGCGGTGTTGGCATCCAGACCGGTGAAGGGAGAATTCTTCTTGTCATTTACCAGACGGAAGATATTGTCCTTAATCACAAAGCTGTACTTGTTTGCGATATTGGTGGTGCCTTCCTTCAGAGCGCAGTTTCTGAAGTTGAAGACCATAGCGTTGGAGGTAGTGCCCTGCGCAAAAACTTCCTTGGAGAACTCAAACAGGTTGTCGGTAACCTCCACGTGGGTGGCGGAAGCCTGGGCGGCGGTGGTCACCTTGTCAATAAAGATGATGTCAGAGCCGGATTTGCTGGTGATACCAACATCCCAAAACTTGTTGTTCTTAACGGTAACGGTGGCCTGATGATCTTTGTAGCTGCCGTAGCTGTTTTCGTTTTGGATGGGGAAACGCAGCAAGTGAGCGCTTTCCCAATCGGCGCCGACACAGTCGGTAACGGAAATCTCGGGACTTACGGCCAGTTTTTCACCGTAGAAGTTTTCGGAAGCGGAAGTCGATTTGGTAGTATAGAGCTGGAAGTGATGGGTCTGATAGTAGCAGTTGGCTGCCGACTTGGACAGCTTACCGCCGTAGAACACGCAATCCTCAAAAGTGATCTTATTGCCGTAGATGGCGTTGGACTCACTGGTCAGATCGGTGCGGGTCATCTCATCGCTCAGATCCATATAGCAATTTTTAAACACAAAGGTGTTCTGCTTGTAATAGCCGCCGCCACCGAAGATGGAGTGAGCGGCAGGATTGGTCATACCACCAAAGTACAGGTTGCTGTAATAATGGTTGGTCTGATCGTAACCGGAATACAGTCTGGCGCCCTCGGAAATCGCAATACCGTCCATATAGAAATTGGTATTGGAGGGAACGTAGAAGGTGCTGGTGAGGACAAGCTCGCTGGCCTTGTCAGCGCTTCTGTCGTTCATGATCTTAATGGCGTCAGCCTTGGTGTCCTTTTTGGAGTTTACAGGGCTCTTGCCGGCCTGGGGACCCAGCAAATACAGATTCTGCAGTTCCTCGGGCGTGGGATCGGCGGCATCGCCGGCAGCCTTCAACTCAAAGTCGTTCATATAGGGGAATCCGCCGGGAGCAAATACAACGACCAGATCCTGGCTTTTGCTGGACGTGTTGGCAGCCCAGGCGGTGTTATAAGCCTTTACGGTGCTTCTGAACTGATCCATCTTGCTGAGGGTGTTCACGCCCCAGGTCAGGCGATAGGTTTTACCATCGCCCCAAACGGCGCCATCACCATAGGTGTAGTCGAATTGGTCACCGTTTGCAACGCCCGCAGGCGCACTGGCAAAGGCAGTTGAATCGTAAAAATAGACGTTGGTATCCGGGATGATCACGTCACCATCCACCGTACCGGTGATTTTAGCATAAGCGTCTGCAGGGGTTGCGGTTTCAGCGGCAACAGGCAGCACAACGGCCGTCAACATACTGATGCACATCAACACGGCAAGCAGAAAACTCACACTACGTTTTGCATTGTGTAACATTGCATAACTCTCCTTTTCCGGATCAAATTTAGATATTATGATCCACCTTATAATATATATTTTACTATATATTATAATAAAAAGCAATCATTCCCCGCCGTCACACCAAACAAAAATTGGAGCGCGTTTTTGTAAAAACTGCACAAAAAACGAGGAAACGCCCAAAAGGCGTTTCCTCGTTTTTAAAATTCAGAACTTATTTATAGGTTTTTGCAAAGTTCATAATGATGGTGGCAACTTCTGCTCTGGAGGCATTGCCCTGCGGGCGGAAGTTATAGC
>JAZQDW010000051.1:0-27954 GCA_045546995.1 Eubacteriales bacterium
CGCAGAATTTTGCCGGAGCCGATTTTTGCATCGGCAAGGCATAAAACGCAGCCAATACTTTGTGTATTGGCGAGTATTTTAACACAGCTGAGGTGAAAATCGGCCCGTCAAAATCGGGTTCGGATACTCCTCCGCTGCTTAGCCCCAGATCAGCCACAGCAGGATATAACCGGTGATGACGGCCGCCAGGGTGAAGGGAACACCGAATTTCATAAAGGTACCGCTTTTTACCTCGTAGCCCTCTTTACGCAGGATGCCGATGGCGGTAATATTGGCGCTGGCGCCGATGGGAGTCAGGTTGCCGCCCAAGGTGGCGCCGCACAGCAGACCGTAATACAGCAGTTGATAATTGCCCTCCTGCAGGCCGACCGCCGCGCCGATGGAGGGGATGATGGCCAGCATGGTGGCGGTGTAGGGAATATTGTCAATAAAGGCGGAGAGCAATACGCTCATCCACACGATGATGGTATAGGCCAAAAACAGATTGCCGCCGCACAGACTGCCGATGGCGTTACCGATGACGTCGATGACGCCGGCAGAGCTGATGCCGCCGATGATGACGAACAGGCCGGTCAGCAAAATGATAGTATAATAGTCGATTTCCTTAAAGGCATTTTTGACGATATCGGTATTCTTTTTAAAGAGCCACTCGCGGATCAGACCGATAAAGAAGAAGGCGATACAAATGATACCGTTGGTGATGTCGGGCTTGTAAAAGGCGCCGGGGGCAGCCGCGTCTTTGTAGGGGATAAAGGAAACGGCGATGAGAGCGACGATGGTGCCTACCAGCAAAAAGGTGGGGAAATAGTCCTCTACCTTGGTTTTACCTTCAAATTTGATGGGATTGCGTTCTTTGCGGAACATAAACAGAATGATCAGGGCGCTGACCAGCGCGCCGGCCTCCACAACCCAAAACATACCCATGTGACCGTTGTCCACAAAGAAACTGGAAAAGTCCAGCCCCGCCTCCTTTGCCAGCAGGATGGAGGTGGTGTCACCTACCAGCGTGGCCGCGCCCTGCAGATTGGATGAGATGGCGATACAGATGATGGAGGAAACGGGAGAGATCCCCACTTTTTTACAAAATGCCAGCGCAACGGGGGCAATCATCAATACGGTGGCCACGTTATCCACAAAGGCGGAAACGATGCCCGCAAACAGGGACAGCGCCACCACCACCCACATCATATTGGGCATATGGGATACCAGCAGATCGCTGAGCAATTGGGGCATTTTGCTTTCAATAAACAGATACACGGTGCCCATGGTGCCGGCGATCATCATAATAACGTTCCAGTCGATCTCACGCAGCGCCTCCATGATGCCATAGCCGTAGGTGGAATCTCCCACGGCGAAAAAGCCCTCCCCGAACAGGGTGGGGGCAAAGCGGGCGATCAGCCCCAGGGCAATAAAGATCAGCGCGCCGGTAACGGTGATGTGGGGGCGAATCTTCTGAAAGGAAAGCATCAAAATATAGACGATGGCAAACAGAATCAACGCAGTGATGGTAATTGGACTCATAGTCGTTCCTCCGAATCAACAAATTGGGATGTTTGCGATAAAGAAATTGTAAAGTGTTTTTACTTTACATTTAAAAAATGCCAATAATATTATACGACAACGGAACGCAAAAGTCAATTGTCAGGTGGCGGCCTGTTTGGTTTGTTGCTCTTTTGTTGACTTTTGCGGTAAATATTACTATAATATAATTACAAATAAAAACGATGGAGGAATACAATGATTAAGAATCCTGTTGTGGACGGCTGGTATGCCGATCCGGAAAGCCGTGTGTACGGTGATACGGTGTATATGTACGTGACCAACTCACTGCCTTTTGAGGAGCAGTTGAATCTGGATCTGGTGACCACCGACGATCTGGAGCATTTTACGGTGTACCGTGATATTTTGGATATGTCTACCTATCACGGGGCATACAAGGCTATCTGGGCGCCCACCGTTATTGATAAAGACGGCAAATATTATCTCATTTTTGCCGCCAACGATATTCATTCCGAGGAGGAAGTGGGCGGATTGTATATCGGTGTCAGCGAGGACCCCAAGGGGCCTTTTAAAAACGTGTTTGCCGACGGCAGACCGCTGATCAACCGTATTTATAACAAGGCCCAGCCCATCGACGCCCATTTGTTTAAGGACGAGGATGGGGAGATCTATCTGTATTACGGCGGCTGGAAGCATATGATGGTCTGCGTGATGAACGATACCATGGATGGCTTTAAGCCCATTCCCGAGCCGTGCATCGACGGCTGTTTCCGTGAGATCACACCGGACGACTACGTGGAGGCGCCTTACGTGATGAAAATTGACGGAAAATACCATCTGATGTATTCCACCGGCAAGTGGCATAACGGCACCTACGCCGTTAAGGCGGGCGTGGCCGAGCATCCCTTGGACGTATTTAAATATTACGGTGACGTCTTAAAGGCGGACGAGCTGGCAGACGGCCCCGGACACAATTCGGCCTTTTTCTTTAAAGGCGAGCATTACGTGGCCTATCACCGCAGAGAGATTGGGGATGCCAACGGCCACCATCGCAAGCTGTGTATTGACAAATTGCCCATCCGCGACGGCAAGCTGCAGGCTGTGAAAATGTCATGAGGATCGTCATTTTGGATGCAGGCACGCTGGGCGACGACGTGGATCTGCAACCGTTGCATCAACTGGGGCAGGTGGTCAAATATGAGACGACCCCACCCGAACGGATCGCCGAGCGATTGACCGGCGCGCAGGTGTGCGTAGTTAACAAATTAAAACTGAACGAGAGCAATTTGGCCGGCACCGGCCTGCGTCTGATCTGTGAGGCGGCCACCGGATATGATAATATCGACGTGGAGTATTGCCGTCGGGCGGGTATCGGGGTGTGTAACGTGCCGGGATATTCCACCCATTCGGTGGCGCAACTGACCGCCGCTATGGTGTTGAGTCTGGTGGGGCATCTGCCCGCCTACCGTGAATTCGTGCATTCCGGCGACTACAGCAAGCAGGACGTGGCCAACAAGCTGACCCCCGTGTGGCACGAGCTACAGGGGCAGACCTGGGGCATCGTGGGCGGCGGCAATATCGGGCGGCAGGTGGCGCGCATTGCCGCGTGCTTTGGCTGCAGGGTATTGGTTTGCCGTCGGCAACCGGAGACGGAGTTTGAAACGGCGGATATCGACACCCTGTGCCGTGAGGCGGATATCATTTCCTTGCACGTACCGCTGACCGACGAGACCCGTGGAATGATCTCGGCCGAGCGTATCGCCATAATGAAGCCCACCGCCATTCTGATCAACGTGGCCCGTGGGGCTGTGGTGGATGAGGCGGCGTTGACACGTGCTGTGGAGCAGGAGCGTTTGGGCGGGATCGGCATCGACGTATTCAGCAGTGAGCCGTTGCCGCCGCAGCACCCCTTCCATCGGATACTGGATCGGGAAAACGTGTGCCTGACCCCTCATACCGCCTGGGGCTCGTACGAGGCGCGGTGCCGTTGCGTGCGGGAGATGGCAAAAAATGCCGCCTGCTTTTTCGCAGGAGAGAAGCGCAACAGAGTGGATCTGTAAATAAAAAGAGAACGCCGCCCGGCGTTCTTTTTTTAGTAAATGAATGGCAAACGGCAGACAAAGCCGCAGGGCGCCCGGGAAAACAGGGGTGAATGTTCAACGGTTTCCTTTCGACGAACGAGTGCGCCGTTTGATCGGTTGCGATCTACTGCCATACCGCCGCAGGCAACGGTTTACTTTTGCGCCTTTCGGCGCAAAACAATTCTCCTGCCGCAATTGCGGCGAAAGGTAAGGGGTCTGTAAGTAAAAACGCCATCAATCCTTGTAAAATCCATTTTTACCCCACTTAAATTTCAAGTAGCTATGAAAATGAAATCCCCCACAGCTTAACGTACCATTAAACGTCGTTGAGCGATGGGGGATTTTTATTCTTGCAGATGGGTAAAGGGCGTTATTTTGCGGCGATATCCCGCGCTACGTGGATGCCGCTGGCAGAGGCGTGGGACAGGGAATGGGTGATGCCACTGCCGTCGCCGATGATATACAGACCGGGATGGCGGGATTCCAGTTTGTTGGAAACGGCCACCTCCATGTTGTAAAACTTGACCTCAACGCCGTAGAGCAGAGTGTCATCGTTGGCGGTGCCGGGGGCCACCTCGTCCAAGGCGTAGATCATTTCGATAATGCCGTCCAAAATTCGCTTTGGCAGGACCAGACTGAGGTCACCGGGGGTGGCGCGCAGGGTGGGGGTGATGAAGGCTTCTTCAATACGCTCGTGATTGGAGCGACGGCCGCGAATGAGGTCGCCAAAGCGTTGCACGATGACACCGCCGCCCAGCATATTGCTCAGGCGGGCAATGGACTCGCCGTAGCCGTTGGAATCCTTAAACGGCTCGGAAAAATGTTTGGCCACCAGCAGGGCAAAATTGGTGTTTTCCGTCTGTTTCTTCGGGTCCTCATAGCTGTGGCCGTTGACCGTGATGATACCGTTGGTATTTTCGTTTACCACGGCGCCGCGGGGATTCATACAGAAGGTACGTACCTTGTCACCGTAGGTCTCGGTACGGTAAACGATCTTGCTTTCGTACAGTTCGTCGGTGATATGGGCAAATACGTCAGCGGGCAATTCCACACGGACACCGATGTCCACACGGTTACTCTTGGTGGGGATCTCCATCTCCTTGCAGACCTGCTCCATCCATTTACTGCCGATACGGCCGACGGAAATGATGCAAAAGCGGCAGGTATAGTCGTCCTCTTTATGAAAGACACGATAGCCTTTGTCCAGTTTTTCCACCCGATCGATGGGAGTATCAAAATAAAAGTCGATCTTGTCCTTGAGTTCGTTGTACAGATTTTCCAGTACCACGTAATTGATATCCGTGCCCAAATGGCGCACCGAGGCATCCAGCAGATGCAGATCGTGGCGGATACATTCGGTTTTAAACTTACTGCCGGCGGAGGAGTACAGCTTGCATCCCGCGCCGCCGAAACGCATATTGATCTCATCAACGTAGCGCATCAGTTCGATCGCCTTGGCCTTACCGATATATTCGTACAGCGTGCCGCCGAAATCGTTGGTAATGTTATATTTTCCGTCGGAAAAGGCGCCGGCGCCGCCAAAGCCGCTCATAATAGAACAACTTTTACAGCGGATACAGCTTTTGATCTTTTCACCGTCAATGGGACAACGGCGCTTGTGCAGGGGATGACCTGCCTCAAAAACCGCCACCTTCAGCTCGGGCCGCTGTTGCAGCAGTTCGTAGGCGGCAAAAATACCGCCGGGCCCCGCACCGATGATAATGACGTCATAATTCATAAAAACCTGCCTCCTTTGACATCGTCTGTATAAATTGTAGCATATCTGCTGAAAAAAGGCAAATAAAAAAGCGAGTAAACTCGCTTTTTTAAAATTAAGCAGCGGATGCTCCTCCACTGCTTAACCCATAAATTCGGAAATGATCTCCAGCACCTTGTCATGGCAACCGCCGCAGCCGGTGGAACAGTGGGTGACCTGCTGTACGTCCTCAAAGGCGGCCAAAACGTTGTCAAAAGTGTCGTGCTGATGCAGGGCGTTGACGATGTCGGCATAGCTGACCTGCATACAATTGCAAACCATATAATTTTCTTTCATAGAGAGCGCTCCTTATTGATAATTGTTTTCGATTAAATTGTAGCACACTCTTTTTGAAAATGCAATCCCTTTTTTAAAAATTATTTTCTGCGCTTGAAACCCAAAGCAATCAGCAGACCGAACGTCAATATCAGCAGCGCGCTGCCCAGCCATAACCAATCGGTGATGGTAACGGTGGGGGATGGTCCGGCGCCTTTCTCCGCTGTGGGCGCGGTGGGACGATTGCCGTCGGGGAAACGGCCTTGCTCTTGGCCGGGGGCGGCAGGCTGATCGGTCGTTTGCTCACCGCTGTCCGGCGTTTCGGGGGCGGTGGGTTGACCGGTCTGCGTGCGGTCGTTTTTGCCGCCCATTCCGCCCATATCACCCATATCCGAGATCTGCAGGTCGCCCGCATCGATCAGCGTTTCCGCCTGCTGGGTATCAGACGTGCGCCCGATGGTACCGTTCAGCTGGGCGCGTACGCTTTCTGCCCGTAACAGACAAAAGCTGCGGAGGGAGGCGGCGCCGACGGTAAATTCCTCGTAGGTGCAAAATTTGGTAGGATCCTTTGCAACGTAGGGGGCGATCAGTTGAATGGTCCGGTCGATCTCTTCGGAAAAGCGGCCGCTTTCAAAATAATCGGCGATCCACTCCGAAAGAACCTGATGGTATTGTTCGGTATATTGCTCGTTGGCGAAGATCCAGGCGATCATCGGCCGATCTGCAGTATTACCGCCCGAAACGGGGGAATCGATGGGATAGTTGATCAGCGATGTGGCGCCCCCCGCTGACTGAAATCCACCGAAGGCCAGATTGTAGTCCCAAGGCAGCATCGACAACTGTCCGTCCTGCTCGTACAGATAATAATTGTGGATCATCGAGCCGGTATAGCTGTCGAAATTCAGTACGAAATTGTGTACCGCAAAATAGCGGATGACCTGCTCGGTCAGCAGAGTGTTTTCAAGGTCGGCGCCCTCGCTGAGCGCCTTGAGGGAGGCGATGAGACGTTGCTTGTCGGCATCGGTGATCTCAGTTTTTGCATTGTCGAAAATATTGGCGTAGCTTTCCGGGTTGTCGTCAATATATTTCAGCAAAACGTCATCACTGCCGCCGCCCGGACCGCCATTGCCTTTGTTCGGGCGTTGCGTGTTTTGTCCGTTTTGCGTGTTGGGCGGTATCATCTGTCCCGCTCCGCCTTGCGCGTCGGACGGTGTCATCTGTCCCGGTCCGCCTTGCGCGTCGGGCGGTGTCATCTGTCCCGGAAAACCGCCCTCGGGCGGAGTGGGGCGACCACCGCCAAAGTCACCCGTGGTATGATCCTTTATGTCCGGCGAGGGGAGAGCAGTGTTATCGTCGGGTAGGGTCGTTTGCTCGGCAGCATCCGTTTGGTTGGCGGCGTTGAACTCGTCCATATCAAAGTTCTTGCCGTTGCCGCGGCCACCGCCCATATTCATACTGTCCGGTTTGTACAGTTGTCCGCCTTGCGCGCCGTAATTGCGTTGCAAAAAGGAATCCTCAATGCTTTCCACTGCCAGATACAGCCCCCAGTCCTCACCGTTGACCGTGATATAGACAAAACTGCACAGCGGGGCGGCGGCGCCACCCTCCGCCATCATCCGATAGGTGAGATAATCCTTCATATAGGTGTTGTCCTGAATGATGTTATTCAGACAAAGCTTATCCAGCCCATGGTAGGTTTTAGTGTTGTCGTAGTGATCAAATTCCAACTTAAAGCTGTAGCGGTCGTTGCCGTAGGACTCTACCCGAGAAAGGGAGGTGTTTCCCTTGCCGCGGATGGCCACGTTTTTAAAGGCTTCGTTATCGATGACCACACTGCAGTTGTAATATTCTTCGTTGCGACAATTGTCGATAAATTCCTGCCAATCGTCCATAACGATATTGACGGTATGCACCAGCGAGGTATCAAACAGCTTTTGCTCGTACCCCATAACGGTGGCGGCCTGCTGTACCCCCAAAAGCGGGGCGCACATCCACAGGGCGCTGAGAATGACGCTGAGAATGATGACAACACAGCAAATGCGATCAATAGCTTTGTGTGTGGACATACCGCTTACCCCAGATAGTCGCCGTTATAGCTGACCAGCACCGCGCTTTCCACGCCGCCTATGGCAGAAAGGGCGCTGACAAAGTCGGTGTTTTCGTCCAACAGGCGGACCTCCAACTGCAGTTCGGTCTGCTCCTTTTGCACGCTTTTACTTTTTAAAACGGCCTTTTTGGTGGCGCTTTGCACCTGCGCCATCACGGCGTTTTCGGCGGCGCTGTTCAGTCGCAAAACGAGGATATAGGGATTAACGTGGGATTTTTTGTTGACAAAGATCAGCAAAATCAGGCCGATGATCACACTGCCCAGTACGGCCAGCGGGATCATACCGGCGGCCAGCACGATGCCCACGGCAATGGCCCAGAACAAAAAGGCGATGTCCAGCGGCTCCTTGATAGCAGTGCGGAAACGGACGATGGACAGGGCGCCGACCATACCGAGGGAAAGCACGACGTTGGAGGTGACCGCCAGAATGACAACCGTGGTGATCATGGTCAGGGCAATGAGGGTGGTGCCGAAGGAGGAAGAGTACATGACCCCCTGATAGGTCTTTTTATACACCAGAAAGATAAACGTGCCCAGACCGAAGGCCAGCGCCAGAGCAATGAGCATATCCGGCAGAGACACGCCGGTGATATTTTCCAGAAAATCGGATTTAAAAATGTCGTTAAAAGTCATAATAGAAACTCCTTTATATCAATCGTATTTGCGGCAGGCGGCGTATTTTGAAAATGCGCCTACCCGCACGTTTTCCAGTTGCAGGGCGTCCCGCAGGATGTCGGGCAAAAATTCGTCCCATTTTACCTCCAGAATGATGGGATCCTCCGGGATGGGGACGGTGGGACAGTGGGGATTCAGCAGATCGGTACACCGCAGGGCGGTGCGGATGCCGTAGTCCAGGGTGATGCGTACGTTACCGGGGCCGTAGACGAAGGCCTCTCGGGTATAATCCACCAGCGTGCGGGGCCGCAGACCCTTGAGGGTCATTTTGCAGTACAGCTGTTGCAGCAGCGGGTCATCTGACGGATAGGGTGTACCGGCGGCAAGTAAGGCCGCCTGCGCCGCGGTAAGGGGCGTTTTTTCCTTCAGGCAGAGGCCGTTTTGCTTGCTTTTTTTCTCCAGATGGATCACGCTTTGGTCGTGATCGTATAGACGAATGCGGAATTTTTCCCGCTGATTTACACCGTCGATCTTTTCCCGCAGCGCCTGATCCCCGGCGGTATCAAAGTACAGACTGCGAACCAAATATTTGCCGTTTTCTCCGTGGGCATCGGGGCGTGCCACTACGGACAGCCGTCGTCGCAGGATCAGCATTTGCGCCGGCGTGATTTGATGCTTCCATTCGTTGCGATAGCGCATAATAACTCCTTTCCATAAAAAATCTTCCTTTTGCAGTATACAAAAGGAAGATTGAAATTGGATTGAAAAATAAAAAATTATTGGGTGGGCAGACGGAAGGAAAATTCCACCAATCCGTCATAGCAACGGACCTCCAGCTGTCCCTTGTGCGCCTCGGCAATGGCCTTGGCGATGGCCAGCCCCAGCCCGTAATGCGTACCGTTACTGCGGGCAGGATCATCACGATAAAAGCGGTCGAACAGGTGAGCGCAGGTTTGGGGGGACAGGACAGGGCCGTGGTTGATCACCTGCAGACGGGCGGCGCCGCGTTCCTGCCGCAGGTAGACGTATACGGTGGGGCCGTCCCCATGGCTGATGGCGTTATCGGTGAGAATGGATACCAGCTGTCGCAGGCGGTCGGCATTGCCGTGAACGCGGATGCCCTCATCCAGCGCATATTCCAGCGTGATATGCTGTTCAAAGGCTACGCTTTCAAAGGGGAGCACCTCGCCCTGCACCAGATGGCTGAAATCCAACGGCTCGGTTTGCAGGGTGTTTTGCTCGGTACGGGTCAAATCCAGCAGCTGGGTGACCAGGGCGGCCATCCGCTGATTCTCATAATGAATATTGTTCAGCCAAGGATTGTCCCCCAGCTCACGGCTCAAAAGGTCCGCATTGGCGCTGATGACCGAAATGGGGGTCTTCAGCTCGTGGCCGGCATCGGAGATAAACTGCTTTTGCTTTTGATAGCTTTGCTCCAGCGGTTGTACGATCTTATGGGCCAGAAACATTGCCAGAAAGAAAAAGGCAATCAGCGCCACCGAACCGAATACCAGCGTATAGCGGAACAGGGTGGTCATACTTTCATACAGCAGGGTGTTGTCCATAAAGGTGACCAAGATATAGCCGCCCTTGTCCGTTTTGGCGAAAATCATTTGTTGGGTGGTGCCGCTGTTTTTATCCTCCTGCAGGATGCGGTGGGCCAGTTCGGTCAGCTGTTGATCGGAGTGTACCCCTTGTCCGTTGTTGATCTGCAGTACCGTACCGTCGTATTCCATGGCTACGGTATAAAAGGTGGACAGCATAAAGGCAGGCTCGTCCCGTTCGGGCAGGGGCGCCATGGGCGGCGGCGCGGGTCGGTCGGGCAGATGGTACATGGCGGCGTGGGTCTGCAGCATATGTTGATTCCGTCGGGACAGATCCAAATAGCTGGAGGCGTAAATGACGCCCAGCGTTCCCACCCACAGCAGGATCAGTATGGACATAATGGCGGCGACGATCTTGATCTTCGAGCGTTTAAACATCGGCGCACCTCAATTCATAGCCGACGCCGCGCACCGCCTTGATCTGGGTGGCGGCGTGGACAAAGGCCAGTTTTTTACGGGTGAAGGACATATAGACCTCCACGTTGTTGTATTCCGCCTCACTGTCAAAGCCCCAGATGCGTAACGCCAGCTGTTCCCGGGTCAGGATCCGCCCTTGATTGGTGATCAGGTATTCCAAAATCCGGTATTCCTTTTCACTCAACCGCACGCTTTGTCCGGTGGGGACGCATTGCAGGGTAAAGGTGGCGGGGTCGAGTGAAATATCACCGTATTGCAACGTTTCGTCGGTATGGTTGCCGCTACGCCGTCCCAGCGCACGCAGACGTGCCAACAGTTCTTTGGTCATAAAGGGCTTGGTCAGGTAATCGTCCGCGCCGCTGTCCAGCCCCTGCACCTTGTCGTCCAGCTCCGCCTTGGCGGTGAGCATCAATACGGGGGTACGGATGCCGTCCTGTCGCAAGGCCTTGGTGATGGCATAGCCATCCATACCGGGGAGCATTACGTCCAGCACGATGATGTCATAGCTGCCGCTTTGGATGGCGGCCAGCGCGTCGGTACCGTCGGCATAATGCTCGACTTGATAGTGCTCTTGTTGTAACAACTCGCACAGCGCCTGCGCCATACGCTGTTCATCCTCTGCCAGTAAGATTCGCATTTTCCTCCCCCTTTCTTGATTTATATCCATTATATCATAAAATATTGAAAATGGATTGAAAAAAACAAGCCCTTTTTGCAAAAGGGCTTGTTTTTTATTATTTTGTGCCGAACAAACGGTCACCGGCATCGCCCAGACCGGGCAGGATGTAACCGTTTTCGTTGAGGCAACGGTCCAGCGTGGAGACGAAGATCTCGACGTCCGGATGAGCCTCGGCCACACGGGTCACACCCTCGGGTGCGCCGATGACGGCCATAAATTTGATCTGCTTACAGCCACGCTCCTTCAGGCGCTGAATGGCGTCGCTGGCGCTGCCGCCGGTGGCCAGCATGGGGTCGACCACCAGAACCAGCTTGTCCTCGATGCCGTCGGGCAGCTTGCAATAATATTCGCAAGGCTCCAGCGTCTCCTCGTTGCGGTACAGGCCGATGTGGCCGACACGGGCGGAGGGGAAGAGGACGTGGATGCCGTTGACCATACCCAGACCTGCGCGCAGGATGGGTACGATGACGATGGCGTTGTCGGCCACCACGGTCTGCGTACAGGTCTCCAACGGAGTTTTGACCTCACGGGTGGTGGTGGGCACGCCTTCCTTAAGGCACTCAAAGGTCATCAGGGTGGTGATCTCCTCGATCAGTTCTCTGAATTCCTTCATACTGGTTTTTTCATCACGCAGGATAGCGATCTTATGATCGATCAGCGGATGGCGAAAGATCGTAACGTTATCAAAGTTTTTCATACCGGGTCTCCTTTGATTTATTTTTTGGAGGATTCCTGACCCAGCTTGCCCTTTTCAACCTTGGAGAGCAGGGTGTTGGTCAGAATACCGATGATCAACGCCGTGGCGATGGAGGTGATCTGAATAGCACCGGTGATCTCGCCGGCCTCATTGATGGCATAGGGGATCTTGATGACCAGACCGCCGATACCGGAGATGAGAATGGAGGCAACGACAAACAGATTTTTGCTATCGCCCAGATCCAGATCCTTAAACATCTTCAGACCGGAAACGGCGATGAAGCCGTACAGGGTCAGGCAGACACCGCCCATAACGCAGGAGGGGATGGTCTGCAGAATGGCCATGACCGGGCTGATAAAGGACAGGATGATGCACATAAAGGCGGTGGTGGTGATGGTGGCAACGGAAGCGTTGCGGGTGATGGCAACACAGCCGACGGATTCACCGTAGGTGGTGTTGGGGCAGATGCCGAACAGGGTGCCGCAGATGGAGCCGACACCGTCGCCCAGCAGGGTGCGTTTCAGACCGGGTTCTTTGATGAGGTCTCTGTCAATGATGGAGGACAGATTTTTGTGGTCGGCAATATGCTCGGCAAATACGACCAGCGCAACGGGCAGGAAAGCGATCACGACCTCGGCAATACCGCCGACGGTCAACAGGGTGGCGTTTTCGTTGGCTTTGAGAATTTCGGGGGAGATGGTGCCGCCGATCAATTCTTTAATAGCTTCCAGACCGGCAAAGGCGGGGAAGTTTACAAAGGCGGCAACGCCCTTGAATGCGCCGTCTGCGGTGAAGAAGTTGTCAATAACGGGCTGGAAGTTGATGATCATCAGATAATCGGTCTTGGTATAGATACCGATCACGGTGAAAATGGCGGCGGCGGCATAGCCGGCGATGATACCCAAAATGAAGGGGATCAGACGGGCCATTTTATATTTCTTTTGGGTGGAGCAGATGACGATGACGGCAAAGGCGATCAGGCCGCACAGCAAAGCTATCAGGTTGTCCGAGGTATACAGAGTGGCTGCGTTTGCCTTGGTGATGTCACCCATGGCGCTGCCGGCCAAAGAAAGACCGATCAGAGCAACGGTGGGACCGATGATAACAGGGGGCATCAGTTTGTCGACCCAGTTGGTGCCGACAAAGTGAATGATCAGCGCGATGACAACGTATACAAGACCTGCCACAACACTGCCCAGTATGATACCGCAATAGCCATAGGCTACGGCAACGCCCAGCGAGCTTAAAAACGCGAAGGAGCTGCCCAGGAATACGGGGCTTTTAAATTTGGTGAACAGCTGATAGATCAGCGTGCCGATACCGGCGCCCAAAATGGCGGCGGGAATCTGCGTGGGCAGGCCGATGATGGTGGGTACCGCAATGGTAGCCGCCAGGATGGCCAGCAGTTGTTGCAATGCAAAGATCAGCATTTGACCGAACGCCGGCCGGTCGTGGATGTCATAGACGAGTTTCTTTTCCATAGTACTTCTCCCAACTTAAATATATTTTGTGGTTTGCCGTAAAAAAGTATACCATATTTCGTGGTATATTGCAAACAAAAGTTGACAATTTCTGCAAAAATCTTGCAAAGCGTTGGGGCATCTGCTTTTGAGAAAATACGGGGTGATTTGGCGGACGGACTTGCAAAGCGGTACAAAAGCAACTATAATATAAGAGAGATTTATCAGGTCCCATTTGCACATTTTTACGAAATGGAGAAAGTACGATGCCGATCATCGAAATTACCGATCTTTCCCTGCCGGAATTGCAGGTGTATCACGCCGCCAGCGAAAATCAGCTGCTCAGTCGGGTGGATCCGACGCAGGCTGTCTTTATCGCAGAGAGCCCGTACGTGATCGAACTGGCACTGGCGGCGGGGTGCGAGCCGCTTTCGATGCTTTTGGAGCAGACAAAACGGCAACATCCGTTGGTTGATAGATGTAAAGGTATTCCGGTTTACACAGCTAAAGATGAAGTGCTGCAAGGGTTGACGGGGTACAAGCTGACCTTCGGTATGCTGTGCGCTATGCGCCGACCAAAAATGAAAACGGTGGCGCAGGTGTGTGCAAAAGCCCGTCGATTGGTGATCCTTGAGCACGTGATGAACCCCACCAACGTTGGCGCCATCTTCCGCTGCGCTGCCGCGCTGGGGATGGATGGGGTATTGCTCAGCAGGGATTGCGCCGATCCACTGTATCGGCGCGCCGCCCGTGTCAGCATGGGCACGGTGCATCAATTGCCCTGGGCCTACTTTGAAGAGGGGAACTATGCCGACCACATTGATCAAATTCGATCGTTGGGTTTCGCCACCGTGGCCATGGCTCTTCGGGAGGATTCGCTGTCCTTGCGGGATGGGCGACTGCAGCAATATGACAAACTGGCAGTACTGATGGGCTCGGAGGGCACGGGGCTGACAAGTGAGAGTATTGCCGCCTGCGATCACACGGTCATGATTCCCATGCATCACGGTGTGGACTCGCTCAACGTGGCGGCGGCCGCCGCCCTGGCCTTTTGGGAGCTGGGAAAAACAGAATAAAGAAAGTCGTTGTATTCGTTTGGAATACAACGACTTTTACGTTATACGTTGCGATTGGGGATAAAGAGATAGGTACCGTTGCGCAGAACGGTATCCCCCTGCAGGCGCCAGCCGTGGGGGATGGCGATCCTGCCGTGGCAACCCTCGGGCAGGGCGAAGGTCAACTCGACCGCGCCATCCTCCTGCCGCTGCCAACGGCATTCCACCTTGCCGCAGGGATGATGCTGATATCCGTGGGCAAAGGTGAGGGTGGAGATGAAATTGGGGGCGAGCAGAATCTCCTTGTGATCGGTATCGTTGGGGTTGATCTGCACGCCGGTGATACAGCGGAAAAACCAACTGCTGATATCGCCCCAGAAATGATGGTTTTTCGAACCGGGCCATCCCTCCACCACGTCGAAGCGTTCAAACAGCGTGGTGGCATCTTCCCCGACGATCCAATGACCGAAAGAGGGGGCGTCGGTGCGGGTGATCATACGGTATGCCACCTCTGCCTGTCCGTGGGCAGCCAATACATGAAACAGCACTCTGGCGCCGAATACGCCAACGTCCATGTGTTCATCGGCGGCGCAGGCGGCCTCCATCAGTTTGGCAAATACCGCCTCTTTTTCCGTTTCGGTCACCAGGCCGTAGGCGAGGGCCATGGCCTGGGCGGTCTGGCCGCCGTCGGCGACGGTGCCGTCTGCCTGCAAAAATGCGTTGCGGGCGGCCCAGCGCAGTTCGTTGTACAGATTCTCGGCAAAGACCTGCCGTTCGGTATCGCCGATGACGGCAAACATTTTGCCGGCCTTTTGACAGACGTCCATGGTCAACAGCGTGTCGGTGTAGTCACGAGGCGCCATCGGCATCCGATATTTGGTGGGTAGCCAATCGCCTAATCCGCATTTGATCAGTCCGTTTTCGTTGCGTTTGTCTGCAATATAGGTGAGATTGCGGTGCATAGCCTCGGCATTTTTGCGGATGGTATCGGTATCGCCCAGCTGTTTCCACAACTGATAGGGCAATTCAAAGATGACGGCGTCATAGCCCGGGCCGTTGCCCCAGGCAAAGCCCCAATCGTAGGTGGGAACGATACCGGGCAGCGCGCCGTCCTCCCGTTGGGCGGCGCGGATGTTGTCCAGCCATACGCGGTAACTGTTGGCAGGGGTCAGATTGAACAGCATTTGTTCGGCCGACAACTGGGCGTCGCCCGTCCAGCCGTTTTTTTCCCGATGGGGACAATCCATGGGAAAATAGAAAAAATTAGAGCGGTCGGAACGATAGGCGGCCTGTTGCAGACGGCAGACGATATCATCCGAACAGGTGAAGTCACCGTTTTTTTGCAGGGCCGAGCTCATCACTTGATAGGTCAGTAAATCTTCGTTGGCTTGTTCGGCTGTGATGCCGCTGACCAGACAATAGCGGAACCCCTGAAAACTGAAATAGGGCGTGTACTCCTCTACGCCTTCTCCTTTGAGCGTGTAGACCACCCGATGGTCATATAAATGGGGCAGAAACTTTTTATCGGTATTGTCAAGATCGCCGTTTTCCGTCAACAGTTCGCCAAACAAAATGGAGACCCGTTGTCCTTTGACACCTTTGATCCGCAGGGTGATATTACCGGCGGTATTCTGACCAAAATCATATAAATAACCCACACAGTCCTGCTCCGCCAGGGGTAGTTGCTCGCCCAGGCGTGCCTTGAGCAGTTCGTGCCACCAATCGCTGAGCACCACTCTGCGATCCGGTGTAATGGAACGCGGGCGCAACCGATCGTATACCACAATGGGATCGGCGGCGCAGAGGGTGGGGGTGCCGCGGGGTGTTTCGGCAGGGATGGCGTTTTGCCAGGCGCTGTCGTTAAAATCGGGCAGATTCCATCCTTCGATTTCGCAGTTGGCATCGTAAAACTCGCCACAGTGCAGATCGTCCATCAAAATAGGGGAGGGATGGACCTTGATGCTTTCATCGGCGTTCAGGCAGATATCGTCCAATTCCAGCGAAAAGGCGACCTTCGGCGCGCTTCGCGCCGCCGCCTTGTCAAAATCCCAGGCGGTGCCGCCAAAGGCGTTAAGCATACCGTTGCCCAGCAAAAAGGCCAGTGTGTTATTACCGGTCTGCAAAAACGGGGTGAGCTCGTACGTATCGTAGTATAAAATATGATCGGGGTTGGAAATATAGGGCGCCAGAGCTCCCTTGGTAATGTGCTTTCCGTTAATATATACTTCGTAAAAGCCCAAACCGCAGACGGTCAGTCGAGCTTTTTTCGGCAGGGCTTCGAGTGTGAAATTTTTACGCAGATAGGGGGCGGGAACGTGGTGACAATAATCACAAAATTCTTTCCCGGCGGCCACAAAATCGGGTGAAAACATACGGCGCCTCCAAAATAAAATGATGCTATGAGTTCATCATAGCATCATTTGCTTTAAATTGCAATAAAAAAGATTATTCACTGTAGTAGCGATCCAATACGTCCGAAACGGTCTGCGCCCACAAGATCAGATTTTCGGGACGGTGGGAAACGGTGCTGATATCCTTGAGCACAAATTCGACGGGACAACCGAATTTTTGACAGAGTGCAACGGTCTTTTCTGTTTCCTTACGGATCACCTCAACATCGGTTTCAATGGCCACGAAAGCGGGGTTAGGCTTACGGGCATAAACGTAGTTACTCGCCAGACGCTCGGCCATTACTTCCTCCTTGGCCCAGGGGGACACACCCACCTTGCGCAGATTGGGAATCTTAAAAAGAACGTCCAATTTGTTGTCCAAGGGTTCACAGCAACCGTAGTAGGTATAGGCAAAACGGTCGGCAATTTTCATAGAATACTGCACGTCGAATTCATCGTGCATAGCGGGGGACACCTCGGAAAAGCCCTGGGCCATAGAACGGTACCAGGTGGCCTTCAATCCCTTTTCTCCCAAGCCGCTGACGGCGGCGGGCGTGCAATGGAGCACGGGGGCAGTGGGATCTACGGGAATATTTTCCTCAATAAAATCCAGCTCCGCAATCAAAATGTCCAAAAAACGCTGACGGATAGCGTGGAGGTATTCGGGGCGGTCGTAAAAATCAAAGAGCACCGCCTCCATCCCCCGATAGCGCATAATCTTGTCCCAAGCGGCGTCGTAGATATAACCTCTGCCGCACAGCTTGACGGGCATGGTGTCTCCCAACAGTTCGGAGTAATATTCCACTGCCGCCGCATCCTTGTCGGGACGGGCGGTAAAGGTGGGGATGAGGATCTTCTCCAGATTATCCTCGTCTTTCAACAGATCTTCATAGGCGTGGGCCACGATGTTGTTGGTGTCGTCGGTACGGCGTACTTCTTCCTGCACCTGCAGGCCAAGCCCGGAGGAATCGTAGGAAATGGGGATGCGATAAAAGGGCTCCAACAACGTATCGGCCTTCCAATACTTTCTGCGATAGATGCCCCGCCGCAAAAACTCTTCCAGTTTTTTGGCGCGGGGATCCTCACACCGACAGATAAGATCTCCGTCAATATCGATCTGATACCACGGAATCTCGTCCAACAATACCGGAGGGCGCACGATTTTAAGGTCGTTGGTGGCCTGAAAGCGTGCGTTCATCCGTTGCTGTTGTTCATCGGTGGCAAGGGCCATATACCGACGGGCCAGTTCTCGGATGATTCGTTGATCGTTTGTCATTTGCAGTTCTCCTTATTTGCAAAGCTCCACGGCGGCGTTGGCGGCGGAGGCGGCGTCGCTGGTGTAGCAGTCGGCACCGATCTTCTGACAGAATTCCTCGTTGATGGGAGCGCCGCCGATCATAATTTTTACCTTATCGCGGATGCCGGCGTCATCCGCAGCCTTGACGACCTGGGCCATAACGTCCATGGTGGTGGTCAGCAGTGCGGAGCAGCAGATGACCTGACAGCCCTGTTCGATGGCGGTGCTAACAAAGGTTTCGGGGGCGACGTCAACACCCAGATCAACGACCTCCAGCCCCTTACCTTCCATCATCATTTTTACCAAATTTTTGCCGATGTCGTGCAAATCACCCTGTACGGTGCCGATGCAGACCTTACCGTTTGCCTTCACGCCGGCGGCGTTGAGGTGGGGCTTGAGGATCTCGGTGCCCATTTTCATGGCGCGGGCGGCTACCAGTACCTCGGGCACGAAAACCTCGTTGTTGCGGAACTTTTCACCAATGACGTTCATACCGCTGAGCAGTCCTTCGTCCAGAATGTCGGCGGGGGAGCAACCCTCGTCCAGTGCTTTTTGTACCAGTTCTTTGACGATCTTGCCTTTGCCCTTTTGCAGATGTTCGGAAATTTCACGTAAGATGCTCATAATTTTTTCTCCTTCTTTTAAATGGTGAGTTATGTGATAATGAATACGATATTGATGGGGGGTCATTCCCGTGTGCTCGTGAAAGCTGTGATAAAAGGACGGTACGTCCCGCAGGCCGCACAGCCGGACGATCCGATCTACGGTGTAGTCGGTCTCACCCAACAGGCGGCAGGCGTGTTGCAGTCGCACCCGTCGCAGATATGCGGAAAACTGTTCCCCGGTAAAGCGTTTGAAAAGTCGGCTCAGATGAGAGGTGCTGACAAATAGGGTATCGGCAATGGTACGCAACGTTAGCTCGCTTTCCGCAAAGTGATCGGTCACCATTCGCAGGGTGGGGGTGATCAGCCGCCATTCGGTGTGGGTCAGAACGGGTAACGTCTGAATTGCATTGCTGACGTATCGCCCCAGTGTGATCAACAGCAGAGACAGATAGGCGCGGGTGGCGTCCTTCCAATCGTTTCTTTGCAGAGCCGCTTCCCTGCAAATGGAATCCATCAAATGATTGACCTTTTGGTGGGTATAGCTGTTGAGCAGGGCGTAGGACACGCCGCCACCCTCCCGAAAGGCGCCGTAACAATAATGGGGAGAATCGGGGCGGATCAGATCGCCGTCCAGCCAGTCCTTCAAATCGAAAAACAGGCGGCGCACCTGCAGTTCTTCCTCCGCCGAACTGACAAAAAAGCCGTGGGGCAGGTCGGGGGGCAGCAGATAAATGTCCCCTTTTTTGCAGGGCAGGCTTTGCGTCAGTATCTGATGAATGCCGCTACCCTTTTCCACCAACGCGATCTCCATAATATCACTGGCGGTGAGGTGCAGTACGGCGTCGTCATCGTGCAGGGGGTGGGTATGGAGAATATCGGTGTAAAAGGGACCGTCCTGTAACAGTTCCGCCCCGCTCCACCGATTTTGATGGTGTTGCATCATTTATTCATCCTTTGTAAAAGGTTTTAGTTTTTTGATCTCTTCGGCGTAATACTGCACCAGTTCAAACTTGGAACCGGGCATAATGCGATGATCGGGGCAGGGAATAAAGCCGCCCAGAGATACCAGTTGTTGCATCCGTTTCAGTTCTTCGTCCACGGCAGCCTTGTCTTTACGTAAGCAGGTCTTATCCATACCGCCCACGCCCAACTGCCGTTTGCCGAAGCGTGCTCTGGCGGGGGCAAACTGATCGCCCCATACGCCGACCTCAATGGGGAACAGGACGTTAACGCCGTTTTCGATCCAGGTTTGTTGCACTTTCTCGGTCACACCGTCACAGTCCAGAGAGACGATGTCGATGCCGTATTTGGCGGCCAGCGCGGTACGCTTTTTGTAGTGCTCGGCGGCCAGTTCATCAAACAGAGCGGGGGAGAGCAGCGGCCCGTTTTTAAAGCAAATGTCTTCCCAAAAATGGATGAAGTCAAATTTGGCGCCCGTTTCCAGAATGGCCTCCACGCATTTATATTGCATATCAGCATAGGTGTTGACAATGTCGGCAAAGAGTTCTTCGTCCTCATCGTACATCAGATAACTCATTCCCAGCACGGTGGTGTAGTTGCGAATTTCACCTATCACGCTACCCACGTGCAGGCCAACGGGAATGTCCCAACGGCGCTCTTCGTTGAAGTTTTTATATTGCTCGGGGTGAATACGGGCAAGATCAAACTGTATCCGGGGCAAAAAGAGCGTTTCAAACGCTTCTCTGTCTTTCAAAAGATAATCGTCCTCGGAGGGAATGGAGTTTAGCCCGGGCTTGATGCGCTCAATGGTACCGTTTTTCGTTTGGATACGTTGGGTGCCGTCGGGCAGAGTTTCCAGCACCTTTTCCTCAAAGGCGGGGAACAATCGCATATTTGCTTTTCGTCCGGCGCCGCCGGCCGCCCAGTTGAAGTCCCAACCCAGGATCTTGTCCAGTTCTTCATCGGCGGGGGTGCGGTCACGCCAACCATCCACCAGATCACGGGAGATGTGGCCCTGCTCTGCCCATTCGGCAAGCAACTCCTTCCAATAACCAAAATGCACCGCAGGCATACGGTCTGCGGTTTCAAAGCGCAGAATATTCAGTGTCCGTTCACGATTGTTCATAGCACACCCCTCCATAATTAAATTAATTGTAACAGATTTTGGCGCAAGAGTAAATATGGGATTTATGTTTTGTGTCGGCGGCGCGGCAACAAAACCATAGAATTTGGTGATAATTAAAAATGAGCAGGCGATCGCCTGCTCATTTATTATATTTTGATCAAAAACAGCGCCAGCAGGCCGATGAAGGCCAAGGCGACGGAAATAAGTTCCTTTTTTGTGGGCTTGACCGGGCCGAAGCTGCTGATCAGCGTGGATACGATGATCACGCCGCCCGTTACCATCGGGTACTGAACGGAGGCATCCACCTGCATCAATGCGATGACCAGCAAAAAATTGGCAATACGGTTGGCAATACCGCTACCGGCGCTGATGGCCAGCGCTTTGAGGGTTTGGGGGGGAGTGTCGCCCTTTTTGCGATAAAACAGCAACAGCAACAATGCGCTGATCACCACACTGCCGGCGGCGCTGACGGCAGAAAAGTCGGCGGCGCTGACCTGCATGGAGGCAGGGGCAGAGGTGAAAATTTTGGACAGTACGCCCGCCATACCGTTCAGCACGAAAATGCCGATATAATAGATGGTACCTTTTTTGCGTTCGCTTTTCTCCACCGTCATCAGCAGGGAGGCCAGCACGAAGGCAAAGCAAACGACCTTGGCCCAGGTGATCTTCTCACCATAAAACAAAATGCCCTGCAAAGACGGCAACGCCATGCCGCCCAGCATGGAAAACAGGGAATACAGGGACAGGTTGATGGTGCCCAACGCCTTAAATCCACAGAAGGTGAAGGCAAATCCGTTGATGGCTGTCAACAGACCCATAATCAGGGCAAAGGGGGTACATTTCCATTCCATTTGACCTAAAACCATCAACACCAGCAATCCGGCCAGTGAGCTAAAGAAGGAAAACTGCAGGCTGATCTTCATGCCGCTGCCCCGAAGTTTACGATAACTGTCATTCAGCGCAAAACAGCCGCCGAACATGGCAACCGATATAAGGATGAGTATGTAATACACGTCTGGCACCTCGCTTTCACGAAGGATTATAGCACGCCTTTTGCAACAAAACAATAGAAAAAATGTTTTTTTAAAAAATAACGGCCTGCGTTTTACGGCAGGCCGGTATAGTTATGCTTCGGGGGTGTTTTCTGTGGCTTTGACAACGTCGGCCACCTCGCTGATGGTGACGTAAGCGTTGGGGTCGATGGCGTGGATGATATTTCGCATTTTCGAGATCTGAAAACGATTGACAACAAAATAAATAATGGTTTTGTCGGCGTTGGAATATCCGCCGGTAGCGGAAATCATGGTGGTGCCGCAGGAAAATTCCTCCATCAGGGCGGCGCTGATGAGCGGCGCTTTATCGGTGATGATCATCACCGATTTTGAGCGATCAAAGCCTTCTACGACAAAGTCCACCGTTTTCAGCCCTGCCATGTAGGTGACGATGGAATACAGGGGCAGGATCCAGCTTTTCATAATAAAACCGCAACAGATATACAGCAAAACGTTATAGATCATCACGAAGGTGCCGACGCTGATATTCAGCTTTTTGGCAAAAATGACGGCCATGACCTCAATGCCGTCGATGGCGCCGCCATAACGGATGGTCATACCACTGCCCACGCCCGAGATCATGCCGCCGAACAGGGCGCACAGCAGCAGATCCTGCCCCGCCAGGGGAGAGGCAATGCTGACGTCAATGGGCAGTACGTCGGTGATCAGCCAGGATGCGGTGGCGTATACGCTGACGGTGAAAATGGAGTATACGGAAAATATCGGGCCCAGCTTTTTCAGTCCGAATAAAAACAGGGGAATGTTGAGGATCAGCAAAAATACCGACAGGGTCATATATGCCGGCGTGATCTGCGACAGCAGGATGGAGGTACCGGAAATGCCGCTGTCATACAAATTGACCGGCGCCAAAAATACGGTGACGCCGAAGGCGTTGATACAGCCGGCGATCAACAGCAAAATAAAGTTTTGCCAACGAAGGCCGCGCAGTTCAGATAGCCAGTTTTTCAAGAGTTTCAATTGTTAAGCTCCTTTGAATTTGTTTTTTTCATTATAACACAAAAACCGCCGCCGTTCAACGGCCGTTTGCATAATTTACAATTTCTGTGCTCGGGACCGCCCCCCTTGTTTTGCCTCGGCGCCGCAATGGTGACTGTCGGGGCGCGCCTTTTGCGGAAGGGAGGCGCTTTTTGCCATCTTGTGCCGTGGATTTTACTTTTTGCGTTCTTCCTCTTGACAAACGAAACGTTTTGCGGTATACTATATGAGCAATCAGGCGTTGCACCCCACATATCGCGGAGTAGAGCAGTTGGTAGCTCGTCGGGCTCATAACGCGAAGGTCGTTGGTTCAAGTCCTTCCTCCGCAACCAAAAAACCTCTGATACCCATTCGGGTATCAGAGGTTTTTCTTTTTTTGGTTGCGTCGGAATGAATGGACTTGAACCAACGACCTTTGGTGGCGGGAACCGATTTTTCTGCTATGCAGAAAGATCGGGCGAATAACTTGAACGCCGTCATCCCGCTGCCGGTGGCAGATGAAGGGATGGCGGGGTTACCGCCGCGGTCGAAATTTTAGACAGACGCCCCGTCGGCTGACTGAAAAATTTCGGGCACCGCAAGGCGCTCGTTGATCAAGGCTGCAAATTATGTGCCATCATCAAAGAGAGGTAGTCCTTCCTCCGCAACTACCTTATAAGGATGGCGCCATCCTTATAAATTCTCTTTTGACGAAAACTTTCCCGCTCAAATCAAATAGACTCTCTATGAGGGAAAATGAAAAAGACGCTTTGGTGTAAAACCTTAGCGTCTTTAACATATTTTATTAAATTATTGTTGTTGATGTAATATTTGTACTTGTGTTACTTGTCCTTCTTCAAGCGTGGGTACCGAATTAAATGAAATGCGATATGTATCAAAATTGGCAACTATTGAATATCCGCCTTCCATTTCACTATAATTGGTTTGTAGGGTATCCCCAAATATCTGCTGCAATTCGCTCACAGTCATTGATGTTTTTTCCGAGAATAAAATGCTGATTGGTCCTGCCAATCCTGTAAAGTACCGATCTTCTGCGGCATTATCAGCCAAAATATAATAGAGTATCTCTTGTGAATTCGGCGCATAATAGACATTAGCAACTCCATCTGTGTAAAGTGGCTCTTGGTAAACATCGTATATATCACCATAGGTTTTGGTAAACAAATCTGCTAATTCTTTTGGCATTTTAAAACCGGTGTTTTCTTGCTTGTCTGTTGAAGCATTTTCCCCTTGGATGCTATACACTTTTTTATATGCCAACATCAATGAGTTGTGCCTTGTTTCTGAATCATCCTGTGGATTGATAACAAAATAAAAATCACTTCCGCCGACTATGATTTGACCATTCACCACAGCTATAAGTGTACCTTTATCACTGAGCTTTCTCGGTTCAGCACCAATATCATCAAGGGGAACACAGCAAATCATATTGTTATATCTACCATAACAATATTTATCATCGACTCCGAAAATTTCAATGATTTTGCATTTTGAAAAATCAACACCGTTGTTTGCATATGTATAGATTTTATTAAATGAATCGCTGGTAGCATATTTTTTAAATTTCTTGCCGGCAGTATTGATGCTACAGAGTTCATTTCTTACAACGCCAACGCCAGGTGAACTGATCTGTTTGATAAAATATATAATGCCATCTTTTATCTCTTTGATGGCATATTGCCGAACGGATTCTTCTCCCTTTGTCTTTTTATCGACATATAAAACGGTCGTTTCATTTGTCAAAAGATCCGTCTTATATATCGCTCGACTTTGATCATCGCCGTTTAATTGATATCCTTCAAAATATACGGTATTTTTATATTGCCAAAGTTCGTTTGTATAATATCCAAAATCATTAAATCCATTGGTATTTTTGTCGTAAATATATGCTACTGTATCTGTTGGCTTATTTAAAAGTCCAAATGTATCGGTGGCACTATATGTCATTAATACATAGTTTTCAGATGCAGCAATGCTTAAATAATGAAGGTCTTGCGAAACTTGCCCGATTACTGTTTTAATCTTTGTTTCAGTATTTTCACTAATAATATCGGTTGGCTGATCCGGATCAATTCCATACATGATATTGCCTTGCACACAATACCGCCCGTTTGGCAGATATGCTGTCGTTTCTGTTTCATAAGAAGATGCACACCCTGTACAAACCGCTAAAATCAAAGCAATCATTAATGCCCATAATGTTTTTTTCATAACAACCGCCTCCTTTTTATATAATTATAAGCGACTTATTGTGGATTGTCAACACATATTGTGGTTTTATAAAAAATACTCGCAATAATATACTAAAATAAAATTGTGAGGTGAAACCTATGAAATTTGGCGATATTTTAAGAGAATTGCTGGAAGATAATGATATTACCCAAAAGCAGTTGGCAACCGATTTGAATATCGGTGTAACCACGATTGGTAATTATATTCGAGGAATCCGAGAGCCTGATTTTGAAGTGTTAAAATTAGTTGCCACATACTTCAATGTTTCGATAGACTATCTTCTCGATTTCAGATCCGGTATAACACAAAATCATGGTGAAGATGAATTGTTACGGCTTTACCGTTCATTACCGAAAGAACAACAAGCTCTTTTACTGGATCAAGGAAAGGTATTGCTACGCCATCACATTAAACCATCGAAAAAATCTTAATTTCCCTCCGTTTTTCCTTCGCCTATATTTCAGTAGATTTACAGAGATTGAATTTTACCGACGAAGCGATGTATTTTATCGACGTAGATTATCGTAGATTTTCGTATGTAAAAGTGGGCGAAAATGAGCCCTTGGGCGAATAACTTGTGGCGACTGCGACCGCCGCCGGTGGCGGATGAAGGGAGAATTAGGGGTCCCCAAAAATGTGTTGCATTTTTGGGGAAAAGGAGAGGCAAGCGGTCAACCGTATGGTTTCACCCGAACGGGTGAAACCGAAGGCAAGACGCTTTGCCTTGACGCACGGCTGCCGCGGTCGAAAAAATCAAGTGCGCTACGCGAACACGCCGATTTTTTCGGGCACCGCAAAGGGCATTGCACAAACTCCCGCACAGAATAAACCACAAAGAGCGCTGCCCACTTTTGTACTGTATTCGGTTCAACTCCTCGCCTCCTGTCAACCAACAATGCGAACCGATTTAGATATCGGCGCAGAAAAGTCCGAAACCATAACGGTTTCGGACTTTTTCTTTGCGTTTTTTCGCAGTTGAATTTTATAGATATCCTAAGCCCAAAACGGCTTTTGGGGAGGAATTGAACTGAATTCAATAGATATCAAGGGCAGATCTTGCATTTTATGTAAAGTTTACTTGACATTTGATAAAATCTATGTTATATTTGTTTTGTAAAGCAAACTTTACGTTTTAAATATCTTTTCAGGGGGTATTTTTTTGAAAAACAAAATAGAAGCTATCCGAAAGGAAAAGGGGATTCTCCAAGAAGAGTTTGCCAAAGCTATGGGCGTATCTCGGCAAACGATCAGTTCTTTGGAGAACGGACGCTACAACCCTTCCATTCTTTTAGCCCATAAAATTGCAACATTCTTTGGGATGACCATAGAAGAAGTCTTTATTTTTGAGGAGGAATAATATGAAGAAAAAAGATATTGTTTTTGGTGTACTCTGGCTTTTGCTTGGTCTTGTTTTGGCCGTTCTGTGCTGTCTGGAAACCTTGGATGCATATTGGAGCGGTATGGGCTCTGCTTTGATGGTCGTTGGTATTGTGCGTCTGCTCCGCAGTTACCGTTTGAGCAGGAGTGAAACTTACCGAGAAAAAAGAGAAGTTGCCGAAACAGATGAACGATTACACTTTATCCGCAACAAGGCTTGGGCTTGGGCGAGTTACCTGTTTATTATCATCTGCGCCCTAAGCACTATCGTGTTTAAACTTTTGAACCAAGATTTGCTGCATATGGCTTCGAGTGGCGCCGTATGTTTGATGCTCGTGCTGTTTTGGGTATCGTTCTTTATTTTAAAGAAAAAGTATTAAAGCCATTGCGAAAGGATGAATATCTAAATCGCTGCAACTTGCCAAAAATCTCCATACACCGATGGTGTATGGAGATTTTTCTTGTTATGAAAGAAAGATATGTACCTGCGTTCTCTATGGGTTATGAGCCCTTGGGCGAATAACCTGTCGCGACGCCGAGCGCACCCGGTGGGTGAAGCAGCGAGGCGGTTGGGCTCTTTGACCGTCACCGCCCCTGTGGGTGTTTTGTTTTGCTGTATTATTCCTTTTCAAAGCTGAGTGCAGATGCGTTGTTGCTGAAAGCAAGTGTTACGCTCACGCCCTTACCGTTGGATGCACTGTAGTTATACACCGCCATACCCATCATTTCGGTATCCATCACTTCGGGATCAACGGTAAAGCCTGCAGCCTTCAGTTTTTCTGCATAGGCACGGATGCCTTCGATGGTGGCGTTGGTAAATGCTACGGTAAAGAACGTATCGTCACCGCTTGCGGCGTACAGTTCAAAGTCCGGCTTTGGAACGAGCTTGGTAAATTCATTATCCGGCCAGTTGCCGCCAATCTGTCCTTCGCCGCCGTCTGCATCCTTGACTACCCAAGTGCCGTCGGGCTTCTGTACCATCGTAGTGCCGTCCGTATCCACGACGGTCATACTGCCGTCCGCACCGAAGGACACGTCAACGCCGTCCTTCTTTGCGTCTGCTATAATAGCCTGCTTTGTGGCTTCGTCCTGTTTGCCCCAAACAACGTCGGTGGCACCGTTGCCTGCCATAATTGCGGCAAAGTCGATATCTTCGGGATTTACGGTACTGTTTTCGCCGCCCTGATCTTCATTGTTCTCTCCGCTTTGAGAAACTCCGGGATTCTCCGAGCCGGAAGGATCGGGAGTTTCTTCATTTCCGCAGGCAACGAGGGAGAACACCAGCACTACCGACAAAAGCAGCAGTAATATTTTCTTCATTTTCAGACCTCCTTCTTTTCGTAAAGCAAACGGGCGGTGGCGGCTCGTTTTTACCGTCACCGCCCGTGTGGGTGATATGTTGTTATGTCTTACTTCAAGATCTTGAACTTGCCGATCACGGGAAGCTCTTTTGCGCGTCCGCCCGCGGCATTGACGATACCGAGGACGAGCATCACAAGGAACACAAGGTTTACAAGACCGAGAAGGGTTCCCACGAGGGAGCCGAGTCGCCAGCTGATCGCATACAGGATGGCGTTAAGGATGGCAGTCACGATCCACCAAGCCACCTCGGTGATCGCCAGTACCAAGCCCTGGTTGGCGTGGAATCTTGCGAACTTGGATTTCGGTGCTG
>JAZQDW010000052.1:0-18019 GCA_045546995.1 Eubacteriales bacterium
TCTTCGACCTGCCAAGGTCAGAATTTTTTGCTTGGCGAAGTCGAAGAGTGCAGTTATACTAACGTATTACAAACGATGAGACAAGATCAAGTGAAAACATTATGCCTTGGCAGGCATATTGGTTCGACTCTTGTCACCTTAAACTTAATACAAAAAAGTCATCCTGCGGGATGACTTTTTTATTTTACTGTGATATACTATTTTTGAGGTGATATTATGAACGACACCCTGCAACAAATTTTTGACAGAAAATCCGTGCGTGTCTTTACCGACGAGCCTATCTCTGCCGCCGATAAACAACTTGTTTTACAGGCCGCACTGCAGGCCCCGACCGCCGGCAATATGACGCTCTACACCATACTGGACGTCACCGATACGGCGCTGAAGGAAAAACTCAGCATCACCTGCGACCATCAGCCCTTTATCGCCACCGCCCCGATGGTACTGGTCTTTTGCGCCGATTACAAGCGCTGGTACGACCTGTTCTGCGCCCACGAAACGCAGGTGCGCCGTCCTGCCGAAGGAGACCTGCTGTTGGCCACGGCCGACGCCATCATTGCCGCCCAAAATGCGGTGGTAGCGGCCCACAGTCTGGGGCTCGGTTCCTGCTATATCGGCGATATCATCGAAAATTTTGAAACGCATAAAGAACTGCTGGGCCTGCCCGAATACGTGGTGCCCGCCTGTATGGTGGTGTTCGGTCATCCCACGGCGCAACAACTGCAACGCCCCAAGCCGCCCCGTTTTACCGTGGAGGATATCGTCCACGAAAACGGTTATCGGAAAGAGGGTGTCGATATGGAGCAAATGCTGTCAAAGCGGCAGGCCATTGCCGATCTGCCCGCCTGGATCCGCGCCTTTTGCAAACGCAAATGGAACTCGGATTTCAGCGTGGAGATGAGTCGTTCGGCCGCCGCATTGATTACAAATTGGTGTAAAGGAGAGAAAGAAAATGAAAAGTAGATCCAAAATCATCATGGCGTTGATCATCGTCATTTCGGTTTTGCTGGTGACCGCGCTGATCGTGGGCGGCCTGCTGTGGTTCCGCTCCCATACGAAGCTGATGGAAATGGCGCAGGTACAACAGCTGGCGCTGGATGCCGCCGGTATCAACGCCACAGAAGCGGCCAACCTGCGCTGTCAATTGGAAATGGAAGAAACCGGCCCGGTCTATGAGGTGGAATTCCGTGTGGGCAGCACCGAATACGAATACGTCATTGACGCCCGCGACGGCACCATCCTGCAAGAGGAAAGCAAGCAGGCAACCGGCGCCGGCGGACAGACCGTCACCCAAAATCTGACGGCCGAACAAATCGAAAAGATCGTGCTGGATCACGCCAAGCTGAAAAAGGATGATGTCACACGGCTGTCCATTCAGCCGGACAACGAGAGCGGCCTCCCCTGCTACGAGGTGGAATTTGTCAGCGGCGGCACGGAATATGAATACGAGATCAACGCCATCACCGGGGATATTTTATCCTTCAAAAGCGAAAAGGACTAAAAAAGGAGCAATTATGTTTGTAAATTACGCGCATCGGGGCGCCTCGGAATACGCCCCCGAAAACACGCTGATATCTTTTGAACTGGGACTGACTATGGGGGCAAACGGCATCGAGACCGACCTGCAGGAAACCAAGGACGGCAAGATCGTTATGTTCCACGACCGCACCATCGACGACAAATCCAACGGTAGCGGCGCCATTGCCGATTACACCTACGAAGAATTACTGCAGCTGGATTTCGGCGGTTGGAAAGATCCCCGTTTTGCCGGCACACCTATTTTACTCTTTGAGGATTTTGCAAAGAAATTTATGTCGCTGGAGCTGACCTTTGCCATCGAACTGAAGGTTTGCGGCATCGCTCAAAAAGCGCTGGATATCATGAAAAAATACGGAAATATGGATAACGTTTACGTTTCCTCCTTTCAATTTGAGGCATTGGAGGAAATGCACGCGGTCGACCCCACCGTCAAGCTGACCTGGCTGATCAAAGATCCCATCAACGAAGAAAACATTGCCAAGCTGAAGGCCATCGGCGGCACACAGATCTCCCCTCGGGCCACCCTGGTGGATGAAGGACAGATCGCGCTGGCAAAGGCGCACGGGCTGGGCGTACGGCTGTGGGGCGTAAAAGACCCGGACGTTATGCGTAAAGTGTATCCACTTGACACAGAAGGAATGACCGTCAACTTCCCCGATCTGCTGACCGAATTGATGGCGCAACAACCCCACAAATAAAGCAAGCACCACCCTGCTTTGGTGAAAACCACCAAAGCAGGGCGGTGTTTTTTGTGCAACTTTTCGCACAAATTCATTGACATTAAAAAGCATAATTTTGTATAATCTAGACAGAAGGAGGCGGCAACGATGAGTCAGATTTCTTGTATGAGTTTTAACATTTTGGCCTGCGACACCCACAATGCAGGCTATCAGTTACCGGCCGAACGCCTGGCCCACGTGGTAGAGATCATTCGGGCAGAAAACGCCGATCTGGTCGGCCTGCAGGAGGCCTGCGATCAAGCCTGTAAGCCTTCGGAGAAGCGGGATGCCCGTTGCGGCAGTTTTAATTGGTGTGAGCAAATGCTGGCCGTGGCCCCCACCCTTGGCTATACCGCCGTGGCCATCCGTGACCAGCAGGGCTTTGTCCGCGATAAACAAAATATCGGTTGCGGCCTGATCATTTATTTTAAAAGCGACCGATTTGAACTGCTGGAGGACGGCTGTGAGGTCTATCCCCACAACGACGTGCGATATTTTCAGTGGGTCAAGTTGTTGGACAAAAAGTACGACCGCAAGATTTTATTTACCAACACCCATTTTTCCATCAATCAAAAGTTGGGCGACAGCAAGAGCGCCATGGCGGGCGACGCCTTCCGCACCACCCAAAGCTTTTTGCTGATGAAATTCTGGTATACGCATTTGGAGGAGCAGATGGCGTTGTTTGCCACCGGCGACTATAATTCCACCCCCGACTCCAACGCCCAGATCCTGCTGCGCTCTCGGGAGTTCAAGCCCTCCAACATCATCGCCCTGCAAGGGGATGAGCTGGGCACCGTCAACTTCCGCAAAGCGGCGCACACCATTGATTATTGCTACGTTCGGCCGGAGGTACAGCGGGTCAACCGATACCGCGTGGTCACCACTCATTTTTACGCCGACAGCCAAAAATATCCCAAATCGGGATACGCCAGTGATCACCGTCCCATCGTGACCGAGTGCGATTATATTTAGTTTATCATAAAATTTATATAAAACGGAGGAAATTATTATGAGTCAAGTAAGTTGTATGGGTTTTAACATCCTTTCCTGCGACACCCACGACTGCGGATTTGAAAAGCCGGCTGACCGTTTTCGTCACGTAGTACACACCATCCAGGACGAAATGCCCGACCTCATCGGCGTGCAGGAGGCCTGCAATCTGTCCTGCCCCAAGCCGGAAGAGAAACGTTGCTACGGCTTTGACTGGTGCGAGCCGATGATCAAGGCTATGGACGAGCTGGGCTATGATTACAGCATTCTCAGAGACCAGGCGGACTTCAAGCTGGAGCGGCAAAACATCGCCTGCGGCCTGATCATCTTTTTCAAAAAGGGTCGTTTCGTGCTGGACGATAGCGGTTGCTACGGCTATCCCCACGATAAAAACCGTTATTTCCAATGGGTCAAGCTCACCGATACCGAGTACGACCGCAAGATCCTGATGACCAACACCCACTTCTCCATCGGTCAGCGGATGGCCGGTAAGTACAACGAGCCGGCAGGCGACGCCTTCCGTGCCGCCGAGGCCGTGATGCTGCTCAACTTCTGGTACAAGCATTGCGATGAAAACACCGCTTTGTTTGCCACCGGTGACTACAATTCCCAACCCCAATCCCAAGCGCAGCAATTTTTGCGCAGCGAGCATTTCCGTCCCTCTTATATGATCGCCGTTGACGGTGACGAGCGCGGCACCTGCCACCTTTCCAAGGTTGCCTGTATCATCGACTATTGCTACGTCAACCCCACGGCCCAGACGGTTACCAAATATTATCCCATTACCACCCGGTATGAAAGCGATGTTGATTGTAAATTGGCCGGCTATCCCAGCGATCACCGCGCCATTATGACCTTCGTTGACTACAAACCGCTGGTGGAAAAAACCGAGGAATAAGCCATGAGTGATATCAGTTGTATGGGCTTTAACGTTTTGGCCTACGGCACCAACGGCGCCGAAACACCGGAGGAGCGTTATCCCTACGTAATGGCCACCATCAAGGACGAAATGCCCGACCTCATCGGTATTCAGGAGGCCTGTCAGCTGGGTTGTACCAAAAATCCCCAATGCACCATGGATTGGGTGGTCAGACTGGGAGAGGATCTTGGCAAACTGGGCTACGATTACAGCGCCCTCAAGGATCAAAAGGGCTTTATCCATCCCAAGCAAAATATCGGCTCGGGACTGATGATCTTTTATAAACGGGATCGCTTTGAGCTGCGGGACAGCGATGCGCAGTCCTACGCCCACGACCCCTATCGCTATTTCCAATGGGCCAGGCTGTACGATAAGCAGTATGACAAAGACATTCTGTTTACCAACACTCATTTTTCCATTCCGCCCAAGGTCTGTGACGTAGTCAACGTCCCGGTGGGCGAGGCATATCGCACCATCGAGGCGGCCATTTTGTTACAATTCTGGCATGATCACTGTGATGAGAACACCGCCCTGTTTGCCACCGGCGACTATAACAGCGAGCCCATCACCGTGGCCCAGACTCTGCTGCGCTCCCGCGAGTTTAAGCCCTCTTATCTGGTCTCCAAAGTGCCGGACGATCGGGGCAGCGTTAACGTACGCGTGGGGCACAACAACGTCATCCCCCATCTTATCGATTTTTGCTTTGTCAACACCGGGGCGCAAACGGTGGAGAATTACTACGCCATCGTTCGCCGCTTTGAAACAAAAAATGACGGACTGTTTGCTGGATTTGCCAGCGACCACCGCGCCATTATGACCTATTGCAATTATCTGTAAAACCATATAAAAAAGGAACTTGCATTGCCCAAGTGTTCTTAAGGACACTTGGGCAGTTTTATTCGCCTTACGGCGAGTGCTATTGCTACGCAGTGATATTTGAACTAAAGTTCAAGTGATATTGCCTTCGGCAGTTTATGGCGAATAAAATATCACTGAAATCGTAAGATTTCAATACCACTTCCCCAAAGGGAAATATCACTCTGTGCGAAAAGCGCAGAATATCACTATATAAAAAGTACTACCCGAAAAAGAGTTTTGTTTTCTCTTCTTCGGGTAGTTTTTTGTCTTATACTGTTACAAGCAGGGAATTTGTGTGCCAAATTCCGTTTTTATTAAAGGAAACTGTCCTTAGGGAACCTGTTCTTTGCAAGTTCCTTTTTTTCTTATGCTTTTTTCTTTTTAACCGCAAGGACGATGATCAGTACGATCAGCGCCAGCGCCACCGCGCCGCCACCGATCCCGACCCACAGCCACGGACTGACCACACTTCCTTCGGTTGCAACATGGGTCGAATCTCCGCCAATTAGTGGATTTGCTTGATATTCAGCTGCTGCAATTTCGTATCTTCTTTGAAATTCTGTAAAAAACGTTTTGGCCTGGTCAACGCTCAAAACTCGCCCGTCCAGCAACTGTTTGTAATCGACGGTCATTTCGTTGTAATGGTCCATATCATCGTCCGCGGTGGGCATATAGATCAAAAAATCCGTGTCATCCTTCTCCGCATAAACAAACCATAGCCCTTCAAGATTGATGCTCATTTTCGGCGTATATTCTTGTAGATGTTCTTGCGCCAATGCTTTTATCAGTTCTTCTTTATTGGCAAGTGTGGAGTATTCCGGTCGCCCTACGGTACCGCCGCCGGAATTCTTAAAGCTTTGGCTGTCATTTGAATAAAAGAACCCCTGCATATACGGCAGCACTTCGTTATTATAATAAACGTTAAAATAACAACTTGTAATCGGAAAAGAACTCATAAATGACTTTTTATCTTTTGCATCTAAAAAATCAACTATATCTTTGGCTGTCCATAAATAATCACAAAAAATGTGATCAAGATCTTTAACGAATTTGCTTTTGTCAGGTGTTTCTCCTTCCGGCAAATAATAATGTTTGAGCAGAATTAAATCCAAATTATGAACCTGCTTTTTGTCCATTTCTATACAGGAATTTAACTTGCTGTTTGAAAAATCATAATAAAACAAATCATCCGTTGTCGCTGAACAACACATCGTCAGTAGCACAGAGATCAAAACGAACAAGATAAGCCTAATTTTTTTCATAGTTGAATACCTCGAACAATTTAAATCTTCATAATCGTAGAATGCCATTTTGAGGAAAAGGAAGTAAACTCCGTTGAATACGTTGTAAATTGAGAATATGTCGCTGCATATGCTACATCCTGTTTTTCAATCCAAGGGTTATAATAAATATTCGCCTCTCTTTTTCTGATTTCATTGTAACATATTTCTTTCCGGCGCCACAATATGGCAAAGTGTACAAAAAATCGGTATGATTTGTGTCGACACGACCACCGCTTTTTGTGAAAATCATCCAAGATCGTATTGCCTTACAAGCCATTTTTCCTTTTTAAAAAAGAGCGATTTGTATTGATAAGCGTAAAAAAACAAATAAGGATACTTTTTTGGTCAAAAAATATACTTTATTTTTCCAAAGAAGTCTGTTACAATGAATTCAGAACATTAGAAGGAGGGATTTGTATGCCCAAGGCACTTGCCATTGATATCGGTGCCTCCAGCGGTCGCCACATCGTCGGTCAGATCGTGGACGGCAAGCTGATCACCCGTGAGATCTACCGTTTTGAAAACAACGTCACCCGCAAGGACGGTCGGCTGCTCTGGGATATCGACCATCTCAGAGAGCAGATCATCGAGGGTCTGCGCGTTGCAGGCGAGATGGGGGAAGCGCCCGACACCGTCGCCATCGACACGTGGGGCGTCGACTACGTTCTGCTCGACAAAGAGGACAACGTGATGATGCCCGTATATGCCTACCGCGACAGTCGCGGTGAAGAACACGCCCCCAAGGTAGAACAGGTCATTCCCTTTTCCGAGTTGTATGCCCGCACCGGCATTCAGCGCGCTACCTTTAATACCGTCTATCAGCTTCATTTTGACCAAGAAACCGGTCGGCTTGCAGAGGCGGGCGCCCTGCTGATGATGCCGCAGTATCTTTCTTTCGTTTTGTGCGGCAGTAAGGCAAACGAGTACACCATTTGCTCCACCTCCGGTATGTTGGATGCAGGCAAAAAGGATTGGGACCCCATCATTCTTGAAAAGCTCGGCTATCCCAAGGCACTCTTTGAAACGCCCCTGCCCCCCGCCACCGTGGTTGGAGAATTTACCCAAGAGATCCAAAAGCGCGTCGGCTACTGTGCCAAGGTCGTGCTTTGCCCCTCCCACGATACCGCTTCGGCGGTTGCCGCCGCACCGCTGGAGGAGGGCGATGCCTACATTTCCTCCGGCACGTGGAGCTTGATGGGCGTTGAACTGACCGATCCCATCACAAGCCAAAAGGCGTTTGATGCCAACATCACCAACGAAGGCGGGATCGAATACCGTTTCCGCTTCTTGAAAAACATTATGGGTCTGTGGATGATCCAATCCATTCGACGGGAAACGGGAAAGAAATATTCCTTCCCCGAACTCTCCGCAATGGCGCAGCAGAGCACCTTTACGGGTAAAGTAGACGTCAATGCCAACGACTTTTTTGCGCCGGAAAGTATGATCGAGGCGATCCGCAATTATCTGGGCGAGCCCGAACTGCCCCTCGGCGACGTGTTGCGCTGTGTGTATCATTCGCTGGCGCAGAGTTATGCCGACACCATTAAAGAGATCGAAGAGATCATCGGCGCGCCCGTCCGCCGCATCCGTATCGTGGGCGGCGGCTGTCAGGACAATTATCTCAATCGCCTGACCGCCGAATACACGGGCAAGCCCGTCACTGCCGGTCCGATAGAGGCGACGGCCATCGGCAATCTGATGAGTCAGTTTATGGCGCTGGACCAACAAATGACCCTGGCGGATGCCAGACAAATCGTTGTCAACACCTTTGACATTAAGGAGGTATAAATATGTATAACTATGCAAAGGAGTATTACAAAAACCTCGGCATTGATACCGAGGCCGTCCTTGCACAGCTGAAGGACATCACCGTTTCCCTGCACTGCTGGCAGGGCGATGACGTGATCGGCTTTGACAGCAAGGAGGCGCTGTCCGGCGGCATCCAGACCACCGGCAACTACCCCGGCAAGGCCACCACGCCCGACGAGCTGATGGCTGACTTTGATAAGGTGCTCTCCCTCGTTCCCGGTAAGAGCAAGCTCAATCTCCACGCCAGCTATGCCATTTTTGAGGACGGCGATTTTGCCGACCGTGACGCCATCGAGCCCCGCCATTTTGCCAAATGGCTCGCCTTTGCCAAGGAGAGAGATCTGGGTATCGACTTCAACCCCACCTTCTTCTCCCATCCCATGGTCAAGGACGGTCTGACCCTGTCCTCCCCCGATGAAGAGGTGCGCGCTTTCTGGGTACGCCACGGCAAGGCCTGTATGAAGATCGCAGAGTATTTTGCCACCGAAACGGGCAAGCCCTGCGTTATCAACTTCTGGATCCCCGATGGCTATAAGGACATTCCGGCCGACCGCCTGTCCCCCCGCGCCCGCTATAAGCAATCTATGGACGAGATCCTGGCCGAGCCGTACGATAAAAGCAAGGTCTACGTCACGCTGGAAAGCAAGGTTTTCGGTATCGGCGTGGAATCCTACACCGTGGGCAGCGCCGAGTTTACCCTGTCCTACGCCGATGCGGCCGGCATCACCCCCCTGATGGACAACGGCCACTATCATCCCACCGAACTTGTCAGCGACAAGATCTCTTCTCTGCTGTTATTCCACGAAAAGATCGCCCTGCATATCACCCGCGGCGTCCGTTGGGACAGCGACCACGTGATCTTGTTGGATGACGAAACCAAGGAGATCGCCAAAGAGATCGTGCGTAACGATGCCCTGGATCGGGTATTTATTGCCACCGACTATTTCGATGCATCCATCAACCGTATCTCCGCTTGGGTCACCGGTGTACATAGCGTGCAAAAGGCACTGCTTTGCGCCCTGTTGGAACCCTCCGCCAAGATGAAGGCGTTGCAGGATGCCGCCGACTTTACCCAACTGATGACCCTGTCCGAACAGCTCAAGGCCGCCCCCTGGGGCCTGGTTTGGGACGAATACTGCAAGAGAGAAAACGTCCCCGTAGATTATTATCCCGCAATTAAAGAATATGAAGAAAAGGTATTGGTGAACAGAAAATGAAAAATATTTTAGAAGCTCCTTTTATTGTAAAAATGTGCAAAACCACCTCGAATATGTACCGTCAGGGCTGGGACGAGCGTAACGGCGGTAACATCTCCGTTATGATCGACGCCAACGAGGTAGAGCCTTATATCGATCCTTCCTACGTAAAGCGCACCATTCCCATGGGATTTAAGGCGGACAGCCTGATTGGCAAGTATTTTCTGGTCACCGGTACCGGTAAATACTTTAAAAACGTGGAGGACGATCCCGAACACAATCTGGGTCTCATCCGTATCGCCGCTGACGGCGAAACGGCCGAGCTGATGTGGGGCTACAGCGACGGTGGCAAATTCACCAGCGAGCTGCCCGCCCATCTGGTGAGCCATATGGCTCGTCTGGCGCAGGATCCCGAGCACCGTGTCATTATGCACACCCACCCCACCAACACCCTGGCCATGACCCATATCCATCCCCTCAACGATAAAGAGTTCACCCACACCATCTGGGAAACCTGCACCGAGTGCATCGTAGTATTCCCCGACGGTATCGGTGTGTTGCCCTGGATGCTCTGCGGCAACAACGAGATCGGTATGGCCACCGCCGAAAAGATGAAGGAATTCCGTCTGGTCATTTGGGGCCTGCACGGCATCTACGGCGCCGGCAAAGACCTGGACGAGACCTTCGGTCTCATCGAAACGGTGGAAAAGGCCGCCCAGCTGTATATGCTGTACTGCCATATGCCCCACCTGAACACCATCCACGATGACGAGTTGGTGGCCGTTGCAGAGCAATTTGGCCTGAAATACCGCGCCGACTTTTTAAATCTGTAAAATGTCCAAAATCAAAAAGTGAGCAGATTTTTCTGCTCACTTTTTATTTTGTCAGACAATAAAAAGAGTGTTGCAATGCAACACTCTTTTTTGTTTTGCTGATTGCGCCGACAACGACGGATAGCGAGGTAGAAAAAGTGCGTAGAATTTCGTTGCAAAAGCCCGACACGTGCTATGGTGTACGTAAGGGGTGCATTGCAATGGAATTATGCGTGCTTTTTACAGTGGATAGCGAGGTAGAAAAAGTGCGTAGAATTTCGTTGCAAAAACCCGCCGCGTACTATGTGTACGCAAGGGTGCGTTGCGACGGAATTATGCGTGCTTTTTACAGCTCGCAGTTGTTGACGGTGCGAGGGAAGGGCAATACATCTCGAATATTGGAAACGCCGGTAAGATACATAACGCATCTTTCAAAGCCGAGACCGAAACCGGCGTGACGGGCAGAGCCGTATTTGCGAAGATCGAGATAAAAATCGTACTGGGCGGGGTCCAGACCAAGCTCCTCAATACGGGACTTGAGCAGGTCATAACTATCCTCACGCTGGCTACCGCCGATGATCTCACCAATGCCGGGCACCAGGCAGTCCATGGCGGCAACGGTCTTGCCGTCGGGATTGAGCTTCATATAGAAGGCCTTGATCTCCTTGGGATAATCGGTGACGAAGACGGGTTTCTTAAAGACGACCTCGGTCAGATAACGCTCGTGCTCGGTCTGCAGATCACAGCCCCAATATACCTTAAAGTCAAACTCGTCGTTATGCTTTTCCAAGATCTCAATGGCCTCAGTATAGGTGACGTGGCCAAACTCGGCGTTCATAACGCCCTGCAAACGCTCCAGCAGACCCTTGTCCACAAACTGATTGAAGAAGGCCATTTCCTCGGGAGCGTTTTCCAGCACGTAGGCGATGATATACTTGATCATATCCTCGGCCACGTCCATATCATCCTGCAGATCGGCGAAGGCCATTTCCGGCTCGATCATCCAGAACTCGGCGGCGTGGCGGGTGGTATTGGAGTTTTCCGCGCGGAAGGTGGGGCCAAAGGTATAGATATTTTTAAAGGCCATGGCATAGGTCTCACCGTTGAGCTGACCGGAAACGGTCAAATGGGTCTCCTTGCCAAAGAAATCCTGACTGTAATCCACCTTGCCATCCTCGGTTTTAGGCAGATCGTTCATATCCAGGGTGGTGACACGGAACATCTCACCCGCGCCCTCACAGTCGCTGCCGGTGATCAAGGGCGTATGCACGTAAACAAAGCCACGCTCCTGGAAGAAGCAATGAATGGCGTGAGCGATGAGGGAGCGCACACGGAACACCGCCTGAAACATATTGGTACGGGGGCGCAGATGGGTGATGGTGCGCAGATATTCCATGGTGTGCCGTTTGGGTTGCAGAGGGTAATCGGGGGTAGAAGCGCCCTCCACCGTCACTGCGGTGACCTGCATTTCAAAGGGCTGTTTCTGCTCAGGCGTGGCAACGATCTTACCCTTACAGATCAAAGCGGCGCCAACGTTGAGATGGCAGACCTCGTCAAAATTGTCCAGGGTATCGTGATAGACCACCTGCAACGGCTTGAAATAAGTACCGTCGGCCAGGGTGATAAAGCCAAAGGTCTTGGAATCACGGTTGTTGCGGATCCAGCCGCCCACCGTAACCTCAGTATCATAATATTTTTCCGGCGTTTTAAACAGTTGCCGAATATCCAACAGATCCATAATACATACCTTCTTATCCATTATAATAGAGTTAGTATATCACATCTTTTTCTCCCTTGCAAGTCAACAAAGCAAATATTGTAAACATTTTCCCCTCCCCCTTGCCAAGGGGCAACAAAATCGATATAATAATCGGTGAGGTGATCCCGTTGACTACGTTATCCACTGTCCGCGCACAGCGGCGACAATATACCGTTATCGGCCTTGTTATGGCGTCGATGCTGTTGTTTTCCATCCTGTTGCCCAACATCAGCGCATTGATCGCCCGCGCCGTATGGCCCGGCTATACGCAGTATCCGTGGGCTGTTTTGGCGGTCAACTACGGGCTGTTTTATTTGCTGGCCTATCCTATGGCCATATTATGGCTACGAATGTTTACCGTAGGCACGCCGCCCAGGGAAAAGTTGGGCGCCGCCAACTTTTGGGCATGCCTACCCATCTGTCTGACCATGACCTTTGTCGGCAATTTGCTGGGACAGCTGTTCAACCTGTTGATCGGCCTGCTCCGTGGGGAGGCCCCCGACAACGCGCTGGAAAGTATGGTCAATTCCACCCCCGCATGGCTGTTGATCCTGTTTGTGGTGATCTTGGGCCCAACACTGGAGGAACTTTTGTTCCGTCGGGCGCTGATCGATGCTCTGTATCCCTTGGGAGAAAAGACCTGCGTTTTGATGGGCGGTCTGATCTTCGGCCTGATCCACGGTAATTTTTATCAGTTTTTCTACGCCGCTCTGATCGGCGCGCTGTTTACGCTGATCTATTGCCGCACGGGCAAAATTCGGTATACGTTGATCCTGCACATGCTGTTTAATTTTCAAGGTTCCATCATCGCGCCAAAGCTGTTGGAACTCGTCAATTCTCAGGCGCTGCAGCAGCAGGATATACTGTCTATGCTGATCAACGATCCCATCGGCACCGTAATCTATTTCGGCTACAGTATGGCCATGATGGTGCTTGGTCTGGTGGGAGTGGTACTGTTGATCCTTTACGGACGGAAGCTGGTTCTGCGGAAAAGCGCCGTACCGCTGGAACGTCCCGTTATCACCGCCCTGCTGAATCCGGGTATGGTGATCTTTCTGGCGACCGCCCTGGCCGTATTCGTACTGCGATTATAAAAGCTCTGCTTGCAACGCAAGCAGAGCTTTTATTTATACGATTATTTTTCGTCTCTGATCTCCCGCAGAAAACGAATGGTCAGCGGTACCGCCAACAGCGCAGACAAAATATCTGCCAGCGGTTGCGCCAGTTGCAGACCCGTGATGCCGAACAAATAGGACAATCCGTACAACGGCGGCAAAAACAGCACGCCGTTGCGGGAGGCGGCCAGCAGGCTGGCGCCAACGGTCTTTCCCACGGCCTGCAGCATCATATTGGTGGGAATGATCCAGGCGTTGCAGACAAAGGACACACATTGAAACCGTAGCGCCCATTTCGCCACCGAGAGCACGTCCGGATCGGTTTGAAACCAGCCCACAATGGTGCCGGCAAAGATGAAACCAATCACCGCTATGGCCGCTAACGCCAGCACCGCCCATTTGACGCAAAACCAAAAGGCCTCTTTGACCCGTTTGTAATTTCCCGCGCCGTAATTAAAGCCGGTGACCGGCTGCATCCCCTGACCAAAGCCGATCATGGCAGAATTGGCAAACATCATCACCCGAGACACGATACTCATGCCTGCAATGGCGGCATCGCCGCCCAGACCGCCTGCCACCGTATTCAGACAAATGGCGCTGACGCTGGCCAGACCCTGCCGGAACAAGCTGGGGATCCCGCCCCGCAAAATTTCCTTAAAGACCCACCATTTGGCCGAAACGTTGCGGATACTCAGTTTGAGATTGCCGCCCCGCATCGTACCGACCAGCAAGATCACAAAGCTGACCAATTGGCTGACGGCGGTAGCCACCGCCGCGCCACGGATCCCCATCCCGCAGGTGAACATCAGCAACGGATCCAGCGCTATGTTCAACGCCGCGCCGCTGACGATGCCCACCATAGCAAAGGAGGCGCTGCCCTGAAAGCGCAGTTGGTTATTGAGCACAAAGGAAGCCATCATATAAGGCGAGCCGATGAGAATAAATCGCAAATATTCTTTGGTATATGGCAAAATGGTTTTGGTGGAACCGAGAAACAGAGAAAGCGGCTCGATAAAGACCAGTCCCAGAATCATCAAAACGCTCCCCGCCAGCAAGGAAAAGAAAAAGCTGGAGGAGGCCATCACCGACGCCTCCCGACGCTCCCCCTTGCCCAAAGACCGGGAGATAAAATTGCCCGCGCCATGGCCAAACATAAATCCGATGGCCTGCAGTACCGCCATATAGGAAAACACAACACCCACCGCACCGGTGGCGGAGGCGGAATTGAGCTTGCCTACAAAATAGGTGTCTGCCATATTATAAAAAGACGTCACCAGCATACTGATGATGGTGGGCACCGCCAATTTGGGTATCAGGCGGGATACCGGCATCTCCAGCATCTGCCGTTGTTTTTGCTCGGCTGTCATAAACGAAGTCCTTTCGGTAAGTGATTTTTCAGTTTTCCATCCACCGCCTTGCCAAAGCCAAGGCAGAGACCATTCCACAGCACACCTGTAAAGCCTTTCCCTTCACAGTCGATCATCCCGCCCCGCAGGAAGGCATCGGCCGCCGCATCCCCCACCGTAACGGTACGGAGCATCCCTTCTTTTGGGGTAGCGGTATACAAATGGTGGCAGGGCACGTAGGTTTTCCCCTTCAGCATGGCCGCCTGCACACCGGCGCGCAGGATATGCACGCCTTCCGGCGCCGGCAACGTCTGCGGGATCACATATACATTTTGCCCGATTTCCTTTAAAATATAGGGACGGGTCTCACCGTAAAACCGCAGGGGCATCTGTACGCAGTCGGAAAGCAGCTTTTCTACGTCTGCCAAGGATTTGCGATCTGCTGTAAAGTATTTTACATTTACATTATTTGCATGGGCATTTTCCGCCTTTTGCAGGGCGCAGACGAAATGTCCCTCCCCCTTCTCGTCGGGAAAGATCCGCGCCGCGCCCGTCAAACCGCACAAGCCTTCCTTTGCCGCCGTAATGCCGTGGGGCACCACTGAAAATTCGGGATGACGGGATAGAAAATCCAGTATATTTTTTTCATTTTCTTCCAGATTGAAGGTACAGGTGGAATACACCAGCCGTCCACCGGGGCGAAGCATGGCGGCGGCGTGTTCCAAAATCTCACGGCTACGCGCGGCGCACATTTGCACCAATTCCTCCGTCCAATCGGTGAGGATCTCGGGATATTTACGGAACATTCCTTCCCCACTGCAAGGAGCATCCACCAGTATTTTATCAAACCACGTGCCAAAGGCCGCCGCCAATGCGGCGGCATCGCTGTTGGTGATGAGGGCGTTGGCCACCCCCATCCGTTCCATATTACCTACCAGTATTTTGGCCCGCTTGAGATGGATCTCATTGGCCACAATGACCCCGTCCGGATTTTGCGCGGCCAGGGCGGTGGCCTTACTGCCCGGCGCGGCGCACAGATCCAGTACCTTATCCCCGTTTTCCACCATCAGGGCAGTAACGGCGCTCATGGCGCTGGGCTCCTGAAAATAACATCCACCGGCCAGATGCAACGGCAGATTACCGTCACTTTCTCCCGTCAGGCGAAAACCGTCGGCAAAATAGGCCGCCGGCAACAGCTTATCCGGATACAATGCAACAAACTGCGCCGCCGTCAGCTTGAGCGGGTTATAGCGCACGCCGCTGATATGGCTTGTCCCCGTCAAGGGCGCAAGATCCACGATATCTTTTAAATAGGTGATCATATCCATACTTTTTTCTATCCTATCAAAATAAAATCATATATATTATATCCCTTCCCGCCCACCTTGGCAAGCCATGGAAAAAACTTTTATTTTTTACTGAAAGCGTATTGACTTTTGCATCTCTTGGGGGTACAATGACCTCAAAGGAAAAGGTGACTGTGATGCAAAGCCGACGAATGCAAAACCGAAACCTGCGACAAGATACGCTTGTCTTTCTTTATCGATGTTAATTTTAGGAACTTACCGTACGGTGTACGGTGAGTTCCTTTTTTAGTTTTTCAGGAGGAACACATTATGGTCAAGGATATGACGAAGGGATCTATTTCCAAAAACATCATCACCTTTTCCGTGCCGGTGATGATCACCCTGCTTTGTCAGAGTCTGTTTTCCACCATCGATGCGCTGACCGTGGGTCGTTTGGTGGATGCCGAGGCGTTGGGCAGTGTGGCCTCAACGGGCAGTATCGTCAACCTGTTTATGCTACTGGCCAACGGCTTTGCCGTGGGATACAAGATCGTCATCGGCCAGTTTTTCGGCGCCGACCGTCCCCGCCATACCAAGCAGGCCATCTATACCTCCTTTATCATTATGGGCGTTTTGTCCGCCGTCATCACCACGCTGGGCATATTGCTCAGCGCGCCCATGCTCCGTATGATGGACACCGTGCCCGAACTCTTTGACGGCGCCAATCTGTATTTGAAATTATATTTTGCCGGCATCGGTATGATCATTTTCCGCAGCGGTGTCAACAATATCTATTATGCCCTGGGGGATACCAAAACGCCTATGTATCTCCAGATGGCCCAGTTGTCCTTACATATTCTGATGGACTTTGTTTTGCTGGGATATTGCAAGATGGGCATTGCCGGTCTTGCCGTTGCCGGTTGGATCAGCCGTGGTGTGACCATGATCCCGCTGATCATTTTACTGTTCAAGCGTATTAAGGACTTCCCCAAGCCCAAGCATTATTTCCATATGATGACCTTTAAAAAGATCTGGTCGCTGGCCCTGCCCTCCTGTCTGGCCCATGCCGCCTCTGCCTTACAGGTATTATTGGTCAACCGTTTGGTCAACTCCTTCGGTACCCACGTGGTTACCGGCAACTCCATCGCCGGCAACATCAACAATTTCTTCCTGCTGATCATCAATGCCATTGCCAGCGGCGCCGGTGCCTTTGCCTCTCAAAACTTCGGCGCCAAGCACATGAAACGCATCAAAAACTGCGGTATGATCTGTCTGGCTATCAACATTGTATACAGTGTTTTAATGATTATTATCGTCAAAGTTTTCGGTAACGATCTCATTCATCTGTTTATGTCCGATTCCACCGATCCCGCCCTCTACGATCAGATCACCAATTATGCCCAGCGCTATATGATGGTCTATTCCGCCTTTGTCGTCGTCTACAACGTAGGTCACGTGTACAGCGAGCTACTACGCTCGGTGGGCAAGATCCGTGTCACCGTAGTGGCCGCCTTCGTGGGTGTTTTCGTCCGTGTGGTCGGCACTTACATTTTGGCCCATTTCATCGGAGAAACCTCCATTTACTGGGGCATCCCGCTTACTTGGATCAGTTATTATTCCATCCCCATTATCTATTTCTTCTCCGGTCGTTGGCTCCCCCATTATCGGGCCGTGCACAACAATCCGGAACTAGCCGTCAACAAAGAATCTCTCAAAGAACAGCTCCACACCATCGACCAATAGGCCGGGCGACCCGGCTGTCAATCCGATTGTAAGGGCGGGTACCAATTATGGGTACACGAACGCAAGATCGGATCGCCCCCACGCAGTGGGCGGGGAGTCCCCGCTGACGGTCTCGGCCGTCGGTTGACCTATCGGTCAATCCGACGAATGGGCGGGTAACAATTTTAGGTGCTCGAACATAAGGTCACTCCCGCTTGGCGGGCGGCAGATCATATAAAATAAAGGCAGGACGTAAGCGTCCTGCCTTTATCTTTCTTCTTTAAACTCCGCAATATCCTCCAGCCTGCAATGCAGTATCAAGCAAAGCTGATTCAACGTATACGTATTAACGTTTCCATTTTTTCTTAATCTGTCCAATTGGCCTGCGCTGAAGCCATATTGCTTGATCAGGGCGTACTGCGATATTTGTTTTTCTTTTAATGTCTGCCACAGTTTGTCAAAAACAATCACAACACTCCCCTCCTTCTATAAAAAGTATACGAGGAGGTCCGTAACTTGACAATGGCCCATAAATGGGCTGCACAGCCTGCCTTGGCTCCCTCTGACGAGGGAGCTGTCCGAGCGTCAGCGAGGACTGAGGGAGAGATAACGAAACTTCCCATTCTGCCCCTATCCTCTCTCCCTCCGTCTTTTTGCTACGCAAAA
>JAZQDW010000053.1:0-11772 GCA_045546995.1 Eubacteriales bacterium
ACCCGTGTGAAGAACGACCGGTTTGAGTTGACCACCGAGGGGAACAGGCCCAAGTATTCCACCTCCCCCATGCTTAAGGAATATGCAAATAATTTGCTGAATACCGCCGACAAGGCGGAAAATAGCGGCGTTGACGTGATCATCCGTCTTACCTGGACCGACGGTGAGGGCCAATATGCCGGTACCCAGGATTATACCTATTTTGACGATTCCGTCGCACGGGTAATGGCCTCTTACGTAAACGAGAACGGCGAAGTCAATTATGCCAATCAATTCTACGGCATCTTCGTTGGCAACGAGATTGAAAGCGGTGTAAACGTCACCGTTTCCACCATTGTCAGATCCTCCACCGGCGTGGAGATGGAGAGTGCCGAAACGGCCCTCTTCACCGCCGAATAAGGAGGCCGCTATGAAAGATTATCTTGCCCCCGAGATCACCGTGCTTGACACGGTGGTGGAACCCCGCACCGAAATCGGTATCGGCTCCAACACGCTTCCGCCGGAAAATGAGGATTGGTAAACGCCGCAGACCACCCCCAAAAAAGGCCTCTCCCTTTCGGGGGACACCCTGCTGATTCTGGCCATTGCCGTATTGCTACTGCAAAACAAACAGCCGGATTGGCTGTTACTGGCGGCGCTGGTCTATCTGTTGCTGGGATAGACCGGCGACACACCGCCCTATTGATTTTGACGCAAAAATGTGATACACTGATAAAAATGCGCAAAAAGGAGTGGACCCCCATGGAACTGACCATTCAACATATCAATCAAAAACTTGGCAGCGATACCGCCGCTTTCATCGGACAATGCGAGCAGAATTATTGGCAGGAGGTATGCAAAATCGCCGAATACATCGGCAAGCATCACAAGACCCGTCCCGTCATTTTGCTGTCCGGCCCCTCGGGCAGCGGCAAGACCACCACCGCCCATCTGTTGGAACAGTTATTGGAGCAAAACGGTCTGCAGGCCCACACCATTTCCATGGACAACTATTTTCTCCCCCTCACCGGGCGGCAGAAGGAGGATCCCGAGCTGGATCTGGAAAGCCCTGACCGGGTGGACAAGCATCTGCTCAACCAACAGCTTCGGGAATTTTTCGAAGGCAAAACGGTGGAGATCCCCACCTTCAATTTCACCACCAACAGCCGGGAATATCACGGTGACACCCTGTCCCACGCCAATGGCGAGGTGATCATTCTGGAGGGCATTCACGTGCTGAATCCCGAGGTGGTCACGCTGTCACGGGATCACACCGTGCGTATCTACGTCAGCGTACGCACCCGTCTGATCGCCGACGATAACAGCCGCCTGCACCCCAAATGGATCCGCCTGATGCGACGGATGCTGCGGGACGAGGTGCACCGCGGACGCAATCCCGAGGGCACCTACAATATGTTTGACAGCGTCAATCGGGGTGAGGAGCGCTATATCATGCCCTACAAGATCCACTCTATGTTCGATATCGACACCTGCATCCCCTACGAGATCGGTCTGTACCGTCAACCGTTGCTGGAAAAGCTGGAAACACTCAAGGATCGCAAAGGTGTGGCCGATATGATCAAATTTTTGGAGCAAAGTCAGCCATTGGACCGCGCGCTCGTACCCGAAAATTCACTGCTCAACGAATTTATATAAGTCAAAATCCTCCGACGATATGTCGGAGGATTTTGTATTATTCCTGTTGTGCGGCAGAAACCGTTTCGCGGTTGATGTCCCGCCGAAGCAAACGATAGATAGCGGCAGCCACCGGTACGCCGAGCAGCATACCCAGCACACCCATCAATCCACCGCCCACCGTTACGGCGGCCAGCACCCAAATGCCGGGCAGACCGATGGACTTGCCTACCACCTTGGGATAGATGATATTCCCCTCCAGCTGTTGCAGGATAACGATAAAGACCAGGAAGATCAAGGCCTTGACGGGGGAAACGGTCAGGATCATAAAGGCGCCCACGCCGGCGCCGATGTAAGCGCCCGCCACGGGAATCAGGGCGGTAAAGGCCACCAGTGCGCCCACCATGGCCGCATAGGGCAGCTGTAAAATAAACATACCCACCGTACACAGCAGACCCAAGATCACCGCCTCGGTACACTGTCCCACCAGATAGCTGTGGAAGCAGTCGTTGAGCACCCCGCCCAGATCCCACAGACCATCCTTATATTTTCGGGGTAAATAGCGATCGGCCAGCTTGCGGATCTGCCGACCCAGCATTTCCTTACCGCCAAGGATGTAAATGGCAAAAATAACGGCGATCAGCGCCGTGGTGAGCCAGGAGAACACGGAGGTGACGGTTTTTAGCAAAATATCCATCACACTGCCGATGCCGCTGGTCAGCACCCCTGCGATCTCCCCCAACTTGGATTGCCAGTCAATGGCAGACAGGGCTGACAGAATGTCGCCGGGCAGGATCTCCCATTGCTCCAAATAGCCCAATGCCTTGCGGATCACGCCGGGCGTTTCGTTGATGATCACCGCCACGCAGGAAACCAGTTGCGGCACGATCAGACCGATGACCAGCAGGATCACCGCCGCCACACTCAACAGCGCCAGCGTCATACACACCGGACGGCGGGAACGGATCAACCATTTTTTCTGCGTACGGGGGAAATAATGCCGTTCGTACACCGTCATAGGAATATTGACCGCATAGGCCAGCGCGGCGCCGATGAGCAGCGGCATAGCCGCCCCCAACAGCGACACGGCCAGACCGGCCACCGTCGACCAATAATGAATACACAAATATAAAACGAAAACACTGACACCCACCCGCAGGCAGGCCTTCCAACTCGGTTTCATAGGTTGCTCCTTTGTTTTTTATATTATTAGTATAATACATAATCCGTCGCTTTACAAGTTTAAAATTGGGAAAACACCCACCGAAGGAGGGCGCACAGCGCCAATCCCAACAACGTAGGTATGACCGCCGCCAGCACCGCCCAGCCCTTGCGTCCCGTTTCCTTGGCCACCGTTTGCAGGGTGGTGGAGCAGGGCCAGTGCATCAGACAAAAGACCATCACGCACACCGCGCGCCCGAGATCCCATCCGTTGGCCTGCAACAGACCGGCCATATCCGGCACGCTTTGCTGTAGAGCGCCGCCACCCGTATATCCCATCAAAATCAACGGCAACACGATCTCCGCCGCAGGAAGTCCCAAAATAAAGGCCAGCAGGATCACCCCGTCCATCCCGAAGGGTACCGCCAACGGCTCCAACCAGCCGGCGGCGTACGCCATCAACGAACGCCCCTGCACCGTGACGTTGGACAGACACCAGATGATCAGTCCCGCCGGCGCCGCCACCCGTACCGCCCGTCCCAGCACAAACAGCGTTCTGTCCAGCATCGAACGGATCAAGATCTGCCCCACCCGAGGACGGCGATAAGGCGGTAATTCCAATACGAAAGAAGAGGGCTGCCCCTGCAGTATCGTCACGCTCAGCACGTATGAGACCAAAAAAGTGGCCGCCACGCCGAGCAACAACAGCGCCACCATCCAGCCTGCCGCCTGCAAGGATGCCCACGGGCCGCCGCCCACCGCAAACAATGTAATGAGCGCGCCCAGCATGGGCAATCGCCCGTTACAGGGCATAAAGGAATTGGTGAGTATGGCGATCAGCCGCTCCTTCGGCGAATCGATAATGCGACAGCCCACTACGCCGGCGGCATTACAGCCCAGTCCCATCATCATACACAGACTTTGTCTGCCGCAGGCGTTACAGCGCTGAAAAGCACGGTCGGTATTAAAGGCAATGCGAGGCAACAGCCCCACGTCCTCCAGCAAGGTAAACAAGGGAAAAAAGATGGCCATGGGCGGCAGCATGACCCCCACCACCCAAGCGGTGACCCGATACGCGCCCTGCCATACCAGCCGACACAGCCATACCGGCAATCCTAATGCCAGCGAGCCGTCATACAGCTTTTCCTCCAGCCAAAACAGCCCCTGTTGCAACCACGCTGAAGGATAGTTGGCGCCCTGCAACGTCAGCCAAAAGATGCCGCCCAACAGCAGCAACAGCAACGGCAGAGCAAACCGTTTGTCTGTCAGCACCCGATCCACCGGGCTGACCTGCCGCAACTCCTTTTCTCTGAAAAAGCACTCTTTGGTCAGCTTTTCTGCCGCCGCCACCGTTGCCCGAGCGCGGCAATCCACACTGCTGTCAGCAGGACAATCCAGTCGCAACGTGCGTCCTGGCGTATATTCGGCGATGGCGCGTCGCAGCTCGGCCAGCCCCTTGCCCCCACCGGTCACCACCACCGGCAGTCCCAGCAATGCCTGCAGGCGTTTGGATTCCACCCGGATTCCCTTACGCGCCGCCTCATCCATCAGATTGATACACAAAATACACCGAGGACAGACCTGCAGTACCTCCAACAACAGCCGCAATCCCCGTAACGGCGCCGTGGCATCGCACACCACCACGCACAGCCGCGCTCCACCGTACCGCAAATAATCCCGGGTGACCTCCTCCTCAGGGGAGCAGGCCTGCAAGGAATAACAGCCGGGCAGATCCACCAGATCAAAATCTTCCCCTTTGCACCGTCCCACCGCCACCTCCACGGTCTTGCCCGGCCAGTTGCCGGTATGCTGATGCAGACCGGTCAAGGCGTTAAACAGCGTGCTTTTGCCTACGTTGGGGGTACCGGTCAACGCCACGGTGTCCCGTTGACCCACGCCCCGCTTGCCTACGTTTTTGCCGACGGAAAAACGGGTCAATCCCATATTTCCGACAACCCGATCCCCCGGGCATCCTCCCGCCGCAGCGCCACCGTCACACCGCCGACGGCATAGGCTACGGGATCTCCTGCGGGGGCGGCAAACAAACATTGCACCGCGGCCCCCTGTACAAAGCCCAGCTCCTGCAAACGGTGGTTTTCTCCCTGCAAGGAGACCACCCGTCCCCATTGACCGGGCCGCAAATTTGTAAGTAACATGATTTATCACCCTGCTGTCAGTATATGCGGCACGTTAAAAAAAGTACAAAATTATTGAAATAACTGCAAAAAAGGGGTGACAAACCAAATTTATTCTGTTATTATAAGAGCATCAATCGAATTTTGGAGGATGATCCCAATGAAATTTCTTCGTACCCCCCAGGAATTGAAGTTTGCCGTTTCTCAGGCGGCAGATCTGCTGGATCTGCGGGAATGGAAAGGCAATATCGCCTTTTGTAAGGCAGACGGACTGACGGTGGAAAAGGATGGCACGACCGTCACCATCGGCTATAATACCATTACCGACGCTATGCGCGGTATGAGCTTTGTCAAGCGGGTCAGCCAGAGCGGCGTTTCCATCTCCCAACAGCGCAAGTTTGAGACGCTGTCCGTTATGGTGGACTGCAGCCGCAACGCCGTACTCAATCTGGATTCGGCCAAGGAGCTGATGGTACAGCTGTCCGTTATGGGCTTTAATTCCATTATGTTCTACACCGAGGACACCTATGAGATCCCCGAGTATCCCTATTTCGGTCATATGCGCGGCCGTCTGACGATCAAAGAAATGAAAGAACTGGACGCCTTCGGCGCCAAGCTGGGTATGGAGATCATTCCCTGCATCCAGACCCTGGCCCATCTCAACGCCATTATAGACTGGAGCTGCTTTAAGCCTTACGTGGATATCGACGATATTTTGCTGGCAGATGACGAGCGCACCTATGCGCTGATCGAGGCTATGCTGAAGACCCTGCGTTCCTGCTTTAGCAGCAAGCGCATCAACATTGGTATGGATGAGGCCCATCATCTGGGCCGCGGCAAACATACCGACCGCTTCGGTCACGAGGAAAAACCCGACATTATGATCCGCCATCTTTCCAAGGTTGTGGAGCTGTGCACCAAGTACGAGTTCGAGCCGGTCATGTGGAGCGATATGTTCTTCCGTATGCAGTTTGACGGTCAATACCGCATTTCCGAGGGCGAGTTATCCCCCGAGGTTATGGCCAAAATTCCGGAAGAGGTCGCTTTGTGCTATTGGGAGTATTACACCAACCCCAATCAGGTGCCCACCACCGAGCATATGTTTAAATGCCACCAGAAGGCCAACCGTGAGATCTGGTTTGCCGGCGGCGCATGGGGCTGGTCGGGTATGTGCCCGAAAAACCACTTCTCCCTGTGGGTCACCCCTGCCCAGCTGGAACTGGCGGAAAAATACGGCGTAACGAACGTCTTTGCCACCTGCTGGGGCGATGACGGCGCAGAATGCGCCATCTTCAATATGCTGCCCGCCCTGCTGCAGTACGCCGAATATACCTACGACAACATCGAGGAGGAGACCATGGCGGCCCGCTCGCTGGACTGCTTTGGCATTACCTTTGAGGATTTCTGCAAGATCGATCTGGTAGGACAGACCGGCGAATACGACGACAACGCCCAGCATCCCCACGTGATCGAAAAGTACGTGCTGTACAACGATCCGCTGTTGGGTCTGATGGATTGGGACGTGGAAAAGGCAAACCTGGGCGACAAATACGCCAAGGACGCCGAGGTTCTGCAAGCCGTGCTGGCACGGGTGGAGGACAGCCGTTTTGCCTATCTCTTTGACACCCAGCTCCGTCTGGCCAAGCTGTTGGAGAAAAAGGCTCATCTTTCCATCAACATCAAAAAGGCCTATCGCAGTAGTAACAAAAAGGCGTTGCGCCGTCTGATGGACGAGGAGATCCCCGCCATTTACGATCTCATCGACGAATTTCTGGATGCCTTCCGTTTCCAATGGCATTGGGTCAACAAGCCCTTTGGCTTTGAGGTGCAGGATATCCGTCTGGGCGGCTTGAAGCAACGTCTGACCACCGCCGCTGAACGGATCCGTCAATATCTGGACGATGAGATCGCCCATCTGGAGGAACTGGAGCAGGCCGAACTGCCCTTCTCCTGTAACCCTGACAAGCACACCGATTATTTCAACTCCTGGCGTAAGGCCGCCACCCGCGGCGTAGTTACCCATTCCTAAAAAAACATCCCTTCGGGCAGCGCCCGAAGGGATATTTTTTTATTTTGCCGTAGGATGGGCATCGCTCATTTTGCTTGCCAGCTGTTGCAGCTGCGCCAGCGTTTTGGGAGCAACTCCGCTTTGCAGGATGGATTGCTGTACCAACGGGGACAGCGTGGCAAAATACTCATTCATCGCTCCGTTTTGAAAGACCTGTTCCATAGCTTTCTCCTTTAATATAAAAAATGCCGACGGTTGCTCCGTCGGCATTTAGTATCTGCAATATTAAAACCGAATATTCTTAAAACGCTTGATCAGCCGCTCATTCATCTCCGTAATATCCATGGCGGCGGCATTTTTATTGCTGGGGATCATCATCACGACGTTTTTGTTAATGACCGCCGGTAAGGTGGACAATACCTCTCCCTCTTCGTTCATCACGGGATAGGCGCCCAGTTCTTTGATCTTTGCCAGCATTTGGCTGTCCTCGTCAAAACGGTAAAATTCCACGTTGATGCCGTTGGTACGGATGCTGTAGGCCTCTATGGCGCCGATGGCCTCCGACTGCAGTTCGTTATAATCACGCACCACCTGCCCGGCGGCGATCAACTTGGCCACCACGTAGGGCACGCTCCCCTTTTCCTCCCGATCGGTAGGCAGGACGTATTCGTCCCGGGGGACGTATCCGGCATCCCCATCCTTATCGTATGCACAACCGCCCAACATACAGCCGGACAGCAAAACAATTACTGATAAAAGCGCAAACCATTGTTTCATATTGATCACCTCTTTTTTATTGTACAACATTTCTTGCAAAAAACATAGCCTTTTCATAGACATTTTTTATTTTTTCCTATATAATGATATCATTCCCACCATAGGAGGAAGCAAATTATGAAAAAAATCATCACCTGTTTATTGCTGGGCGCCTTGTTGCTGTTGGGCGGCTGTAACAAGCCGGGCTACGAGCAAACACCCCAGACCCAAGCGGCCATTGACACCTACGTTGCCGCCGTCAAGGCCAGCGAGGCCAGCCGTAGCGGCACTGTCAAGGTCTCCATCCGCAGCAACGATACCGTAGTCAGCAAGGCAGACCTTACCCAACACTACGAATATACCTACACCGTCCAAAACGAAAATGACGAGCATTTTGATTATCGCTGCTACGACAGCGAGATGGTGCTCATCGACCATTATAAGACCGTTGATGAAGGCGGCGTTGGCAAGGTGGTCAACCAGTTTTCCGGTGAGGAAAGCGACGATTTTCAGTTGTATCTGACCCACAGCAAAAACCCCATTTCCACCCTCAAGCTGTTCCGTATGGACGCCAACTACCGCCTGCAGGAAAGCGCCATTGCCTCCATCGAGCTGAAAAAAGAGGGCGGGGCCGAGATCATCACCGTGGTCTTTCACGGGGATAAACTGACCGGTACGGTGGTCAAAAGTGAAAACGGACTGAACCGTACCGTCACCTCTCACAAGCGCATTTATACCATTCGGGACGGCAAAATCGCCAAGATCGAAATTTACGATCGGGAAAATGCCCAATACAACGGGGAAACGGGCACCATGGATACCGATACCATCGTGGAGGTAACATACGCCAAATGATAAAAGCAGTTATTTTTGATCTGGACGGAACGTTGGCCGATACCCTGGGCGGTATCACCCATTTCGTCAATCGCACCACCGCCGCCTTCGGTCTGTCCTCCATCAGTCAGGAGCGGACCAAGGTCTACGTGGGCAACGGCGCCAAAAAGCTGTTGGAGCGCACCCTCCATCATCTGGGCGCGCCCGAGCTGTTAGAGGAGGCACTGCCGCTGTACAACCGCCTGTACGATGCCCACGCCACCCACGACCTGCGGGCATACGACGGCATTCTCCCTCTGCTGGCGGAGTTGCGCCGCCGCAATATCAAGCTTGCCGTGCTGTCCAACAAGCCCCATTCCGCCGTGGTCCCCGTATGCGAGCATCTGTTTGCCGACACGCCGGACTTCATTTTGGGCAATCGGGCCGACGTCCCCCGCAAACCGGATATCACCGGTGTCAAGATGGTGTGGGAGGCTTTGGGCATCACCGCAGAGGAGTGCCTTTACGTGGGCGATACCGACTGCGATATGCAGACCGGCAACAACGCCGGAATGTTCACCGTAGGGGTCAGTTGGGGCTTCCGCAGTGAAAAGGAGCTGTGGGACAACGGCGCCGCCGCCGTCATCCACCACCCCGAAGAATTGTTGCAATATTTATAAAAGATAGGGCAGGAGAAATTTCCTGCCCTATCTTTTATAAGAAAGGGGATCCGCCCCCTTCCGTTTTATTTGGCCGAAACGGCTTTTTTATTGCAGATCCTGTTGTCGCATGGGCAGAGGGCCCTGGCGCCAAGAAATACCGCGTCCTTCCTTTTCTGCCTGCGCCAGATGCTCGTCCATCTTACGCAGATCGATACGATCTCCGGAAATGAAAAGGACGTTTTTGTCCTGCTTGTTCTCCATAAACCAGCCGCAATTGATGCCGATGGGAACGTAACAGTCGTCCATCTTTTCATAATACAGACAAAACAGATAGGTTTCGCCCATCTTCAACTCGAACACGTCGGTGTCGATATTTTTGCTTTTCATGGTGGCGGGGCTGTAATAATTGAGGGTGCCTACCGGCAACTGCCGCAGTTCCTCCCGCAGGTCGCCCTTATATACCTCGAGGATCTCCACGGTGTGGGGCGTGACCCAGTAGTTATACTCCCCGGTCAGCTCCATATCCTCCTTGTTCTCATAGCGGTAATGCCCTGCCTGCCGCTCGGTGACCCGACCGCGGAAGATCAGGGGAGCGGAATACAAAATTTGATTGGCGCTTGCCCCTTCGTAATGGATCTCTTCCACCGTTTTCGGTGTACAGGCCGCAAAAAGCAGCACAAACATACACAGCCATAATAACCGTTTTTTCATTTTTTCTTTCCCTCCTTTTACTACTTATTCGTTTCAAAGGACAAAAACTCTCACTTTTTATAAAAAAAGAGATAACAAAAGAGAGCAGAATGGTCGCCGCTGATATATTTTGTTATTTTTTACCTTATTTCTTTAACTCATCCACGCGGATGGAAAAATGATTGCTGCCCTCGGTCTGATTTTCATACACGCCATCCGCCGTGGGGAGAAAATAGCCGGCAAGTCCGTAGGTGAGCTCGTAGCACTCCCCCTCACCGAAGTCGGCGGCATCAAAGCGGCTGAGACCCACCACACATTCCCCCGTTTGCATTTCCACGGGCAACATTTCGCCTTCTGCCTTTGCCGCTTCCTGCTTGGTTAAAAACACGTCGTTATAGGTTTTGACCAAAATGGTATCCTCGGCATATTCGCCTTTATATACCTCCAAAACACGCAAAACGTATTCGGTAACTCTGGCGCTGACAACGGCGTCGTTTTTACCGTCGGGATCGGTGTGATAATCCGCGCGGCGTTCCACCACCTGCGCCTTCATCACAAGATCGGCCTGCTCCAGCCAGATCTCCTGCGTCACCATGGCCTTAATCCCGTCGACCACGATATCTTCCTCCTCCACCGGCGCCCCGCAGCCGGTACAGACCAGCAACACCACGCACAATATACAGAACCATCTCTTCATTCTTCTTCCCACCTTTCGCTTCTTATACGTTATAAAAAGAAAATCCTCTCACCCAAAATGCAAAAAGATGCCGTATTTTGTAAAATACGGCATCTTTGCGGCTTATCTGTGGCGAAGGTATTCGCCCTCGGCGCCCTTGCGGATGTCCTCCAGGGTGGTGATGATCTGGGGAGCATCGGTGTAGGGACGGCGGTTTTCGTTATAAGCCCACTTGACCGCATTTTGCACGATGCGACGGTAGTAGGGATTGAAGAAAGCCTGATTGGTTTCGTGGCCGGGCTGGAAATAAAAGATCTTGCCATAGCCACGGTGCCAGGTGGCGCCACTGCGGAACACCTCGCCGATGTCAAACCAACCCAAAAACAACAGCTCGTCGGGGGTGGCGATGTCAAATTGCTCGCCGTAGCATTCCTCCAACCCCAGCTCAAACTGCTCGGGGATACCGGCGGCGATGGGATGGGCGGGATTGATGTTAAAGATCCGCTCGTAGGTGCTGTCCACCCATTTCAGGTTGCAGGTGGTGCCGTTGAGCTTTCTGAAGATCTTGGAATGATGGCCGGAATGAAGCACGATCAGGCCCATACCGTCCAGAATGCGCTGATACACCCGCTCTACCGTTTCATCCTCCACCTTATGATGCAAGGCGTGGCCCCACCAAATAAGAACGTCGGTATCGTCCAGCAAGGATTGGGGCAGACCCTGCTCCTCCTGCCAAAGATGAGCGGTGCGGACCTCTACCTGATCCCCCAGCTCTCTGACAATGTCGGCCACCGTTTCGTGCAGACCGTTGGGGTGCACGGCAGCCGCCTTTTCCTTAAACCGTTCGTAATCGGGATTTTCGTGAGAATACTCGTTCCATACAGTTACTTTGATCATTGTTCTTTCTCCTTATGTAGTGTTAATACGAATACCGTTGATATAATGCAAAGGGCGCCGATGACGTCCCATACACCAAATTGTGTGCCCATCAATACGGCCGACAAGACCGCCGCGCTGACCGGCTCGATACAGGAGCACAGACTGCCCTTGACGGCGCCCAGCATCGCCACACCCTGCAGATACATCATGTAGGCGACGGCCGTACCGATGACCGTCATAATGGTTGTAGTATGTCGAAACGCTCTGAAGCGTTTCGACAGCCGATTTTTATCGGCTATGCAGAATTAAATTATACAAATTTAATTCTGCACGACAATCATTGCAATGGGTTTGGTCAAATTTTCCTTGAAAATTTGT
>JAZQDW010000054.1:0-25958 GCA_045546995.1 Eubacteriales bacterium
AGCTGTCCGAGCGTCAGCGAGGACTGAGGGAGAGATAACGAAACTTCCCATTCTGCCCCCCATCCTCTCTCCCTCCGTCTTTTTGCTACGCAAAAATCCACCTCCCTCGTCAGAGGGAGGCGAGGCACAAGTTGCCCTCTGTTCCATTTAGACCGTTCTTTTCCCTGCTCATCGCTAAAGCTCTATCCAACCACGCGACTATCGCGTGGTTTTCGGTTACAAAAAAGGTGTTTGTCCTATTATAGGACAAACACCTTTTGGTTTATTTGGTTTTGTATTGGTCGAGGTTGAATTTTTCGCCGCAGCCGTAGTTTTCGTAAACGTAGTCGATATCCTTATCGCCACGACCGGAGAGGCAAACCAGAATGGAGCCGGTCTTGTGTTCCTTGGCGTAGCGGATGGCATAGGCCAAAGCGTGGGCACTTTCAATGGCGGGGATGATGCCCTCGTAGCGGGACAGCAGGAAGAAGGCCTCCATTGCCTCCTCATCGCTGACCGTTTCGTAATGCACGCGACCGCGATCGCGCAGATAGGCGTGCTCGGGGCCGACGCCGGGATAATCCAGACCGCTGGCGATGGAATACACGGGCAGGGGCTCGCCGGTTTCGTCCTGCAGCACGTAGCTGTCAAAGCCGTGGAGACGGCCCTTGGTACCGAATTTCATAGTAGCGGCGTGATCGCCCACCTTTTCACCGCGACCCAACGGCTCGACACCGTAGATCTCCACCGGATCGGCAAGGAAGGGAGTAAACATACCCAACGAGTTGGAGCCGCCGCCCACACAGGCGCAAACGGCATCGGGCATAATGCCCGTCATCTCCATAAACTGCTCTCTGGCCTCAATGCCGATGACCGACTGGAAGTCCCGCACCATCTTGGGGAAGGGGTGAGGGCCAAGGCAGGAGCCGATGCAATAGATGGCGTCGTGATATTCCTTGGCATAGGCCTCAAAGGCGGCGTCCACCGCTTCTTTTAAGGTTTTCAGTCCCTTGGTAACGGGGACCACGTTGGCGCCCAGCATTTTCATACGGATGACGTTGGGATGCTGTTTGGCAATATCCACCTCGCCCATATAAATGTCACATTCCAGATTGAAATAAGCGGCGGCAGTGGCCAGCGCAACACCGTGCTGGCCTGCGCCGGTCTCGGCGATCAGCTTTTTCTTGCCCATATATTTGGCCAAAAGACCCTCGCCCATACAGTGATTGAGCTTATGAGCGCCGGTGTGATTGAGATCCTCCCGCTTGAGATAGATCTGGCAATTGCCGAACAGCGAACTGAGGCGTTCGCAATGGTAGACCGGGGTGGGTCTGCCCTGAAATTCCTTGCGGATGCGGCGCAGCTCGTTGATAAACTGGGCGCTGTGACAAATGGCCTCGTAAGCGTTATCCGCTTCGGCGAAGGGCGCCTTAAGCTCCTCGGACAGATAGGCGCCGCCGTATTCGCCGAAATAACCGTCGGCGGAGGGAAATTCCTTTAAATAATTATCAAAATCTTTATAGGGGTTCATAATTTTTTTCTCCTTTATGTTTGCATTTGTTTGGTGTCGGTCGTCAAAAACACCATCGAAAATCAAGAATCATAAAAAAATCACACTCCAAATAAAAAATCCCAAGTATCACTCTGATACTCGGGACGAAACAACTGTTCCGCGGTGCCACCCAAATTGGTAAAACCCACTTTGCCGCATACAACCATATGCGCTCCCCCATAACGGTGGGATGCCGTCGACGCCTACGGCGGGATACTTACAAAATTTGCTTTCTCCCAATTTTCGGGTCGCCCTCCAAAGTCCATTCGCCCTCCCACGTGCTGCGATCTTGCACCAACCGATCGCTCTCTGTCAGTCGCCGGGAAAGTTACTACTCTTTTTCATCGGTGTATCAAAATTTTAGCACGAATCCGCACGCTTGTCAACCACCGGAAAACATTTTTCTGCCCAAAAGTAAAAAAATGATACAAAATAAAGACAAATGTTTTACTTTTCTTTCTGTTAAAAATGGTATATGATAGAAGTATAAAAAAACAAGGAGGGGTTTGTTATGACCTTTACTGACATCAAATTTAACCGTGAAGAGCTGCGTGACAAAATATACGGCTGCTGGATGGGCAAAAACATCGGCGGTACCATGGGCGCTCCCTTTGAAGGTACCCATGATATGCTGGACATCTCCGGCTATACCACCCCGAAGGGCGAGCCGTTGCCCAATGACGATCTGGATCTGCAGCTCATCTGGCTGCGCGCCCTGGAGCACGTCGGCCCCTTTACCATGAATATCAATACCCTTGGCTATCACTGGCTGCGGTACATTCCGGCTTCTTGGAATGAATACGGCATCGGCAAGGCCAATATGAGAATGGGGCTGTTGCCCCCTATGAGCGGCGAGGTCAACAACGAGGCCTGGCGCAATTCCAACGGCGCCTGGATCAGAAGTGAGATCTGGGCCTGTCTGGCCCCCGGGTTCCCCAACGTGGCCATCCATTACGCCATTATGGACGCCTGCATCGATCACGGTGTCAGCGAGGGTACGGTGGCGGAGATCTTTACCGCCTGTCTGGAAAGTTTGGCATTCTTTGAAACGGACGTTCGCACTGTTATTGAAAAGGCCCTTTCCCGCATTCCCGAAAACAGCCGCATTGCTCAGGACGTTCGCCTGGTCATGGCAGAATATGATAAGGGCACACCCTACCGTGAGGTCCGTCAGATGATCGTGGAGCATGACAAGGATCTGGGCTGGTTCCAGGCCCCTGCCAACATCGCCTACACCGTCATCGGGCTGTTGTATGGCGAGGGCGACTTCAAGCAATCCCTCATCTGCGCCATCAACTGCGGTGACGATACCGACTGTACCGGCGCTACCTGCGGCGCCGTGTTGGGCATTATGAAAGGCTATAAGGCCATTCCCGACGAGCTGAAGGAGTACATCGGCGATCGCATCATCACCATGAGTCTGGACAACTGTTTCGAGGGTCGCAATCAGATCAAGACCTGCACCCAACTGACCGACCGTGTGATGAAAATGATCCCCACCGTGTTGTTTGCCAACGAGGTCTACTGCGAATACACCGACGGTCCCACCGAGATCGATCTGGAGAAGGCCGCCGACCTGCGTCCCATTTCCCACACCAGCGCCCCGGTCCGCTATGACCTGACCTTCCTGGACCGTCCCCGTTTCTCCTTTGACATTGATTCCCGTGATATGCACGCTATGGTCTCCTACGAGAAGGAGCCCCGCATCACGCCTCTGGGCGAGCTGAAGGTGCGCGTCGATCTCAAGAGCCTGATCTTCGATCCCCATTGGGAAAACGTGGACGTGTCCCTGCCCGAAGGCTGGAGCTGTGATTGCCCCCGCACCGTCTACATCCCCAGCAAGACCCCCAACACCGAGGCCGTAGCCGCGCTGGAATTTACCATCACCGCCGGTGAGCGTGTGGACAGTGTCAACCGCGCCACCGTTTCCCTGTCTGCTCACACCCATCCCCAGGCCTTTATCCTGCCGCTGACCATTTTGGGCTAAACAATATTTCATAAAAAAAGAAACCCTTGCGGGTTTCTTTTTTTATTTGATATAAGTTCGGAGTTGTTCAGCCAGGGTTTTGTCCAACGGCACACCGTACACGTAGACGCCGTCCTCGTCGTGATCGTAATCATAGGTCAGGGCGTAATAAAGCGTGCCATCGATCTCCACCAGATCACAGCAATACTCACACCGCTTCAACCCACCGCTGTATTGCTCCACGTCGATCTCCCGATAGGAGGTGGCATACAGTTCCCGACCGTCAGTGCGGTGAGGTGAGTTGGCCTCATGCCAACCAAGCCGCAATTGCTCCTCCAGTTCGTTGGGCAACGGCTCACTCAGTCCGTCAAGGGTATACAGATGCCAGCGCAGTTTGGCGGGGTCGTCATAATACGCCTCCACCGCCGTCCGTTGCTCCGACGGGCAAAACACGTCCCAGCCGCCGTATACCAGATCAAAGCCGCCGCTGTTAGGCACGGTATAATAATTCCCGCTTTGGGAGCCGTTTAAAAATCCCGGAACGGTATAATAAAACACGGGGGTCAGTTTCGACTTATCCACCTCCACCGACCAGTTCAGCGCCTCGTAGACCACGCCGTCGGCGTGAAAGCTTTCTGATTGAAAGCCGTCCTCTTCAATGCGAATCTCGGTCTTTACAAAATCCTCCGGCGGGATGGCATTGGTATAAATGATAAAGCCGAAAAAGGCGACGGCAACCAGCAACAGCAATGCACTGACCGCCAACACCACGGTGGAGATAATAACGATGATCTTGCCGTTTTTTGCCGTCTTACGGCCTGTGACCAGACCAATAATGGACAGTACCGTACCAATCAGGCCGCCACTGCCCACAAACAGCATTACAAAAGCAAAAAACACAGCGCCCATCGTATCACTCCTTTACGATCAGTTGTAACAGTTCCTCATGGATCTTACCGTTGGAGGCCAATACGGAAATGGGGCGATCCAGTCGGACAGGAGCGCCGTCCATATCGGTGACCTTGCCTCCTGCCTCCTCAACGAGCAACACGCCGGCGGCAATATCCCAGGGGTTTAAAATATGCTCAAACATTCCGTCGGCCCGTCCTGCCGCCACGTGGCAAAGATCCAGGGCGGCGGCGCCCATCCGACGAATATCCTCCGCCTCCTGCCAGACGTTGTACAGAGAGGTAAAGATCTCTTTTCCCATATCCTTATGATAGGGGCAGGTGCCCACGGCGATGAGGCTGTCCGCCACCCGAGTGGCGGCGGTTACGTGTATGGGGCGGCCGTTCAGCGTGGCGCCCTTGCCACGTTCGGCGGCATAGAGTTCGTCGGTGAAAGGATTATAAATCACACCGATCAGCGGCGCTCCGTTTTCCACCAAGGCAAGGGACACGGCGCTCTGGCCAAAATCCCGCACCAGATTGGCGGTGCCGTCAATGGGGTCCAACACCCACACCCGACCGGAAAAGTCGATCTCGTCGTTGTTTTTCTCCTCTCCCATAAACTGCACGTCGGGGCACAGCGTCGAAAGCTTTCCCTGCAGAAAATTCTGCACGCCGGTATCCACCACGGTGACGTAGTCCCCGTGCCCCTTGAGCCTAAAATCGTGGGCCGCGCCCGCCTCAAATATAATGGCGCGGCACTCTCGCACCAGATCGATCATTGTCTGTAGCATATTTTTCTCCTATAACAATTCTCTGAGTTTGTCAAGAAAGGCCTCTTCGCCCCAGGTATTGACCTTAAAAAATATCGCCTGACTGCCGCCCGACGTGACGGCGGACAGATGGATGGCATCATTACCGTTTTGAAACAGCGTCACGCTCAGACTGACGCGGTTGCCGCCGGCGTAGCTGTAACGTTCAAATACGCGCACACTGCATCTGGCGTCACCACTGCGGAAATCGCTGGACTCCTCCAAGGATGCCGAAATACTTCCGTCTACAATGCCGCGCTCGATCTTTGCAAGTATCTGTCCAAAATCCCCATTCAGGGTAGTTTCCAGTTTTGCCATGACGCGCCTCCTTTGCTTTTCTTAATATATAATGCGACGGCGCGAAATGCAAGAGGCAACCCCCACCCAAAAAGGGCCGGTTCTAAAATGGGTTATTTTTGCATCGACTTGACAACACCCGTATTTTTAGAAAAATCCACTGTAATCTTTTGCATTTTAGAGCTCCTTTCGCTCGTTTATTTTAAATATACTCCGTCTTGCAGGAGTTTTTCTTGCAGTTTCTTTACGTCCAGTGCGGCAGGGGTGATATTTTCATCCAGCGCCAGCGCCGCCGCAGTTCCCGCCGCCTGCCCCGTCATAATACACGTGCCCTGAATGCGGGTGCTGGCATGAGCAACGTGATCGGCGGAAATACATCTGCCCACCACCAACAGATTATCAAATTCCTTGGGCAACAGACATCCGTAGGGAATATCATAAAATTCCCCCTTGATATATCCGCCGATGGCGCCACTGCGCCCGTTGGGATCGTGAATATCGATCATATACGTTCCCCGCGCAATCGTGTCGGGATGGGTGGCACAACGGATGGCCTCGCTCCCCGACAGCACGTATCGCCCCCTCAAGCGACGGGTTTCCCGCACGCCGAGTGTGTTGCCCGATTGCACAAGATAGCTCCCTTCAAACCCCGGAATAAAGGTTTGCAAAAAGTCGACGATTGCCATCAGCTGAAGCTGTGCCTTGATTTCCCCTTCATTGAGGCTGTCTGCATCAGCACCGTTGATGCCCGTTATCCGCGACATATTGACCACTGCCATATCCTCTCGCGGGCCGCGACTGACCAGCACTCTGCCCTGCGGCATCGGTACGTGCTCGTCGCTCATCTCAAAGCCGAGACTGCCCGCAAAGGGCCATGCCGCAAAGCGTTCACGATCGATGCCGAGATCGTCAAAGGTCAGGGCGCGATTGTTGAGCTTTTCTGCCACGGGGAAATCCACGCCGCCCATCACAAAGAAGATGGAAACGGGTTGCATCACCCCGTCTTGAGCATATTCCGTGTATTTTTCATCGGAGAAATGACGGTTGTTCATTTGATTGCTTGACAGCGCCTCAAACACTCCTGCCTCACTGCCGAGCGCAAAGTCGGCACCGGTATGGAAGATCAGCTCCCCATCCCCCGTAGCGTCAATAAAACTGTCGGCATGGATGAGGACAAAGCCGGACTTGTCCAGCGCCACTGCCGCACAAACCCACCGTCCCTGCGTCTCGGCCGAAACCAAGGTGGTATGAAAGCGGAGCTCCACGCCCGCCTCCACAAGCTTTTTGAGAAGCACGTATTTGGTGACGTGGGGCACACAGGCCCCCTTGTAGGAATCCGCGATACCATCATTGGCGCAGTATTTCTCACCGAGCGCCCTGATCTCACCATACAGCTCCGTTAAAATGCCGCCCAAGGGCCGCTTTGTTTTTTTGGTCTTGATAGCATCCAGCGGCGTAACCAAGCCCGCGCCTGCCATACCGCCAAGCACACCGCCGCTTTCCAGCAGCATCACCTGCGCGCCGCATCGTGCCGCCGCCAAAGCAGCAGCGCATCCGGCCACACCGCCGCCGACCACCAAAATTTGTGTATGTAGCTGCCGTGTTATGGTAAAGGACAGCTGATTCATCAATATCCCTCCATTACGCTCTTGTCACCCAAGGTAACGCGAGTCCTCCAAACACTGTTTTAAAAAAGCGGATCTTCGCCAACGCCGTCTTCAAATGCTCATCCATAAAGCGGCGCGGCTTCCTCCATAGCGTTTCTTGCTTTCCATTATAGAGAGTTCCTTGCAGTTTTTCAATGCTTTTTTAAAATCACTTTGATTTTACCATTTTGGAACCGTCCCTTTTTGGGTTATTTTACGTTTCGAATATAATTTTCACCAAGGCCCGTCAATTCACTCAAACTTCGTCTGGACAGGCCGGCTTCCTTGCATTGCAGAATGATTTCGTTTTGTTTTCCCTTACTGAGTTCGTCAAAATCCGCCTTGGAGCGGCATCCGGAAATCCGCACGAAATTTTTGCGGTCCCGTTCTTTTTTGGCGCTGATCTTTTGCTCATCATCCAAACATTGATCCTCATTCTCCCGGTTGAAGAATGCGAGTAGTTCCTTTTTTTCCACCAAGGTCAACGGAAACTCCGTATCAGCGAGGCCGTTTAGTGTTTTATAATCTCCAAAACTGCTCCATTTGTATTGCTCACATCGCTGGCAAATTCCCGCTTTGACCGGGTTTTGATGGATATAACGCAATACCGTCAAAAAATATTCATCGGTCTCGACGCACTCGCTGCAAAAGCGATCCTGAAACAAATGCCCGCTTCTGCCGTGGCGGCGATTGTACCACCCTACGTAACGACTGCCGATGCGTTTCATAATCAAGTCCAATGGCTCATCTTTTTCTTTGATCAGCAAATGAACGTGATTGCGCATCAAACAATAGGCATACAATTCAAAGCCGCAAATTTGTTTACAGTCCCGTAGAATTTCAAGAAAACGCAGTCGGTCGGCATCAAAAAGGAAAATATCTTGCTTATTAATGCCTCTGACCATAACGTGATAAATTCCGCTTTCACATTTTTTGCGAGCACTTCTCATATAATCACCTCATAAATATTATAATACTTCCTTCAATCTCTGTCAACCCAAAAAGGGACGGTTCTTTTTTGGGTTAAAATAACCCCTTTTGGATCCGTCCCTTTTTGGGTGAAGCATCAATAGCCCCAGGTTTTCAACTTCCATGGTTTGTTTTTACCGTCACGCACCAGCACCCAGTTCCACCCACTGCAGGTGTCGTTGGGGTGGAGGGATCCGTCGCCGCCCTCGGGGCCGGTGGTATATTCGCTCAGTAACACGATACATTCCGCCGCGTCATACTGTTTGGCCCAAGTTTTTGCCTGCGGCAGAGAATGCTTCTCCTCATACCACAATCTGGTCAACGTACAACCGGGATAGGTCTTATAAAACCGCTCTTTGACCACCTCCATAGCGGCGGTAATCTCGGCGCTTGTATAGACTTCGGAGCTGCCGATATCTTTTTCCACACCGGACACATCGCCGGTCTTACAACCACCTGATACCAGACACAATAACAGCATTACGGCAATGACAGCCTTTTTCATTTCAAATCACCTCTGCTTACAGTGTACCAACCAAACTGCGGCGGATCAAGGCATTCTACAAATCTTTATTGATTCTTTAGAATGATGTGATATAATAAAATAGAGGTGTTTTTATGATTACGATTTTCAATCGCAAACAGGTATGTCTGACCCACAATATGAAACAGCAGGGCGACGTGCGTCGTACCCTGGCCGATGTCGGCATCGCCTACAAGGTGGTCACCAACCCCATCTCCTCCCTGCGCTCCCGACGGGGCGGCACCATCGGCCCGCAGGCCGCTTTTCTCTATCAATATAAGATCTACGTGCACAAGCGGGACTATGACAAGGCGATGCACGTTCTGTACAAAAAATAAAGGGATGGCATTTGCCATCCCTTTATTTCTTTTCTTCTTGTTTCCTGATAAAGTCTCGCAGAGCAATATTGATAAACTGCGAAAGAGAACGGTCGTCCTCCTTCGCCAGCTTCCGCGCTTTCTCCAGCAAGTCGTTATCTATGGTAATACTGATTCTATCCTTCAGAGGTCTCATAGCATATCACTCCTCGTAGGATATTATAACCATTTATATTGCATTATCCGCTATAATATGATGCAGTAATACTAAATAATATCTTTTGGAGGTATACTATGGCTGAATTTTGTTTTGAATGTTTTAAAAAGTATATTGACGAGTTTGTTACGGAAGAGGACGTGATTTTAAAAGAGGATTTTTGTGTGGAGTGCGCTTGTCGCAAGCCCTGTGTGATAAGCATCACGCCTGCCTATGCCCAAAATCCGTCAACGGAGAGTTCCCGTTGACAAGTTCGGACGTCAGTTGACCTGTCTGTCAATCCCACGAAAAAACGAGTACTCATGATTTCTGCCCGAAAATCTACCGAATTTCCGCATTCCAATTTGCAAAATTCGCATTACGACGTTATTCGTTATAAAAAAGGTGCAACACAAACGTGTTGCACCTTTTTTGTTTTATGAGAATTACTCGTTGTAGAGCTTGGAGAGTTTCTCCAGATGCTCTCTGTGAGCCTTGGCCTGCTCTTCAGCCTGTGCAAACAGAGCCTCTGCGCGCTCGGGGAAGGAGCGGGTCAGTGCGCTGTAGCGGGCCTCGCCCAGCAGGAAGTCTCTATAGCTGGCGGTAGCAGCCTTGCTATCCAGCGTGAAGGGAGCCTTACCGGCAGCCTTGGCAGCAGGATTGTAACGGAACATATCCCAATAACCGCAATCGACAGCCTTCTTCATCTCGGCCTGGCAGTTGACCATACCGCCCTTGATGGAGTGCATCTCGCAGGGGCTGTAGCAGATTACGATGGAAGGACCGTTATAAGCCTCGGCTTCGCGGATTGCCTTCAGCGTCTGATTGATGTCGGCGCCCATAGCGATCTGAGCAACGTAAACGTAGCCGTAGGACATGGCGATCTCGGCCAAGGATTTCTTGGCAATGGCCTTACCGGCGGCAGCAAACTGAGCAACCTGACCGATGTTGGAAGCCTTGGAAGCCTGACCGCCGGTGTTGGAGTAAACCTCGGTATCGAATACCATGATGTTTACGTCCTCGCCGCTGGCAAGTACGTGATCTACGCCACCGAAGCCGATGTCGTATGCCCAACCGTCACCACCGAAGATCCAAACGCTCTTCTTGGCCAGATACTCTTTCTGCGCATAGATAGACTTGCAGAGCTCGCACTCGCAGCCCTCCAGCAGAGCAACCAGAGCCTTGGTAGCCTTGGTGTTAGCCTCACCGTCGTTGACGGTATCCAGATAGGCCTTGGCAGCAGCCTTAGTAGCCTCGGGCGTGTTCTCACCGTCAGCCAACAGCTGTACCTTCTCGATCAGAGCGGCGCGAATGGCCTTCTGACCCAGATACATACCGAAGCCGTGCTCGGCATTGTCCTCAAACAAGGAGTTGGCCCAAGCGGGACCGTGACCCTCTTTGTTTACGGTGTAGGGAGAGGTTGCAGCGGGGCCACCCCAGATGGAGGAGCAACCGGTTGCATTGGAGATATACATTCTGTCACCGAACAGCTGGGTAACCAGTCTGGCGTAAGCGGTTTCGGCACAGCCGGCGCAGGAGCCGGAGAACTCAAGCAGAGGCTGCTTGAACTGGCTGGTGATCGCATTGATATTGGCGGTGGTGTCTTCCTTCTCGGTAACGTTGGCCACACAATAATCGAATACGGGCTGTTGTGCCTCCTGGCTCTCTCTGGAGACCATCTTCAGGCTCTTGGTGGGGCAAACGCCTACGCAGACGCCGCAGCCCATACAATCCATGGGAGAAACAGCCAGGGTGTAAGCATAACCCTTGCCGGTAACCAGCTTTTCTTTGCCGGCATACTTGATGCCTGCGGGAGCAGCAGCCTGCTCTTCGGCGGACAGGGCGAAGGGACGGATGGTGGCGTGGGGACAAACGAAGGCGCACTTGTTACAGCCTACGCAGGTCTCGGCATTCCACTCGGGAACCATAACGGCAACGCCGCGCTTCTCATAAGCAGCAGCGCCGTGCTCGAAGGTACCGTCAGCATGATCGATGAAAGCGGAAACAGGCAGGCTGTCGCCGTCCATCATGGAAACGGGCTTCATAATACCGTCAACCATCTTGACCAGCTTTGCAGCGCCCTCGCTCTTGGCGGCGGCGGCATCATCCGTAGCATCAGCCCAAGCGGCGGGAACGTCGATCTTAACGAATGCGGTAGCGCCGGCATCGATGGCCTTTTCGTTCATTTCAACGATCTCTTTACCCTTCTTCATAAACTTCTGGGCCTTTTCCTTCATATAGCCGATGGCATCCTCAACGGGAAGTACCTTGGACAGTGCGAAGAAAGCGGACTGCAGAACGGTGTTGGTGCGTTTGCCCAGACCGATCTGTGCAGCCAGATCGATGGCGTTTACGGTGTAGAGCTGAATGTTGTTTTTGGCAATATAGCGCTTTGCTTCGGCAGGCATATTCTTTTCCAGTTCCTCGGGAGTCCACTGGCAGTTGATGAGGAATACACCGCCGGGCTTAACGTCGTTGACCATCTTGTAACCCTTGGTTACGTAAGAGGGGTTGTGGCAGGCAACGAAGTCGGCCTTGTTGATATAGTAGGGGCTCTTGATGGGCTGATCGCCGAATCTCAAGTGAGAGATGGTGATACCGCCGGTCTTTTTGGAGTCATACTGGAAGTAAGCCTGAACGAACTTGTCGGTATGATCACCGATGATCTTGATAGAGTCTTTGTTTGCGCCAACGGTACCGTCACCGCCCAGACCCCAGAACTTACACTCAACGGTGCCTTCAGCGGCGGTGTTGGGCGCTTCCTTCTCGGGCAGAGACAGCTCGGTCACGTCGTCGTTGATACCCAGCGTAAACTGGTTCTTGGGAGCATCCTTGGACAGCTCGTCATATACAGCGAAGATGCTGGAGGGAGGAGTATCCTTGGAACCCAGACCGTATCTGCCGCCGACAACGGTCATACCGGTTCTGCCGGTCTGTGCCAAAGCGGTGATAACGTCCAGATACAGAGGCTCACCCAGCGCGCCGGGCTCCTTGGTACGGTCGAGAACGGCAATCTTCTTAACAGTGGCAGGAATGGCCTCCACCAGTTTCTTGGCGGAGAAGGGACGGTACAGTCTTACCTTTACCAGACCAACCTTCTCGCCCTTGGCGGTCAGGTAATCAATAACCTCTTCTGCAACGTCGCAGATAGAGCCCATTGCAATGATAACCTTCTCGGCATCGGGAGCGCCGTAGTAGTTAAACAGCTTATAGTCGGTGCCCAGTTTGGCATTGACCTTGTTCATATACTCTTCCACGATCTCGGGCATTGCATCATAGTACTTGTTGCAAGCCTCTCTGTGCTGGAAGAAGATGTCGCCGTTCTCGTGAGAACCGCGCATTACGGGATGCTCGGGATTGAGGGCTCTCTTACGGAAGGCCTCAACTGCATCCATATCGGCCATTTCCTTCAGATCGTCATAGTCCCAGACGGCGATCTTCTGGATCTCGTGAGAGGTGCGGAAACCGTCGAAGAAGTTGATGAAGGGAACGCGACCCTTGATGGTTGCCAGATGGGCAACGGCACCCAGGTCCATAACCTCCTGCGTATTGGTCTCGGCCAGCATTGCAAAGCCGGTCTGACGGCAGGCGTATACGTCGGAATGGTCACCGAAAATGTTCAGCGCGTGGGAGGCAACACAGCGTGCGGAAACGTGGAAAACGCTGGGCAGCAGCTCACCTGCGATCTTGTACATATTGGGGATCATCAACAGCAGACCCTGAGAAGCGGTGTAGGTGGTGGTCATCGCACCGGCGTTCAAAGAGCCGTGTACGGTACCGGCGGCACCGGCCTCGGACTGCATTTCGGAAACCTTAACGGTGGTACCGAAAATGTTTTTTCTTCCCTGTGCGGACCACTGATCAACGTAGTCTGCCATCGGGCTGGACGGAGTAATGGGGTAGATACCGGCTACCTCAGTAAACGCATAGCTGACGTGTGCAGCGGCGTTGTTACCGTCCATGGTCATCATTTTTCTTGCCATGAGTATTGTCCTCCTTAATTTTGTATGTGCATTTTGTTTGTCACATAAATATACATCTTAATTATATCACTTTTTTTCATATTGTAAAGGAATAAACCAAGAAAAATGAGGATATTTTTTAGGATTTTCTGCAAATTGTTGTATTTATATCCAAAAAAATGTATAATGATATCAACTGATCTATCAAAAGGAGCGAACCTATGACTGCCTATATTCATTCCTGTGGACTGCTGGGCCTGCAAGGATTTGGGGTGCAGGTGGAGGTGGACGCCGCCCAAGGGCTGCCCGCCTTTGAGATCGTGGGTCTGCCCGACGCCGCCATCAAAGAATCCAAAGAGCGGGTGCGGGCCGCCATGCGCAACTCGGACACCGATTTCCCCCTGCGGCGCATCATTGTCAACCTCTCCCCCGCCGACATTCCCAAAAACGGCGCCCTGTACGATCTGCCCATTCTCATCGGTCTGCTGTGCGCCAGCGGACAATTGCAATGGAACAACGATGCTATGATCTTCGGTCAGCTTTCGCTGTCGGGTCAGGTATTACCCGTCCGGGGCGCCCTGCCCATGGTGCGTCACGCCGCCAGGCAGGGATATGCCGCCGTGTTTGTGCCCGAGGGCAACCTCAAAGAGGTGCAATACATCAACGATATCACCATTTTTCCCGTTTCCTCCGTAGCGCAGCTGTTGCAACATATCCGGGGCGAAAAACGGATCGAACCGCTCACACCCGTCCCCTTTTCCGGGGCGCACCGGGCCTCCCCTTTGGATTTTTCCGAGGTCATGGGGCAACACACTGCCCGCAGAGCGCTGGAGATCGCCGCCGCCGGCGGTCACAACATCCTGCTCATCGGTCCACCCGGCAGCGGCAAAAGTATGCTGGCAAAGCGGTTTCCCACCATTCTGCCCGATCTGACCTTTGAGGAAGCGCTGGAGAGCACCGAGATCTATTCGGTAGCCGGCAGCTCGCTCACCGAGGCGCTGGTGCGTTCCCGTCCCTTCCGTTCGCCCCATCATACCGCCTCGTCGGTGTCACTGTGCGGCGGCGGCAGTCACATCACCCCCGGCGAGATCTCGATGGCCCACAACGGCGTTCTCTTTCTGGACGAGTTCCCCGAATTTCCGCCCAAAATACTGGAAGCATTGCGTCAGCCGCTGGAGGACAATCAAATCACCGTTTCCCGAGCCGCCGGCAGTGTGACCTATCCCGCCAATTTTATTCTGTTGGCCGCCATGAATCCCTGCCCCTGCGGCTTTTTGGGGCATCCCACCAAGGTATGTCACTGCAGTGAGGTTGCCATCCGTCGCTATCATCAACGGATCAGCGGTCCCATACTGGACCGTATCGATCTGCACATCGACGTACCGGCCGTAGAGTACGAACAGATTGCCGCCACCAAAAAGGCGGAATCCTCCGCTGACGTGCGCGCCCGTGTCAATGCGGCGCGCAAGCGACAGCAGGAACGCTATTACGACCACGGTTTCACCAAAAACGCCGACCTCAGCGGCGCGGCGGTCAAAGAGTTTTGCGCTCCCGACGCCATGGGCGCCCGCTTTTTACAGCAAAAATTTGAGGCGGATGCCATTTCCGCCCGGGGATACACCCGCATCTTAAAGGTGGCCCGTACCATTGCCGATCTGGAGGGCAGTGAGCAGATCACCGCCAGCCACATTGCCGAGGCTTTCCAGTACCGCACCGCCGGGCAAAAATATCATCTGGAATAAAAATGAGGACAGCACTTCCAAAAAGAGTGTTGTCCTCGTTTTTTATTTTATCGCGCGGGTGGCCAGAAAGCAAGGCACGCCCATATCGTGCAAAAAGCCCTCGCCGTTGGTATCTTCATACAAATGGGTCAGGCGAAAGCCCGCTTCCAATTGTCCGCCCACCAGTTCCTCGGTGGTGTGGGAAAACTGCATACCGTCGCCGTTTTGTTCCAGTTGCCGCCGATGGTCGGCATTGGCCACCGGATCGAAGGGCAGGGCGTTGACCACCGTCCGTTCGGTTTCATCAAACAAAAAATTGATGCCGTTATCCATACCTGCCAGCAAAATGCCGCCCGACTTGAGCACCCGAAAGCACTCCGCAAAGATGGGGCGCATCTCCCGCACGTAACAATTGGCCACCGGATGGAAGATCAGATCAAAGGTATCGCTTGCAAAGGGAAGGGGTTTTGTCATATCCGCCCGCAGGATCGTGATATCATACCCCTCCCGCTTAGCTACCAGTTGCTCGCTTTCCAGTTGTTTTTGAGAATAGTCCAGCACCGTACATTCCGCTCCCAGCGCCGCAAACAACGGCATCTGCTGACCGCCGCCGGAGGCAAGCCCCAGCACCTTTTTTCCCTGCAGAGAGCCAAACCACTCCCGGGGCACCGCCTTGGTCGGAGTAAGGAACATCTGCCAATCGCCACGGGTGGCGGCCGCAAAGGTATCGTGATCGATGGGTTGCCCCCATTGCCACCCTTCCTCCACCCAACGGTCGATGGTGGCGGCGTTGATATCCTGATAATTCATCCTTTTTTCCTCTTTTCTTTGATCCACACCGTCACAAAGGCGGCGGTGTCCACTAATGCCGTGGTGGCATCCGTCAGGGCGGTGACGTAGTCCAGAACGCTTACCGAATAGCCGATCCACAACAGCATATTAACTAAAATATTCAACCGCTGGAGATTGGGGCGCACCAAATAGTGACAGCCAAAGGTATACAGCACGGTGGCAAACACCGGCAGCAGACCGATCCAGCCGCCGCCCGACCAAAAATTGACGGTCGTGCCCGCCACACCGATGAGCAGGGCAAACAGCACGGTGCGTTTGGGGGTCATTTTATCAAAGGCCGTCAGAAAATTACGCAGTGCGCCGATGGCCAGCGTGACCAGTCCCCCATACATCCCCAAAATCAGCTGTGTAACACACAGTAGGGCGCACTGCGCCCCCTGCAGCGCGAACACTTTTTTCCGATCGGAGACGATACAGGCCACGATCATACACAGCGCCGCCGTGACGGACACGCCGTTGGCGATCAGCAGCCGTGGGGTGGACAGTATTTCCCGTATGTCATTGATAAGAATCGCAAGCATCGTTATTTTTCCTTCCGTCCGATGACGATACCGCGGCGGCCACGCTCCTCCTGTACGAAGATGACGATAAAGGCCAGCAGGTCAATGAAAGCGGTCACGCCATTGGTCAGGGCAGTAATATAATCCTTGATGATAAACGAATATACCACCCAAAAACTGAGATTGATCATCAGATTGACACGTAGCAAATTGGGCTTACGGAACAGCTGACAACCCAGTGAGTAAATCACCGCCGCCACCACCGGCAACAGTCCGTACCACGGCTTGCCACCCACAAAATTGAGTGCGGTGCCCGCCACGCCGATGACACTTGCCATCAACACAGCTCGTTTCGGGGTCATTTTGTCAAAGGCGTTGGCGCTGTCTCGTACGGCGCCCAGGGCGGTAGTCACGATACCGCCGTACATTCCCAAGATCGCCTGCGTCACACAAAGCAGAGCGCATTGCCCCGCCTGAAAGAGAAACATCCATTTCCGCTTGCTGACCACACAGGAAACGATGAGCGACAAGGTGGCGGCCAGCGAAAAACAATTGGCCACCAGCAAACGGGGCGTCTGCAATATAATTTCAATATCACTTACAATTGATTGAAGCATCGCTTATTTTCATGTCCTTTCTTGGAAAACCGTTGCTTTTACACCATCAACATTATAGTTTCGAGTGTCAAAAATGTCAACCGATCTACCCCAACCAATCATTTTTTGTTCTTTACAAATCCGTCATATCCCGTTATAATAAAGAAAAAGTCTCTACAAGGAGTACCCGAATATGAAACACGCATCTCTTCTCATTCATCCCGACGAGCTGTCCACGGCATGGATCGACCGTCTGGTTGCCGCCGGCATTCCCACCCTTGCCCTCCATCCCGTTGGCGGCAAGCAGGCCTGCAAGGCGGTAGAGGAAATGGTAAAAATGCTCCAAACGCCCGACTATCGCGCCTTACTGGACGAGGCGGCGCGGCGGGGTCTGAATATCGAATATGAAATGCACGCTGCGCGGTATTTACTGCCGGAAACGGAATTTGAGACCCATCCCCAATGGTTTCGTATGAAGGCAGACGGCGGGCGCAGCGCCGATTGGAACTGCTGTCCCTCCAATACGGAAGCATTGGACTATATGGCTGATCGGGCCGCGGCGCTGGCAGGACAGTTATACCGTTCCGGTCACCGTTATTTTTTCTGGATGGACGACGCCAAGGACAGCTGTTGTCATTGTCCCGCCTGCCGGGAGCTGTCCCCCTCCGATCAACAGATGAAAGTGATGAATCACATTCTGCGGCGGCTGAAAAAGGACGACCCCGAGGCAAGCCTTGCCTACCTTGCCTATTTTGAATGTATCGAGCCGCCCGTCAAGGTAGCCCCCGAGGAGGGCATCTTTTTGGAGTACGCTCCCTTTGAACGGGATTTTCACAAGCCGCTGACCGAGGATGCGCAAAGCGAGCCGCTGGAAAAGCTGCTCTCCTGTTTCGGAAAAGAAGGCGCCAAGGCGCTGGATTATTGGTACGACAACTCTCTCTTCTCCAAATGGACCAAACCGCCCAAGCCCTTCAGCGTAGATGCGCCGGTATTGCAAGCTGACTTTGCCTACTATCGGGCGCTGGGCTTTGAGGACATCGGCTGTTTTGCCTGCTATCTGGGCCCGGATTATGAGGAGTTGCACGGCGAGGTGGACATTTCCGACTTTGCAAAGGCTTATCACCAGAACTAAAAAAGAGTGCATTGCAACAGCAATGCACTCTTTCTGTCAAAAAACGATTCACCACAATGAAAAGAAAAAATGGCTTGCGCAAACAGAATGAGCGCAAGCCATTTTTAAGTGTTGGAAATTCACCAAAACGATTCAGGCGATTTGCCCTCGTTTCGGGGGCTCGGAAAAATCCTTTGAAATCTTCCAATGGAGCCGTAGCCTACGGCTACGGGCTACCCGACGGCGTATTACCGATACGCCGAGCGGCGAGATTGGGAGATAGCCCAAGCGGTTCAGACGATTTTTACAGCCCCTCTTACGCTTGTTCAAACATTTCCTTGCCTACTCCACATAAGGGGCAGACAAAATCTTCGGGCAGATCCTCAAATTTGGTGCCGGGGGCAATGTCGTGCTCGGGGGCGCCGACAGTTTCGTCATACTCCCAGCCGCAAACGGAACATACGTATTTCATAGTTTTTCCTCCTTAAATTATACTATTTTTTCAAAATCCGAGGCGGGATGCTTACACCACGGACAAATAAAGTCCGCCGGCAGCTCCTCTCCCTCGTATTTATAACCACAGATCTTACATACCCAGCCCTTTCCTTTGGCCTCGGGGCGGGGTTTTACGTTGGCGTGATAATAAGCGTAGCTCATGGTGGGACGGTCGGTCATAGTATGGGCCTCCTCCACCGTGCAGATAAACAGGATATGACTGCCAAGATCATTGTGCTGCGCCACCGACAGGGAGATCACCGTGTTGGAATACTCCCCCGTCAGGGCCGGCAGGCCGTTTTGCGTCCGCCAGAAATCATAGCCGTCGAATTTGTTTACCTCCCGCCCGCTTTGGAACCCAAAATGCTGAAACAGGGCAAAGGGCGCATCCTCACTTAACACGCTGACGTTGAGTTTTCCCGTCTGCAGGATCTGCTGACAGGTGAAATTATCTTTGTTGAGACACACGGCCAACTGCAGCGGGTCGCCGGTCAACTGCATCACGGTGTTGGCAATACATCCGTTATCCTTTTCGGTACGGGCGGTCACCACGTACAGACCGTACCCGATGGAAAACATAGCCTTCGGATCGATATTACTCATTGACAAGCTCCTCTCCCAGCGCCTTCAGTTGGGCTCTGCTACCGTCGTTCAGGGCGGAGCGGATGGTCACGGTGGTTTCGGTGAAGGTGATGTTTTTGCTCTTTTCAAACATTCCCTTCATAATCTTGGCCGCCATCGGCGCCCAGGTACCGTTTTCAATCAAGCCGACCGTGCGGTTTTGATAGCCCCGTTCGGTGAGATGGTGAATAAACTCCTTCATATAGGGGAAGATATCGCCGTTATAGGTGGTGGTGGCCAGCACCAGCCGATCATAGCGGAAAGCATCCTCAATGGCCTCGTGCATATCCGTGCGGGCCAGATCGTGCAGGGCCACTTTGACGCCGGCCTGCTCCAGCATTTCTGCCAGCTGCCGCACCGCCTTACCGGTGTTGCCGTACACTGAGGTAAAGGCCAGGGTAACACCCTTGCTTTCGGGACGGTAGGATGACCAGGTGTCGTACAGATCCAAATAATATCCCAGATCCTCATTCAGCACCGGCCCGTGCAGAGGGCAGATGATATCGATCTCCAAAGCGGCGGCCTTTTTCAGCACGTTTTGCACCTGCATACCGTATTTGCCCACGATACCGAAATAATATCTGCGCGCCTCACACGCCCAATCCTCTTTGACCTCCTCTCCGGTCAATGCGCCGAATTTGCCGAATCCATCGGCAGAAAAGAGCACCTTTTGGGTGGCATCGTAGGTCATCATAACCTCCGGCCAGTGCACCATGGGCGCAAACACAAAGGTCAGCTGATGCTGCCCCAGTGAGAGAGTCTCCCCATCCTTGACGGTCAGCGCACGGTCGCTGAAATCCCGATCAAAAAACTGCTTCATCTGCAGAAAGGTCATGGCGTTGCCCACCAGCTTTGCCTGCGGATAGCGATCGGCAAAGGCGGCGATACCCGCCGAATGATCCGGTTCCATATGCTGTACGATAAGATAGTCGGGGGCGCGGCCGTCCAATACGGTCTCCACCTTGGCCAGCCACTCGTCGATAAAGTTTTGATCCACCGCATCCATAACGGCGGTCTGCTCGTCCAGGATCACGTACGAATTGTACGCTATCCCCTCGGGCACGTCGTATTGCCCTTCAAACAGATCCAGAGACGTATCATTGACGCCTACATAAATAATATCGTCCGTAACCTTAAAAGTATTCATCTATTTCTCCTTATAAAACAGCATACAATGGCAATACCCTTCAAAATCCGGATCTGCGATCTGCTCTTTAAATTCCTTACACATACATTTGTTTTCAGGGGTACGTTCCAGCCGACAGGGGCAATAGCCATCCTTGGCCTTCAGACCTGCCCGAATGCGGGCAACAACCTCTTTATTTTCATTTTCACGCACTTTCATAATAGTAGGTTTCCCCCTTTCTTCCCATATCATAACACAATTATTTTCAAGTGTCAATAATTATTATCAATAAGAAAAGAGATTTTCTTCCACCTGGGCGCAGATGACGTGATAAATGGGCAGATGCAGTTCCTGAATCTTATAGGTCTCCTGCTCGGGGGCGATGATGGCGATATCACAAATGGTCGCCAGCTTGCCGCCGTCCTTGCCCACCAGCGCGATGGTGGGAATACCCTTTGCCTTGGCCACACGAGCGGCGCGGCACACGTTTTCCGCATTGCCGGAGGTGGACAGACCCCAAAAAACGTCACCGGGCTGCGCCAGCGCATAGGTCAGTTGGGCGTAGACGTCCGCCGTATCGTTATCATTGGCCACCGCGCTCAGCGCCGCAGAAAAGGAAGGCAACGGCAGGGCGCCGATGCCCCGTTGGAGCCCCTTGGCATAGTCCTCGGCGGGAGTGCGAGACAGTAAAAAGCCTTTGAGCAGCTCGCCTGCAATATGCTCGCAATCGGCGGCGGAGCCGCCGTTGCCGCACAGCAATACCTTGCTGCCGTGGGCGGCCATTTCGCACAACGCTTTCACCGCGCGATCAATACCGTCCTCGCAGACGGATAATTGCGGGTAACGAGTGATCAATTCTTCAATATAATTCATTGTAATCCCTCCAATGCTGTAATCAAAGCCGCGGCATCCCCCAGCCCTTCGCCCAATGCCGGCGGGCAGACGCTGACCACCGCCAGCGCTTGGGGCAATGCCTCCTCTTTGAGCGTTCTCCACATAGGCTCTCGGAGCAGATCCTCACAACGGGCATAAATACTGCCGATAATGATCCGCTCACAGCCCAAAATATCCACCAGAATGGCCAACCCTCTGCCCAGCATTTCACCGCATCGGGTGAACACGGCCAGCGCCTCGGCATCCCCCGCCTTGGCAAGAGTTGCCAGCTCGGCGGCGGTTTTACCGCCTTGCTGGGCCAGACCGCCGCCACTGCACCAGCCCTCCATCGAGCCGGCCTTACCATAGCCCACGGGGCCATCGGGGGTAAGTCGCACGTGGCCGATCTCCCCGGCGTTACCGGTGGCGCCTTTCAGCAGCTTACCGTCCACGATAATGCCGGCGCCCAGACCCGTGCCAAAGGTGAGAAAAGCCATATGACGAGTGCCTTTTCCGGCGCCCCAGCGGTATTCCGCCAATGCGCAGGCGTTGGCATCATTTTGCAAAAAGGCGGGCACGCCCAAGGCGTCGCTGACCAGTTTTACAATGGGCACCGCATCCCATCCGGGCAGGTTGGGCGGAGAAAGAATCAATCCCTTCTCTTCATCCAGCGGCCCACCACAGCTGATGCCGGCGGCCGCAATGCTTTTCCCGGCGGCCAGTTCCTTTGCCGCCGCCAGAATAGCAGCCACCGTCTGCTCGCAGTCGGTGGTGGCAAAGCGTTGCTTTTGCAAAATATTCCCCTGTCGGTCGCCCAGGGTCACGGCACATTTCGTGCCGCCGATATCAATGCCAATGAGCATAGTTCCACCTCTTTTGTCTTAATATCTCTATTCTACACCATTTTTTCCGTTTTCGCAAGGGAGTCCCTCCCGACAATCCGATTGCTTTTCGTGACAACCTCTCATTTCTGCTCGAACGGATAATGCTTCAAAAGGAAAAGGAGCGCATCTAATGATGCACTCCTTTTTGGTTTTGTTTTGTAGTTGGCTTATAAATGGAAGCTGTTTTTCGTTGCCCGCACTCCGTCGCATACTATGTGTATGCAAGGCGATGCAACAACGGAAAAGAGCGACATTTCAGCCACAGAATTTGACTTACAAATGGAAGTTGATTTTCGTTGCTTGCAAGCCGTCGCATACTATGTGTATGCAAGGCGATGCAACAACGGAAAGAAACGACATTTTAAGTCAAATCAGTCGACCTTGGGGCCGGCGGCAACCAAAGCCTTACCGGCGTCATTACCGGTGTACTTGGCAAAGTTCTTTACGAAACGGCCGGCCAGATCCTTGGCCTTGGTTTCCCACTCGGCGGCATCGGCATAGGTGTCGCGCGGATCCAGAATGGTGGGATCAACGCCGGGCAGTTCGGTGGGAACCTCCAGGTTGAACATGGGGATCTTCTTGGTGGGAGCGTTGAGAATATCGCCGTTGAGGATGGCGTCGATGATGCCACGGGTATCCTTGATGGTGATACGCTTACCGGTGCCGTTCCAGCCGGTGTTAACCAGATAGGCCTTGGCGCCGTTGGCTTCCATCTTCTTGACCAGCTCTTCACCGTATTTGGTGGGATGCAGCTCGAGGAAGGCCTGACCGAAGCAAGCGGAGAAGGTGGGGGTGGGCTCGGTAATGCCGCGCTCGGTACCGGCCAGCTTTGCAGTAAAGCCGGACAGGAAGTAGTACTGTGCCTGCTCGGGGGTCAGAATGGAAACGGGGGGCAGAACGCCGAAAGCGTCGGCAGACAGGAAGATCACGTTTTTGGCAGCGGGGGCTGCGGAAACGGGACGAACGATGTTGTTGATGTGGTCGATGGGATAGGAAACACGGGTGTTTTCGGTAACGCTGTCGTCAGCGAAATCACAGGTGCCGTCCTCGGCTACGGTAACGTTCTCCAGCAGAGCGTTTCTCTTGATGGCGTTGTAGATATCGGGCTCGGACTCTTTGTCCAGGTTGATAACCTTAGCGTAGCAGCCACCCTCGAAGTTGAACACGCCGTTATCGTCCCAGCCGTGCTCGTCGTCACCGATGAGCAATCTCTTGGGATCGGTGGACAGGGTGGTCTTACCGGTGCCGGACAGACCGAAGAACAGAGCGGCATTTTCGCCGTTCATATCGGTGTTGGCGGAGCAGTGCATGGCAGCGATACCCTGCAGAGGCAGATAGTAGTTCATCATGGAGAAGATACCCTTCTTCATTTCGCCGCCGTACCAGGTGTTGAGAATCACCTGCTCACGGGAAGAAATGTTAAAGGCGGAGCAGGTGGCGGAGTTCAGGCCCAGCTCCTCATAGTTCTCGATCTCGGCCTTGGAAGCGTTGTAGCATACAAAATCAGGCTCGTAGGTCTCCAGTTCCTCGGCAGAAGGAATGATAAACATATTTTTTACAAAGTGAGCCTGCCAGGCCACTTCCATAATAAAGCGGACACACATACGGGTGTCGGGGTTGGCGCCGCAGTAGGTATCGACCACGTACAGTTTCTTACCGGACAGCTGCTTGATGGCCAGATCCTTGACGATACCCCAGGTCTCCTCGCTCATGGGATGGTTATCGTTTTTGAACTCATCACTGGTCCACCATACGGTGTTCTCGGAATTGGCGTCCATAACGATATATTTATCTTTGGGGGAACGGCCGGTGTAGATACCGGTCATAACGTTGACAGCACCCAGCTCGGTCAGCTGACCTTTTTCATAGCCCTCCAGCGCAGGGTCCATCTCTGCCTCGAACAACTCCTCATAAGAGGGATTGTAAACGATCTCGGTAGCGCCGGTAATGCCGTACTTTTCCAGATTCAATTTGCTCATTGGATCATAGTCCTCCTTCAAAAAAATTCAAATTTTCACCTATACTTGTATTATATCTTGTTTTTTGCAAAAAATCAACCGCAAATCCTTGTCTATCAATAAATTTGTAACTCTTGACAGTTTGCAGGCAAAAACCGGAGCATTTTGGGCAAAATCACCATTTTGTGACGATCTGCAGCAATACCTGCACCATTTTTTCCATGGACGGAATGGGAATAAACTCATGAATCCCATGGAAATTGGCGCCACCGGTGGACAGATTGGGACAGGGCAGCCCCTCAAAGGACAGCCGCGCACCGTCGGTACCGCCCCGGATGGCGCAAACCAGCGGCTCCACACCGCAAGCCTTCATTGCATCCTCCGCGCGGTGGATGATATGCATATGCGGCTCGATCTTCTCCCGCATATTGTAATAGCTGTCTCCCATTGCCAGCTCGAAGGTGCCTTCTCCCCAACGGGTGTTGAGATAGTCCACCAATTGTCGAACGAAGGCCTTGCGCGCCTCAAACTTTTCCCGATCGTGATCCCGAATGATCATATGCATTTTGGCCAGACTTTCGTCCCCTTGCACGTCGCAGACATGATAAAAGCCCTCATACCCTTCGGTATGAGCGGGGGTTTCGGCGGGCGGCAACATACCGATCAGCTCACAAAGCAACAGCGTGGCGTTTTTCATTTTATTCTTGGCAGAACCGGGATGGATATTTAAACCGTGTACCGTAATATCAGCGTAGGCGCCGTTGAAGTTTTCATACTCGATCTCTCCCAACTCGCCGCCGTCCACCGTGTAGGCAAAGTCGGCGCCAAAGCCGGCAATATCAAAGTGATCGGCGCCGCTTCCGATCTCCTCATCGGGGGTAAAACCGATGGCGATCCGCCCGTGGGGCATTTCAGGGTGCGTCAGCAGGTATTCCACCGCCGTCAGAATCTCTGCCACACCGGCCTTATCATCAGCGCCGAGCAGGGTGGTGCCGTCGGTAACGATCAGCTCTTGTCCCAAATACTTCTCCAAAAAGGGATAGGCGGACAGGGAAATACACGCCTTCTCGCTCAATGCGATATCGCCGCCGTTGTAGGTGACGATCTGCGGACGGATATCCTTACCGCTGACAGCGGGAGAAGTGTCCATATGAGCGATCAGTCCGATGGTGGGCTTGTCCTCCTGTCCCGGAGTGGCCGGTAGCCAGCCGTAGACGTAACCCTTATCGTCCATATGAGCGTTTTCCAATCCCATCTGCGCCATTTCCCGGGCAATCTCTGCACCCAGCACCTTCTGGCAGGCGGTGGAGGGCACCGTGTCGGAATGCTCGTCCGAGGTGGTTTCAAAGGATACGTATTTCAAAAATCTTTCGGTTACGGTCATGGTGTATGTCTCCTTGTATGGTAGTCACTTCATTGTACCACCAAACGCAACGTTTGTAAAGCAGGAACAACGGGTCGGAGATGAACCAAAAGGGGACATTTGGTTTGTTTTGAACCGTTTGGGGACAGTCCCCAAACGGTTTGTGCAAAATTTATCTTGAGATACCTAATGCAAAAGTCTATAGTTCAAGTGACGTATGATTTTATTATATAATCATAAAATTATATAACGAGGGCATACGATATGATTAAATTAAACGTTTTGAAATTACTGGAAGAACAGGGCCATACGAAATACTGGTTATTCAAGCAACTGAATATGAGTTATCAAAACTTTAACAAGATGGTCAACAATCAAACTCGTTCCATTCGGTATGAAAACATTGAAGCAATGTGCCAATTATTAAACTGCACCCCCAACGAATTATTTATGATTGACTATGACCGCAACTGATCCGATCCCCGAAGCAACGCTTCGGGGATTTTTTGGTTGGCGAACTAATCTTTTCGTTATATAATGTTTACATACCATAAAGGGGGATTTTTGTGTCAACGACGTAAAAAGCAGAACTTCACGCCGTCGAAGTCGGTATATCACTTTTGCACCGACGGTGCAAAAATATCACTCGCCGCGTTTGCGGCGACCCGTGGAGGGGTTTGTGGATGGAGACGTAACCGAACCATTGCAAACAGCAGAAAACCACCGCGTGGCCTTGGCCGGGGCGGGGTTTT
>JAZQDW010000055.1:0-152191 GCA_045546995.1 Eubacteriales bacterium
TTCCGCTGTGTATGTAAAGTCCGAATTGCTGAAAACGGAAGTCTCCCTTGATAATTGTATTAGATTTGAGTTTGTAAAAGGTTCTCTTTTTAATGATAAGATAACAACAATCTCAAACAAAGGAATTACTGAATGCGAACAATTTCTTAATGAAATCAAAAACGGACAAAGGGCAAAAGATGCTGGTCTGTATGATTTAGTAAAGCAACCTGACGGAATGTTAAAAAACTGTTATGTTTACGGGTATGTTTGTGGAGTTATACAGGAAGATATTAATATAGCTTTTCCTTTGGAAGTAATGTCATTTGATGATGAAGCATATTCAATTAGAATTGATGATATAGAATATGTTTTACCTCAAGAATGGATTGATAAATTGATGAACAAGTAATTCTGTGAAATCAGAATAAAAATCTGCTAAATTAAAGAAAATCAAGTTTTCAGACCGGCTCCATTTTGAGTGTCGGTCCCAAAAACACCACCCTCCGGGTGGTGCTTTTTTCTTTTCCGAGGTTTATGCCGTGCAGTAATGATATTGCACTCTGTGTAAATTTATGGTATAATTTATATTATAAAAGATGAAATGACCCATTCAACTTATAGTTTTTGGTGAATGAATAATCTTTAGAGTTTATCAAGGGGTTATTGGTATGGTTTTCTTTATTACTTTTTTAAGGGCAATAGCGACGTGCTTGATTACAAATGCACATTATACGGGCATATATCCTACGGATCTTATTGCAAGTGGCGGACTGATCGGTGACGTGATCTTTTTCGCTGTATCCGGATACTGTCTTTATAATGTGAAGGGTAAGTTTGCCGGCTGGTATTCAAACAGAATCATTCGTTGTTATTTGCCGGTCATTTTAATGACGATTATTTATATGTTGCTTGGGTATTATTCCCTTGCTGAGCATTCGTTTGTATGGTGGTATGTTTATCCTACTTATTATCATTTTGTGGCATCAATCGTGGTTTTGTATATTCCATACTACATTATAATGAAGTTTGAGCCATTAAAAAAACATATAATTCACATAATGTTGGCGTTGGCTGTCATTGGCATAATTGTTTATGCATTACCGATTTATGACAAGTCGTATTATCATATAGATGCGGTTCGGGAACCGATGATTCGCTTTTTGTTTATGGAAAGTATGTTACTTGGCGCGTACTTTAAGCAAAGGGGAGAGAAGGTTTTATCCGGATTTAAAATTCGTTATCTTATTGGGACAGTATTTTGCTTTGTTCTATACTTTCTAAGCAAACTTTTATTCTCGAAGGTTGATGCTATAAGCTCTTTTCAAATTATAAATTGGTTTGCTGTTTTCGCATTGCTGTATTATCTTTTTGCACTGTTTGCATCTTTGGAAAATAAATATCGTAATTTACCAAAGTGGATAAAGACGGTGATTGCTTATTTGGCGACGATCACTTTAGAGATTTATGTCGTACAATATGTGCTGATCGATTTGATCAGACCTCACTTTTCATTCCCGCTGAATTGGTTGATACTTACCCTTTCAATTTTGATAGCATCAACTTTGCTGCACTTTTTGTGTAAATACATACTAAAGGGCATGGATTTTGTGATTGCAAAGATCAAGTCGATAAAACAAGTTAAGGGTGAGGCTAAGTGAAAATTTAAGCAGAATGAAAGAAATTGCAACAGAATACGTCGGTTCAACAGAAACTCTGTTAAAACTAATAAAAACACATTGATACAACAATTTAAGGAAGTTGAGGTATAAAATATGGCAACGGCTCACATTAACGCAAATCCCGGAGACTTTGCATCTACGGTTTTGATGCCGGGTGACCCTCTTCGGGCAAAACTGATTGCAGAAAAATATCTGGAGAACGCTGTTCTCGTTAATAATGTAAGAGGTGTTCAGGGGTACACGGGAACCTATAAGGGGAAACGCGTATCGGTCATGGCAAGCGGCATGGGAATGCCCTCCATAGGCATTTATTCCTATGAACTTTTTAAATTTTTCGGTGTCAATAATATTATCCGTGTCGGCTCTGCAGGAGCCATGAAAGAAGATATCCACCTTCGTGACGTTGTGGTTGGTATGGGATGCTCCACCGACTCTAATTTTGCGGCAAATTACAATCTTCCCGGAACGTTTGCTCCCATTTGCAGCTATGAGATGATGAGCAAATGCGTTGAGAGCGCAAAAGAAATGGGCATTTCTTGCCACGTGGGCAATCTTCTTTCCTCCGACGTGTTCTACGCCGACAACGAAGGCGCTAATGCCGCGTGGGCAAAAATGGGCGTTATGGCCGTCGAGATGGAGGGTGCTGCGCTGTATATGAATGCCGCCAGACTCAACAAAAACGCACTTGTAATTTGTACCGTTTCAAATCATCTGATTACAGGGGAGGAAACAACGGCGGAAGAACGCCAGAACTCTTTTGGCGAAATGATCACTTTGGCGCTGGAAACGGCCTTGAAACTGGACTAGCCTGCCGTTTTTACTTTTTATGAAATATGAAAGGACAAAGCAATGGTTGTTTTAATTGCCGGCGCATCGCATACGGGTAAGACTGCTCTTGCGCAAAAAATACTTGAAAAATATAAATATCCGTATCTTTCTATTGATCATTTGAAAATGGGGTTGATCCGTAGCGGAAATACAGATCTTACCCCAATGAGCGATGAGGGGGATTTGACGGCCTATCTTTGGCCGATCGTCCGTGAAATGATCAAAACAGCCATCGAAAACAAACAAAATCTGATTGTTGAAGGGTGCTATATTCCCTTTGATTGGCATAAAGATTTTACGGGCGACTATCTGAAAGAAATCAAATACTATTGCCTTGTGATGAGCGAAAAGTATATAAAAAATCATTTTTGTGATATCAAAAGATATGCAAGCGTAGTAGAGCGCCGTCTGGACGATGAATGGTGCACGATGGATAGCGTACTTGGTGACAACGCTGAAGTGTTATCACTTGCGCAAAAGCATAACGTAAACTACGTGCTCATTGACGATGAATACGAAATTGCAATAGATTTGTGATGACGTACGACGGGGAGTAGGAACGATAGCGAGCTCTGCCAGAAGAAATATTATATACTTTCCAAGGTCACAAAGCAGGTAAATACAGATTGGAAATTCTCAGTTCAAATTAATAAAAAAGATAGACGAACGGTAATATGTCGTTCGTCTATTTTTTTAAATAGAAGTTGAGTCGGAATTTGTTCTCCTTGCAAATCACAGGGCAATATGATAGAATGATTACAAACAAGCAAGGGGATTTACTATGAATAAAAAACTGACGGTAAAAAATCAATTTGATCAGAACGTGTATTGCGTATTATCGGATACACAGCCGTATGCACAGCAATTGTCGGAGGTGTTGTCCGTCCATCCCGGGCGGGGATTTACGGTCGAATTTGATGAAAAGACGGTAAAGCTGGTGGATTATTTTGCGGGTGAAACAGTGGCTACGTTTGAGGTGCTTTCGTTCGTCGATACCGATGAAGACGTGTTTTTTTACTGGAAGACGTGCTGAAAAATGAGGATGGAACAATGGGAATTGACGATTACCAAATAAATGATATGCAGGTCTATACCAACAGAATGCAAAAATCGGTGCTGGATAAAATGTTTTTTATGGACAAAGTGTTTTCGCCGTTTTCAACTTTGGTTGACTTCGGTTGCGCTAATGGCGAACTGATCAAGGCGTTGCAGGCGTTGTTTGGCGAGTACCGCTACATTGGGTATGATATCAGCCGCGAGATGATCGACGCCGCCAAAGAAAACGTGACATTTGCGGAGTTTTATTCCGATTGGGATGAAATCAAGGCGGATTTTTCGGACGCTCTGCTCAATATCTCCAGTACCTTACATGAGGTGTATTCCTATGGCACGGACGATGAGATCGAAACCTTTTGGCACCGCGTATTTCACAGCGGGTTTAAGTATATTTCCATTCGGGATATGATGTTTTCCGATCGGGATCGGGAGCCTGCGGACGCGGGGGAATTGTCAATTGTGGAAAGCGATCGGATCTATGCGACCAAACGGCAGGATTATGAGCAAATCTGGGGAAAGATCGCAACGCGCCACGATTTGGTTCACTATCTGCTCAAATATAAATACACGGAAAATTGGGAACGAGAGGTTCGGGAAAACTACGTGCCCATCACCGTTGAGCAATTACTGCGCAAAATACCGAAAGAGTATGAAATCGTATATCTTGACCATTTTACTTTGCCTTTCACCGCCTGGCAGATCAAAAAGGACTTTGATATCTCACTGACCACCCCCACCCACATTAAACTGATATTGAAAAGAAAAGGATGATGATTGTGACTGACAGCGGTCGTTCGGCTGTGTATTTAGATAAAATACAAGGCTCACTGATGGGCGGCGCGATCGGCGATGCCCTGGGATATCCCGTGGAGTTTATGTCGCTAAATTCGATCGTACAGCAATACGGATCGGAAGGCATAAGCGCATATAAACTAAATGATTTTACAAAAACGGCTTTGATTTCTGATGACACGCAGATGACGCTGTTTACGGCCGCCGGTCTGCTTGCCGGAGCGGTCGACGTCGGTATGGAGAAACTGTCGGAGCGGGCGAGTGATTACGTTTTTTGTGCCTATCTCAACTGGATGGAAACGCAGGGATATACCGTCGATAAATCTCACAAGCTTTCCTGGCTTTCAGAAGTGTCTGACCTGTATTCTTGCCGTGCACCCGGCAACACCTGCTTAAGCGCGCTGCAGGGCAGAACGGTTGAAAGCTCCTATGCGACTATTGCTCAACCCGTCAACAACAGTAAAGGTTGCGGCGGCGTAATGCGTGTAGCGCCGATAGGATTATTGTTTGATAAGCTGTCCGCGCAAAAGGTCGGCGCCATTGCTGCGGATATTGCGGCCATTACGCATTCCCACCCGTTGGGATATATTCCGGCGGCAATTCTGGCGCATATGATCCATACATTGGTGTATGGAAACAGTGATCTGCCGACTGCAATAGCAGAGTCGCTTGCAAGTGCTGAAGAGCAGTATAAAAACGTTCCCGATATGGCGTTGATGAAATCGCTGCTACAGCAGGCTGTCGAGTTTACGGTCAATGATCGCTCCGATGCGGAAAATATTCAAATTCTGGGTCAGGGCTGGGTGGCTGAAGAAGCGCTGGCGGTTGCCGTATATTGCGCGCTGAAATATCAGGATGATTTTTCAAAGGCGATGATCGCCGCAGTAAACCACGACGGCGATTCGGATTCCACCGGTGCGATCACCGGTAATGTTCTCGGCGCATTGCTCGGGTATCGGGCGATTCCCGAATGTTGGAAAACAGATTTGGAATTGAAGGACGTTATTTACGAGATCGGCGAAGATCTTTGCGTCGCCCGTGAGGGGAATGACCTTGCGCGATTGTCGTTGAAATATTGTCCGTCAAAATGAAGGAGAAACATATGAAGGCAGCAGTTTTTTACGGTAAAGAACAATTGAGAATTGAAAATATTCCCATACCGACCCCGAAGAAGGATCAGGTGTTGATCAGGATCGCTGCGTGCGGTATCTGCGGTACGGATATGCATATCTTTGACGGCGATGAAGGCGCCGCACCTTCGCCGTCCGGAACGGTGCTTGGACACGAGTTTGCAGGTACGGTTGCAGCCATCGGTGAAGACGTGAAAGGCATTTCGATTGGTGAAAAGGTATGTGTGGATCCGAATAAACTGTGCGGTGTGTGTGATTTTTGCCGCGAGGGTATCGGTCATTTCTGTGAGAATATGATCGGCATCGGTACCACCGTAAACGGCGGTTTTGCCGAATTTTGCTGTGTGCCTTCATCACAGGTATATCGTTGCGGGGAAGATTTGGATCTTACCGCCGCTGCTATGTGCGAGCCGGTTGCCTGTTGTCTGCATGGCATTGATTTGTGTGACATTTTGCCGGGTGATACGGTTTTGGTTATTGGCGGCGGTATGATCGGTCTGCTGATGCTTCAATTGGCGGCTATTAAAGGAGCTGCAAAGTTGATTCTTGTTGAGCCCATTGCGGAAAAACGCGCTTTGGCAAAACAGCTTGGCGCTGATCTTACCATCAATCCATTGACACAGGACGTGACAACGGCGCTGGCGGGAGAAAATATCGGCAGAATTGCAACCGTTATTGAATGCGTTGGTAAAACGAACACGATCGAACAGGCTATCAGTCTGGCGGGCAAACGTTCTACCGTGATGATGTTCGGATTGACAGCTCCTGCGGCAGAAATTACCGTCAGACCGTTTGAGATTTTTAAAAAGGAAATTGTTCTGAAGGCGTCGTTTATCAATCCATATACTCAAAAACGGGCGCTTGAGCTGATCAAAAACGGTCGCATCGACGTTTCGTCCATGATTTATCAGACGATTTCCTTGGAGGAGTTACCCACGCTGTTGGCGGATAAGAAAAAACGCTCCCTTGGAAAATATATCGTCACGTTTTGAAAAAAGGAGAGTTTGTATGAAATTTCGATTTTATATAAATTTGACGGATGAGGATTATTTTGACTACAATCTGTTTTGGTCAACCCGTTCGCATTACGGCAAAAAACAAATGAAAAGTATACAGGTGTTGCTGGTGATCGTAGTGGCGTTGTTTGCGGTCTTAAGGGGGGTCATTGACGGGTTCACCTTTGCGTTTTTACTTAGCTTGATTCCGCTTGCAATTTTGGCGGTCTTATTTTTGGCTTTATTTCAGTACCTTTTCAAGATGTTTTTGAAATCATCTTTAAAGGGAATGCGTAAGCGGGGGAAAATGGCATATTCCCCACACTCTGTTATTGAGTTTTATGAAGAACGTCTGATAGAAACGACTCCCGACCAAAAAATGGAAGTTAAATATACGGTCATTGAACGTGTCAGCATTGTAAAAGATAAAACGGTCTACATCCACGTAAACAATATAACCTCATATATTTTGCCTATGACCTGCTTTGAGTCGCAGGAGCAATACAGTGATTTTTTGAGTTTTTTGCAGACAAAATGTAATAATATTGACGTTTTCGAGCAATAATTTGGAGAGTATGATGATGTTCACGACTGTAAACGCGAGTGAATTTGATGAGATTTATGCTATTATGGAGGCATCCTTTCCTCCGGACGAGAGACGTACCTTTGCCGAACAAAGGCGTCTGATGGATCAAACGCAGTACAAAATCTACGCCGAGCGGGCTCAAAGCGGCGCGATCGTTGCTTTTCTTGCGGTATGGGAATTTGAAACCTTTGTTTTTTTCGAGCATTTGGCGGTAACGGAGCAATGTCGAAATCAAGGCCTGGGCGCACGGTTGCTGCAGGAGGTATGCAAACGATACGCCTTGCCCGCTTGTTTGGAGGTTGAGCCGCCGACAGATCCGCTTACACGCCGCCGCGTCGGCTTTTATCAACGCAAGGGGTTTGTGTTGAATGAATATGACTACGTTCAGCCCTCCATTTCGGCCGGACGTCAGCCGGTGCCACTGATGCTGATGACGTCTCCGACTGCTCTCACTGTAACGGAATTTGAAACGATCAGACAAAAGTTATACAGAACAGTTTATAATTTAAAGGTGTGATGATATGCAAATGGTATTACTGACGGCACTTGGTGTCGGTGGTGCAACCGTGATCGGTGCACTGATTGGCTTTATTTTTAAAAATATATCTCGTCGCTTTTCTGATGTTGTGCTGTCGTTTGCGGCGGGCGTTATGCTGGCGGCCGCTGTATTGGGGCTGATCTTGCCATCGTTGGAATATGGCGGCAAGTATGGCATCTTGGTGACGGTTGGTGGTATTTTTGCAGGCGCTCTTTGCCTGAATTTGGCTGACAAATTGGTGCCGCATCTGCATCGCTTGGTCGGTGGGGAGAAGGAAGAGCATCATAATGCAGATCTTGGTAAGGTGTTGTTGTTTGTGATGGCCATTGCCATTCATAATCTGCCGGAGGGAATCGCCGCAGGCGTGGGCTTTGGCGCCGGTAATACCACGCAGGCGTTGTTGATTGCCGGTGGTATTGCGTTGCAGAACATACCGGAGGGGATGGTTATCATCGCTCCGATGCTGGCCGCAGGTGTAAAACCGGGTAAAACGTTTATTTGCGCTATGCTGACCGGCGTGGTTGAGGTGCTTGGAACGTTGATCGGTTATTTCGCCGTCAGCTTTTCGCAGGCGATCTTGCCCTTTTCGCTGGCTTTTGCAGGCGGAACGATGCTGTACGTAATCAGTGATGAAATGATCCCGGAAACGCACGCTGCCGGCCATCAGCGAGGCGCGACCTATGCCTTATTGGTGGGCTTTTGCGTAATGCTGATCAGCGACGCTCTGTTAGGTTAAAAATTTAAAAGCAGGATGCACAGCATCCTGCTTTTTACGTATTCTGTACTTTTTTACACAACTTGTACATCTCTTCGGCGGCCAGTCGTGCTTTGGCAACGATACATTCATCTTTGGGAAAACAGTAGTACAAACAATCCTTGTTGCCGATGCAAATGATATCGCCGATTTCATACCAATTAAAGTCAGCGTTCAAACTGAAGGTGGCAAGGGGACCTTGATTGTACAACATTGTACCGTCAGCTGCGGTGAGGGTAAATCCGTTTTCATCGTGGGTCAGCCGTCCGGCGCCGACGGTATACAGCGCCTTATAATCCAGCATAAGACCGATTTCTTTGACGCCGACGTCCAGCTTGTATTGTCCGCTTTCCAGCTCTTTGCGCACACACTGTCGTTGCCAGTCAAACCAGTGGGGGATGTGCGGTATTTCTGTTTTGCCGCTTTCTGCCCTCATTTCGCCATCCTCGGTCAGCCGATATACCTTTCCGCAGGCATTGCAACGCAACGTTTCGCCTTTGCCCACGGTTTTTCCTTCGCTGTTACACGCCGGGCAACGGTAAAGAATGCGCTCCAAACCTTCGGCGCGATGAGGCTCGGTAATTCTTACACCTGCCTTCTTTTGTTGAGCAAAGTTATCAAAGGCGAATGCACCGTCGATTTTTTTGTCAATTTCTTGAACACTTAACGTTTCAATTTCACTTTGTGTCAGCAGGCAATTGACGTGGGCGCTTACGTTTACCTTCCGTTTACGCAAATTGTTGTACAACGGTTGCCGCAGATAGGCGCCGTCGGTGATCACCGTGATTACGGGTACGTTCATTTTTTTGACAAGCGTTCCCAGCTTGCGCGGCAATATCGTCGTACGTCCGTCAAAACTGTATCCGGCTTCCGGAAACATCAATACGCTGGTTTTGTTTTTTCGTACCGAATGAAGCATATCCATGATCAGGCGTACGTCTGTGACGTATTTTTGGGTTGGGATGCAGCCCAGCAACTTCATCAGCCACGCCTTACCGACAAAGCTGTCTGTGGTACTGACGATGGCAAACGGTTTTGGAAAAAATATTTTATAAGCGATTTGCATATCAATGAAACTGGAATGATTCATCAGTATCAGATATGGGCCTTTACCGGCAGCATCCATTCGTTGATACGTTGCATTAAAACGAGTAAAAAATAACTCCGGCAGGGATATGATGCGAATGAGCAATCCTAAGATCCACCACGGCTTTTGCGGTTTGCTGTGCTTGGGACGTTTTTGCGCCAAGGCACGGGCAAGGGACATTCGTTTTGTTTTGATTTTCATACATTCATCCTCCGAGTTTTACCTCTGTATTTATTTTACAATATTAGTGCCCAAAATACAAGGAGAAATGACGCCCTGCAAAAATAAAGTGACCGCCGTGGCGGTCACTTTATTTGATTTCAGTCAAGAAATACCTTTTTAATAGCTTCCAGGTAGCCGTATCCGGTCAGGTTGTCCGGCTCGAGATAGCTGCCTTCCGTCCATTCGTTCCAGGAATTGATGGTGATCAGGGGAACGGGCAGATCGTGGGTATCAACGTAGTCTTTTGCGGCCTTGAGCGCCTGTTCAAAGCGTTCGGGAGAACTTCCTGTGGTCAGCATCGGTTGATTTTTGGTATAGCGGGGCGTGTTATCCCAGCCAACGGAAACGTGGGGGAAATATGGTGTTTTTGAAAAGTCGCGGTCGTAATCGGCATATTTTGCCTTGATGCGCTTTAATACCTCCAGATAATCGCCGGTGGTGTCTGCCATCTGACGGTACTGATAATTGGAAAAGCTGTCATAGCCCAGTGCTTCAAATCCCTGCGCATCATATACCATCTTTGCAAGCTCCGGATTGCGGCGGAACATACCCATAGAAGGACAATTGGCTTGCAAATGAAGACCGGGGAAGCCGGCCTTTACGGTTTCTTCTCTGAAATACTCCAACGCTTTTATGGTTTCCTCAACAGAGCCCAGGCCTTTGATCAGATTAAACAATTCGTAAATCATAAATACGGGCTTGCCGTCGATTTTGTAATAATTGGGCTTATGGAAATACTTTTCGATCACGCGGTGTACCACGTGCTGAAAACGGATAAAATCTACCTTGCCATCCCAGATGACGTCCTCGTCATAGTCGTCGGCAATTCTTCTGTCCCACAGGTGGGTGGCGTCATGATTGGCCCACATCAGGTAAAATTTCATATTCTTATTATTGGGGGCTTTCAGAAAACCGTCGTTCAGACAATTCTCCAAAAACGGACGATCGTCGTACCAATACCAGTCATAGATAAAAACGTTAACGCCGTGACGAAGGGCGCAGTTGATCTGCATTTCCATTACGTCGGGGTTGGCCTCGTTGACATATCCCCACAACGGCTTTCTCGGCCAGATTTGATCGGGGCCTTTGGACCAACAGTTCTTTACCGTTTCCCATTCGCCCATGCCCTCCGGCCAAAACATATGGGTGCGGCGTTCATCTCCGGTATAAGAAGGCCAGATAATTGCTGCAATATCGTATTGTTTCATAGATAAACCTCCTATGTTTTATGGTTTAATTATACCACCGATTTTTGCCGTCGGTCAATGAATCAAAAGAATATTTCAGTAACATATATTTACAAAACTGTACTTTGTTGGTATAATTGAAATACAGTTTGGAGGGATTTTATGTCTTTTGAGAAAATGACTGAATATATCTATCGCCTAAAAGTACCTTTTGAAAAGATTTATACAGCGGTGTGGCTTGTAATTGATGGTGACAGTCATATCGTTTTCGATGCCGCGACTACCCGGGAAGACGTGGAACGAATTATCGTTCCTGCTCTGCAGGTGATGGGGGTAAAACCAACGCATTTGATCTGTTCACATCATCACGATGACCACAGTGGAGGTATATTCGAATTGTCACGGCATTTTCCGCAGGCGGCGGTAATGGCATTTGATCCGCAACGATATTCCGAACTGTCGGCCAAATTACTTGCAAATTTTGATCCGATAAGTGAGCATATCTGTTCGGTAAGCCTCCCGGGGCACACAAAGGATATGATGGGACTATTTGACGAGCGTAGCAATACGTTGATTGCCGGTGATGCGTTGCAGCAGGACGGCGTGGATCGATGGGGAACGTGTGTGATCGACCCGGCGGCATATTTTGCAACGCTGGATTTTGTGAGAAAACTGCATCCCGAACGGTTACTGACATCTCATGATTTTGTGCCCTTGGGTGCTGATATTCGAGGGGGCGAAGCGGTGCTATCCGCTTTGGAATACTGTAAAATCAGCGTGATGCGAGTGTGGGATATCGTGGCGCAAAATCACGGTAAGTCGATCGATGAGATTTGCACGTTGGTCAATGCAGCTGCGCCGGGAATGCCGCCTGTTGCCAAAGCGACGGTGCGTGCTTTGTCGACGGAATATAAAAAACTTTCTGATTTGGAAAAGGATTGACCTAAGTCATATATTAACGGTGCTTGAGTATGAGTGTTTTATTTAGTGACGGCAAATACTTTATTGACGGCCTGGCGGCCGTAGTTTTAAACAAGGCGGCAGACGGTATTACGCCGCATACCCATGATTTTATAGAGCTTGTGTACGTTTTGCATGGCAGATGTATGCAAACGGTGGACGAGGTGGATTATCCGATGAGCCGCGGTGATATGCTGTTGATAAACTATAACAGCACACATAGCTTTGTTTGTGAATCGGATCTGGAATACGTTAATATTTTGATCAAACCGGAGATGGTGTGCGGCAGTCTCAGTGGCTCGGAAAATGCTTTTGTATTGCTGGAATTGGAGGATTACGAGGCGTTTCGCAGTATCGTTAATCGGGATAATTGTTTGATACACTTTGAGGGAAATGAGCGTAAAGAGCTGGAGATGCTGATCCATTATTTACTGGAAGAAAGCAACTCGGGTAAAGCGGGCGCCGATTTTGCCTTGCGTTCCGGTTTTAATTTGTTGTTGATTTCGGTATTTCGCAAAATGTCGTTATCCATACGTTCTGATCTGGAGGGGATAGACGAACGATTGCTGGAGTACATCAAGACGAACTGTGCTCAGGCGTTAAGTTTGGAGAATCTTGCAAAACGCTGCGGATACAACACCTGCTATTTCAGCCGATTGTTTAAGCGATTGGTCGGCGTTACCTTTACCGAGTATCTATGTTCCTGCCGAATCGATAAGGCGTGCAGGCTTTTACGTGAGACCGATCTGACCGTTGAACGGGTGATCGCAGAATGCGGATTTTCCAATCGAACCAAGTTTTTTTCCGACTTTGTAAAAAAGATCGGCATGACGCCGCTGAATTACCGGAAAAAAATTAAAATTAGTGAAAAAATACTTGACAAGTCTTTTTCGCGGTGATAGAATACTAGCAAATAAAGGCTGTGACGAAGACGGCTTTAAATATTCTGTTTGCAGAGAGTCGATGGTTGGTGTAAATCGACAGCAGGTGTTTAAAACAGCCCATCACTTCCGAGCCGGAGGTCCGAACATCTTTTTGATCAGTAGATGCCTCTCGTGATTGCTGCGTAAATGCATAGGAATTGTTGGATTCCAAGAGTGGCAGTTTTTAAAACTGCAATTTGAGTGGTACCGCGGATGTGTTTTTCACACTCGTCTCAAAGTTTTTTGAGGCGAGTGTTTTTTATTTTCAAACTATTAAGGGAGGTATAGTTATGTCTATGGAAGAAACCAACAAACTTTTAGAGGTGGCCGGCCGTATTAAGGAGATGCGCGAAATTATTGGCTTTTCCGTGATAGAAATGGCTGCTAAAACTGAGGTTACCGTTGAAGAGTACGAACAGTATGAAAACGGTAAAATGGATTTTCCGTTTTCCTTTATTCATAAATGTTCGTTGGCCTTTGATATTGGCATTACCGATTTGCTGGAAGGAAAAAGCGCGCGGTTGTCCTCCTATACCATCACCAGAAAAGGTGAGGGGCAACAAACGGCGAAGGAAAACGGCATTGAGATCCACAATCTTGCGCCGATGTTCCGTAAAAAGATTGCGGAGCCCCATTGGGTACACTACGAATACAGTGAGCAATTACAGGATAAGCCGATCCATCTGGCAACGCACTCCGGTCAGGAGTTTGACTACGTTTTAAGCGGGCGCCTGAAAATTCAGGTGGGTGATAACATTGAGTATCTGAACGCCGGAGACAGCATTTACTACAATTCTTCCGAGCCTCACGGTATGATTGCCGTGGACGGTGCAGACTGTACTTTTGTGGCAGTCGTATTACCCGGTGAGGACGTGCAGGAGGTTTCCGTTCGGAAAAACCTGGTTACCGCTCACACCGAAAAGCAGTGGGTCAGCGATCGCTTTATTAAAACCGTTGAAGACGAAAACGGTTTGCTGCAGTCCATTGATTTTGAAAATGAAGATACCTTTAACTTTGCCTTTGATATTGTGGATGCTATCGCCAAAAAAGAACCTGACAAGCTCGCAATGATCCACTTGACAAAAGATAAAGTGGAACGCCGTTTGTCGTTTAACGATATGAAACGCGCCTCGGCACAGTGCGCCAACTATTTCAAATCTTTGGGCATCAAAAAGGGTGACCGCGTTATGCTGGTGCTGAAGCGTCACTATCAGTTCTGGTTTTCCATGCTGGGCCTGCACAAGCTGGGCGCTATTGCAATTCCCGCTACCAATCAGCTGGTGGAAAAAGACTTTGAGTATCGCTTTAATGCGGCCGGCGTCAGCGCAATTATAGCAACGGCAGACGGCGATGTACCTCATCAGGTAGAACTTGCTGAAAAGAATAGTCCCACTTTGAAACTTAAACTGCTGGTGGGTGCCGAACGCGAGGGCTGGAGAAACTTTGACGAAGAATTCCCGCTGTTCAGCGCGCATTTCTATCGTAATGAGGAAACCGCCTGCGGCGACGATCCGATGTTGATGCTTTTCACCTCCGGAACGACGGGCTATCCGAAGATCGCCAGCCATAGTTATAAATATGCTTTGGGTCATTACGTGACGGCAAAGTATTGGCATGGTGTAACGGATAACGGCTTGCACTTTACCATTTCCGATACCGGCTGGGGCAAGGCCCTGTGGGGTAAGCTTTACGGTCAATGGCTGTGTGAGAGCGCAGTATTCACCTATGATTTCGATCGTTTCTCCGCCGCTGATATTTTGCCTTTGTTTGCCAAGTATCAAATCACCACCTTCTGCGCGCCTCCTACGATGCTGCGTATGCTGATCAAAGAGGATATTTCCAAGTATGATCTTTCCTCCATTCGTCATATGACAACTGCGGGCGAGGCGCTCAATCCTGAGGTATACCTTCAGTTTGAAAAGGCGACGGGATTGCAGATCATGGAGGGCTTTGGCCAAACGGAAACCACATTGAGCATCGCCAACCTGATGGGCGGTACGCATAAGCTTGGCTCGATGGGAAAACCTTCGCCGCTCTATGATGTTGATATCGTGGATGCCGATGGCAAGACGGTGGATGTCGGTGAGGTCGGCGAGATCGTGATCCGTACCTCCGACAAGGTTCCTTGCGGTTTGTTTTTGGGATACTATCGCAACGAAGACGCAACAAAAGAGGTACACCACGACGGTTATTATCATACCGGTGATACTGCCTGGCGTGACGAGGACGGATTCTATTGGTATGTGGGCCGTGTGGACGATGTGATCAAATCTTCCGGCTATCGCATCGGTCCCTTTGAGATCGAAAGCGTTATCATGGAATTGCCTTATGTGTTGGAATGCGGCGTTTCTGCCGCCCCCGACGAGGTCAGAGGGCAGGTGGTTAAGGCCAGTATCGTACTTGTAAAAGGCACCGAGGGCACGGATGAACTGAAAAAAGAAATTCAGGATTACGTTAAGAAGCGTACTGCTCCTTATAAGTATCCGCGTATTGTCGTCTTCCGTGACGAATTGCCCAAAACCATCAGCGGCAAGATCCAAAGAAATAAACTGTAAAAGAAGTATTGACAAACTTTTTTACTTGTGATACTATTTATTATAAATTATAAAGGCGTTGACGAAGAGGGTATGGATGATCCTTTCTTAAGAGAGATGGCGTTTGGTGCAAGCCATTGAAAGACCTCCGTATTTGTAGCTTCCGAGTCGGGAAAAAGAAAGCTTGTTTTCAGGTCAGTAGAATTTCCCCGTGATTGCTGCGTAAAGGCATAAGGATTGTTGGATCCTGAGTGGCGGTTTAATACTGCAATTTGAGTGGTACCGCGGGTGAAACGAATTTTCGGCACTCGTCTCAAAGTCATTACTTTGGGATGGAGTGCCTTTTTCGTGATGACCCCGTCCCGGAAACGGAGAAAAAGTATGCAAGCAATGACAGGACTTGATTTCAAAATCAAAGAGATGGCGGCTCGTATCCGAGAACTGCGCGAACTGGAAAACCTTACCGTAGAGGAAATGGCGGAAAAAACAGGCGTTTCCGTAGAGGAATATATCCAGTGTGAAGCGGGTAACTCGGATCTGAACTTTGCGTTCATCTATCGGTGCGGTTTGGCGCTGAACGTTAACGTTACTGATATTATTGAGGGCTACAGTCCCAAACTGAAATCCTATACCGTCACACGTGGCGGTTTGGGTCAGAAGGTGTCTCAGGCCCACGGTATGACGTATTACAATTTGGCATACGCTTTTCAAAATCGTATTGCCGAGCCGTTGTACGTTCGTTGTAACTATGATCCTGCAGCTGAGCAAAACGATATCGAGCTGACCACTCATGCCGGTCAGGAATGTGATATCGTCGTGGAAGGTGAGCTGATGGTGCAGGTGGGCGAGCATCGTGAGGTGTTGAAGGCCGGCGACAGCATTTATTTCGACTCGGACAAACCCCACGGAATGATTGCCGTCGGCGGTAAGGATTGTGTGTTTTACGCCATCGTGCTCAATCCCACCGGTGAACCGATTCCCGAGCTGACCACTGCCAAAGAAATTGCCGATACCCGCATCGCCAAAAGAGATACCAAAGAGCGTATATATCATCAGTATATTGACGTTACGGAAAATGAAAACGGCACTCCCACATCCATCACCTTTAAAAATACCGAGCACTTCAATTTTGGATTTGATCTGGTGGATGCCTTGGCTGAGCGTGAACCGGACAAGCGTGCCATGCTGCATATTTCCCGTGATAAGGTGGAACGGAATTTTACCTTCAAGGATATCAAAAAGGCCTCCAACCAGTGCGCCAACTACTTTAAATCTTTGGGCATCAAAAAAGGCGACCGCGTAATGTTGGTACTGAAACGCCACTATCAGTTCTGGTTTGCAATGATCGGCTTGAATAAGTTGGGTGCCATTGCGATCCCCGCCACCAATCAGTTGCTGGAGCACGATTTTGAATATCGTTTCAAGGCGGCCGGTGTTTGCGCTATCATTTGTACAGCAGATGGGGATACGGCCGAGCAGGTGGATATTGCCGCCGCCAAATGCCCTGATTTGCAACATAAGTTGATCGTCAACGGTACCCGCGAGGGTTGGCGTACCTTTGATGAAGAATATACCTTGTACAGCACCCATTATAATCGTACGGCGGATGCTCCGGGCGGTGATGATCTTATGCTGATGTTCTTTACCTCCGGCACCACCGGATATCCCAAGATCGCGGCCCATAATTACAAATATGCATTGGGCCATTTCCATACCGCCAAATATTGGCATAACGTGGATCCGGACGGTTTGCATTTCACCATTTCCGATACCGGTTGGGCGAAAAGTATGTGGGGCAAGCTGTACGGTCAATGGCTGTGTGAGGCGGCAACCTTTGTTTATGATTTTGACCGATTTGACGCCGCTGACATTCTTCCGATGTTTGCCAAGCATCAGATCACCACGTTCTGCGCACCGCCTACGATGCTCCGTATGATGATCAAGCAAGATATTTCCAAATATGATTTTTCCTCTGTGCAGCATATGAGTACTGCCGGCGAGGCGCTTAATCCCGAGGTTTACCGTCAGTTTGAAAAGGCTACCGGCCTGCAGATCATCGAGGGCTTTGGTCAGACGGAGAGCACCATGATCATTGGCAATATGGTCGGCGCTTCTCATAAGATCGGTTCGATGGGCAAACCTGCTCCGATCTATGACGTTCATCTGGTGGATGCCGATGGGAACGATGTTCCCGACGGTGAGGTGGGCGAGATCGTTGTGGACGTACGCAACGGCGCTCCCTGCGGTTTGTTTACCGGCTATTATAAAGACGAGGTCAAAACCAAAGAGGTTTGGTATGACGGATTTTATCACACAGGCGATACCGCTTGGCGTGATGAGGACGGTTTTTTCTGGTACGTAGGCCGTGTGGATGACGTAATCAAATCCTCCGGCTATCGCATCGGCCCCTTTGAAATCGAGAGCGTTATTATGGAACTGCCTTACGTTTTGGAGTGCGGCGTATCTGCCGCTCCCGATGAGGTCAGAGGCCAGGTGGTTAAGGCCAGTATCGTTTTAGTTAAGGGGACAGAAGGGACGGACGAACTGAAAAAAGAAATTCAGAATTATGTTAAAAAGCATACCGCTCCGTACAAATATCCCCGAATCGTTGTATTTCGTGACAGTCTGCCCAAAACGGTCAGCGGCAAAATTCAGCGCAATAAACTGTAAGGAGTACCTATGAAAGAATTCAAACGGTTGACCTTACTGTGCGGTCACTATGGCAGTGGTAAGACGAATGTGGCTGTTAATCTTGCTTTGAGGATGAAACAACACTTTGAGCAGGTCAGTGTGGCGGATCTGGATATTGTCAATCCGTATTTTCGCACCAAGGACAGTAAGGCGGATTTTGAAGCGGCCGGTATTCGGCTGATTTGCTCCGAATATGCCAATACCAACGTAGATATCCCTGCATTGCCGCCGGAGATTTATGTAGTCACGGACCCTAAGGAAGGATATTTCGTGTTAGATATCGGCGGTGATGACCGAGGCGCTTTGGCGTTGGGGCGGTTGAAACCGCAGATTTTAAAAGAAAACAATTTCGATATGTTGATGGTAATCAACTGTTTTCGGCCGTTGACGCCTGACTGTGCTTCTACGCTGGAGGTGATGGCAGAGATCGAGACGGCTTGCGGTATACCGTTTACCGGTATTGTCAATAACAGTAATCTTGGTGTACAGACTACTGCGGAGGACGTGATTTACTCAATGGAGTATGCCGCAGAGGTTGCCCGAAACAGTGGGCTGCCGTTGGTGTATACTGCCGTAAGAGAAGATCTGGCAGACAAGCTTAAGGGGAAGATCGATGACTTGCTGCCATTGAAGTTACAGCAAAATTTAATGAATATACAAAGCATTTAGAAGGGAAGAGAATTATGGCAAAACTTACGTTTAAAACTGACAAGTGTAAGGGTTGCGGTTTGTGTGTGGACGCTTGTCCTAAGGGCTTGCTCCGCATTGCACCGGACAAAATCAACAAGAAGGGCCATCATCCCGCAGAATTGGTAAATGAAGAAGCCTGTGTCGGCTGTGCCTCCTGCGCCATCATGTGTCCCGATTGTATTATCAAAGTGGAAAGGTAGTGATAAAAATGGCTGATAAAGTACTTATGAAAGGTAACGAAGCGATCGCAGAAGCCGCTATTTTGGCCGGTTGCCGCCATTACTTTGGTTATCCCATCACGCCCCAAACCGAAATCGCGGCCTATATGGCCAAAAAGATGCCCAAGATCGGCGGCTGCTTTTTGCAGGCTGAAAGCGAAATTGCGGCAATCAATATGGTTTACGGCGTTTCCTCTACCGGTAAAAGAGTTATGACCTCCTCCTCCAGCCCCGGCATTTCGCTGAAGGGCGAGGGTCTGTCCTATATGGCAGGCGCCGATCTGCCGGCATTGGTCGTAAACGTACAGCGTGGCGGACCCGGCTTGGGTGGTATTCAGCCCAGCCAGTCTGATTATTTTCAGGCTACCAAGGGTGGCGCACATGGTGATTTTAAGATGATCGTTTTGGCTCCCTATTCCGTTCAGGAGATGGCCGAGCTGACCGTGAAAGGGTTTGATCTGGCTGATAAGTATCGTATGACTGCCATGATTTTGGCCGACGGTACGATGGGCCAGATGATGGAGCCTGTTTCGCTGGACTTTGTTGCAGGGGAACCTGTTGCTAAACCCTGGGCCACCACCGGCACCAAAATGGAAAGAGAGCATAATATTGTCAATTCGCTGTTTTTACAGCCGGATGAGCTGGAAAAGGTCAATTTCGAGCGCTTTGAGCGTTATAAGCTGATCGAAGAGAACGAGGCAATGTATGAGGAATACATGATGGAGGATGCCGAATTTTGCGTTGTGGCATTCGGTATTGCCGCCCGTGTTTCCAAAAATGCTGTAAATGCTGCCCGCGCGAAGGGAATTAAGGTGGGTCTCATCCGCCCCATCACACTCTGGCCCTTCCCGGTGGCTCCCTTTAAGAAATCTATGGGCAAGATCAAGGAATATATTTCTGTCGAGTTGTCTATGGGACAGATGATCGAGGACATTCGTCTTGCTACTGAGTGCAGCGCACCTGTTACGCTGTGCAACCGTGTGGGCGGTATGATCCCGTCTCCCGAGCAGGTATTGGCAGCCATTGAAAAGGCTGCGGAAAACGGAGGTGTAAAATAATGGTCGTTTTTGATAAACCTCATGCTTTGACCGACGTGCCGATGCATTATTGCCCCGGCTGTACCCACGGTATTGTTCACCGTTTGGTGGCCGAGGCCATTGATGAATTGGGGATCGAGGGTAAAACTATCGGTATCGCACCGGTAGGCTGCTCGGTTATGGCATATAATTATTTTAACTGTGATATGATCGAGGCTGCACACGGCAGAGCACCTGCTGTTGCCACCGGCGTAAAGCGCTCCGATCCGGAAAACCATATTGTCTTTACATATCAGGGCGACGGCGACCTGGCTTCCATCGGCATGGCTGAAACGGTTCACGCGGCTGCCAGAAATGAAAATATCACCATTATTTTTATTAACAATGCAATTTACGGTATGACAGGTGGCCAGATGGCTCCCACCTCTTTGTCCGGACAGGTTACCCAGACCTCTCCCTACGGTCGTGACACCAATCATTGCGGCTTTCCCATCAAGGTTTGCGAAATGCTTTCCGAATTGGACGGTCCTGAATATCTGGAGCGTGTTACGGTCAGCAACGTTAAAAACGTTCGTGCCGCTAAAAAAGCGATTAAAAAGGCTTTCCAGAATCAGATCGACGGTAAGGGCTTCTCTTTGATCGAGGTCGTTTCCACCTGCCCGACCAACTGGGGTATGACACCGCAGGATGCGTTGAAATGGCTGGAAGAAAATATGCTGGCATATTATCCTTTAGGCGTGTATAAGGATAGAAGCGCAGAAAAGGAGGAGACCAAATGAGCACGAAGCAGATGTTGATTTCCGGCTTTGGTGGACAGGGTATTTTGTTTGCCGGTAAGTTTTTGGCTTACAAGGGGCTGATGGATGACAAGCAGGTCAGCTGGTTGCCTTCCTACGGTCCTGAAATGCGTGGCGGTACCGCTAGCTGTAGCGTTATTATCAGTGACGAGCCGGTTGGCTCTCCTATTGTATCCAATCCGGATATTCTGGTGGCGATGAATTTGCCCTCTTTGGATAAATATGAAGATTCTGTTGTTCCCGGCGGTATCATTTTTGCCGACTCTACCTTGATTGACCGTAAGGTTAAGCGTGATGACGTAACCGTTTATTACATTCCTGCTACCGGTTTGGCGGGGGAGAATGGTATTGCATCGCTTGCCAATATGATCATTGTCGGTAAACTGTTGTCCGTTATGGATGATTTCAAAGAAGAGTCCATCCGTGCCGCATTGGGCAAGGTGGTTTCTGCAAGAAAAGCCAATATGTTTGACGCCAACCTGAAAGCAATGCAGATCGGCGCCGATTGCAAATAGGAGGAATACTTTTATGGAAATTAAAGTTACAAAAGCTGCGGTCTTTAAAGAAAAGCCCGACAGCTCCACCTTGGGCTTTGGTAAGATCTTTACCGATCATATGTTTATGATGGATTATTCCGCCGATAAGGGTTGGTATGATGCCCGTATCGTGCCTTTTGCACCGATCCCGATCCATCCCGCTTCCACTGTTCTTCACTACGGCGCGGAGATTTTTGAGGGTCTGAAGGCATATCGCCGTGAAGACGGTCGAGTGCAAATGTTCCGCCCCATGGAAAACATTCGCAGAATGAATCGCTCTGCTGAGCGTCTTTGCCTGCCTGAAATTCCTGAAGATATTGCCTTTGAGGCTTTGACCGAGTTTGTAAAATGCGAACAGGATTGGACCCCCTCTGCCGAAGGCACCTCGCTGTATCTTCGCCCCTTCCTGTACGGTAATGATGAGTCTTTGGGTGTTCACACTGTACACAATGCTACTTTCGTAATTATTGCTTCTCCTGTAGGAAGTTATTATGCCGAAGGCATCAATCCGGTTAAAATTATGATTGAGGATGAGGATGTTCGCGCAGTTCGCGGCGGTACCGGTTATGCTAAATGTGGCGGTAACTACGCCGCTTCCACCCGCGCCGGCGAGCGTGCGGCTCAGAAGGGCTATTCCCAGGTGTTGTGGCTGGATGGTGTTGAAAGAAAGTATATTGAAGAGGTTGGCGCTATGAACGTTATGTTTCTCATCGGCGATGAGATCGTCACACCTATGCTTTCCGGCTCCATTTTGCCCGGTATTACCAGAATGTCCTGTCTTGAAGTGCTCCGCAAAGAAGGATATAAGGTCAGCGAGCGTCTGCTCAGCATTGATGAATTGGCTGCTGCAATGGAGGATGGTTCTTTGAAAGAAGCGTGGGGTTGCGGTACTGCTGCCGTAATTTCTCCTATCGGCGAACTGTGCTACAAGGATCACAAATATGTGGTCAACAACGGTGAAATCGGTGCTTTGACACAACATTTGTATGATACTCTGACCGGTATTCAGTGGGGCAAACTGGAGGATAGCTTCGGTTGGACCTATCAACTTGATTAATTTTAGTTTTTCTTGTTGACAAAGCAATTTTGCTGTGGTATAATTCAAAATAATTTGAAATAAGAACCCAAAAGCGTTGACGGAATTATTCCTTATTTTATCCTGATTACAGAGAGCTGTTGGTTGGTGCGAGACAGTATAGGCGGATAGGGAAGTCTCACTCCCGAGCTTAACTGCTGAAATGATATGTAGGCGGTTACGGATTTGCCCCCGTTATTACGGCAATCAACTTGATGGAGTTGAGATAGAGTGATTGCATTTGCAGTAATCAGGGTGGTACCACGGAGTTTATTCGTCCCTGAGATCGGTGTTTCCGATCTCAGGGATTTTTTATTTAAGGTTTGAAAGGATGAAGTACAATGAAACAAATCAGAATTGCCGACACAACACTGTGCAGAAAAGATGGTGCATTCGGTTTTAAAGAGAAGATCGAAATTGCCCGCCAGCTTGAGAAGCTAAACGTGGACGTAATTGAACTACCCGAGATCATTGCGCCCAAGACGGACATTCTGTTTGTGCGTACGGTTTCTTCTTTTGTAAAAAACGCAACGCTCAGCGTTGCGGCCGGCAGCGATATGCAGAGCATTGAAAACGCAGCACTTGCGCTTGGCAATGCTGAAAAGGCCTGTATTCGAATTGAACTGCCGATGTCACCGGTGGGAATGGAGTATATCAGCCATCGCAAACCGGATAAAATGCTGGAATGGATCGGCGTAGCCGTGTCTGCGGCAATGGAAAAATGTTCCTGCGTTGAGTTTTGCGCGTTGGACGCTACCAGAGCGGAAAAAGATTATTTGTTCAGCGCTATTCAAGCGGCGGTGGATGCCGGCGCATCTTCTGTTTCGATATGTGATAATGCCGCTGAAATGATGCCGGATGATTTTGCCGCTTTTGCCAAAGAGATCGCCGCAGCAACCGACGTTCCGATCAGCGTTGCCTGCGAGAATAAAAACGGCTTGGCCACTGCTTCCGCCATTTTGGCCGTTCGCGCCGGCGCCGAGGGCGTAAAGGCTTGTGTTGAAGGTGTTGGCGTTGACCTTGAAGTATTTTCCGAGATGGTTAAAAATTGCGGTAATTCTTATGGATTTGCCTCGGCCGTCCGCGTGACAGAGCTGCATCGGGTTGTTAAACAAATTCGTTGGATCGCACAAAACGTTAAAAATGAAAAGAGCGCCGTTACCGTTTCCGTCGGTGATGAAAACGGTATCCGTTTGGATGCCAAAGACGATCAAAATGCGGTTATCACTGCGGTTTGTAAACTTGGCTACGATCTTTCCGAAGAGGATCAGGCGAAGGTTTACGAGGAATTTTTAAACGTTGCGGCCAGCAAGAACGTGGGCGCTAAGGAATTGGAGGCCATTGTTGCCAGCGTTGCCCTGCAGGTACCCGCCACTTATAAACTGGTGAACTATATTATCAATAACGGTAATATTATTTCCTGTACCGCGCAGATCACATTGAGCAAAAACGACGTTCCGATGCAGGGTGTATGCCTGGGTGATGGCCCCATTGATGCGGCGTTTTTGGCAATCGATCAGATCATCGGTCATCACTACGAACTGGATGATTTTCAGATTCAGTCTGTTACCGAGGGTAAAGAAGCAATGGGTTCTGCTATTGTAAAATTGCGCGCTGACGGAAAACTGTATTCCGGAAACGGTATTTCTACCGATATCATTGGCGCCAGCATCCGCGCTTATATCAATGCTGTGAACAAGATCGTCTATGAGGAGGCGTAATTTGATATGAAATTGTCCTTTTCTACTCGTGGTTGGTATAACCACACCTTTGAAGAATTTTGCGATATTGCCGTTGAACTTGGCTTTGGCGGCATTGAACTTCATAATATTAACAACAAACTGTTTACCAACCGTGACGGCGCTTTTCACGATTATGCTGCGGCGGCCACGTTGCGCCGTTTGTATGAGAAAAAATTGCAGCTACCCTGCATTGATACCTTGTGTGACCTGGCGGATGACGACGTAGAGGATGAAACTCTGGACGAGATTCGGCGTTGTATGACTGTGGCGGTGAATTTGCGCATTCCGTACGTGCGAATTAAGGCGATTACCGGAGACGAGACGTCCTTGGACGGTATTGCCCGTCGTATTGAGATGCTGTTGCCCGAAGCAGAAGAGCACGGCATTACATTCTTGATCGAAACCTCCGGCGTTTTTTGTAACACCGCTCATCTTCGTGAAATGCTCAACCGTTTTGCCTGCGATAATTTGGCGGCATTGTGGAATATGTCGGCGGCTTACTTTGGCGCCGGTGAGTCTTCCGAGGAGATCATTCAAAATCTCGGTGCATATCTTAAACACGTTTTGTTCTGCGACGGCATCAAGACGGAGGATGGCGTCGAATTTTGTTTGGCCGGTGAAGGCGAGCTTCCCATTAAGGAGATGATGCTTGCATTGCGTTCGGTCAACTATGATGGCTTTATCTCTCTGGTTTGGGATCCTAAGTGGTGTGAAGAATTGGACGATATGGAGATTATTTTCTCTCAATTCGTCAATTTTATGAAGCAATTCAGTGACACTTCCAAAAACGAAAAAACCTTGTATTACAACCGCGCTCACACCGGAAAGTTTGTCTGGAAAAAGGATCTGTTGATCGATCTTACCTTTTCTCAGATGCTGGATCGTATGGTGGAGGAGTTTCCCGATCAGTATGCCTTCAAATACACCACATTGGACTATACCCGTACTTATGCGGAATTTCGCGATGATGTTGACAGCTTTGCCCGTGCGTTGATCGATATGGGCGTTCGTGCGGGGCATCACGTGGCTGTTTGGGCATCCAATGTGCCCCAGTGGTATATCGCTTTTTGGGCGACGGTTAAAATCGGCGCGGTTTTGGTTACGGTCAATACCGCCTATAAGATCGCAGAGGTTGAATACCTTTTGCGTCAATCGGATACCCATACGCTGGTGCTTACCGAAGGCGGCAAGGACAATCATTACGGTGAAATCATTGCAAAGCTTTGCCCGGAACTGGAAACATTGAAAACCGGCAAACCGTTGCACAGTCGGCGTTTGCCCTTTTTGCGTAATGTCATTACCGTCGGCTTTAAGCAAAAAGGCTGTATGACCTGGGAAGAGGCTTCTGCCCGAGCCAGTCAGGTTCCTGTAGAAGAGGTGCACCGTATGGCGGCGTTGGTGGATAAGGATGACGTTTGCAATATGCAATACACCTCCGGCACTACCGGTTTCCCCAAGGGTGTCATGCTGACTCACTACAACGTTGTTAATAACGGTAAATATATAGGCGATCATATGGACCTTTCTACGGCTGACCGTATGATGATTCAGGTGCCGATGTTCCATTGCTTTGGTATGGTTTTGTCTATGACGGCATCCATGACCCACGGCGCCACTATGTATCCCATTCCGTATTTTTCGCCTAAGCCGGCGCTTGCCTGCGTGCATAACGAGCATATCACTTGCTTTAACGGCGTTCCTACGATGTTTATTGCTATGATGCAGCATCCCGACTTCGATAAGACTGACTTTTCATATATTCGCACCGGCATTATGGCGGGTGCAAACTGTCCTGCCGATTTGATGAAAAAGGCGGCGCAGCCGGACGTGATGAATATGCGTGAGATTGTTTCCGTTTACGGACAAACCGAAGCCTCTCCCGGCTGTACGATGAGCAGCTATTATGATTCGCTGGAGGTACGTACCGAAACGGTCGGTAGCGCCTTTGCCAACGTCGAATGTAAAATTGTCGATCCCGAAACAGGGGAGGACTGTCCGGACGGCGTGAATGGTGAGTTTGTTGCCCGCGGCTATAACATCATGAAGGGCTATTATAAGATGCCTAAGGCAACTGCGGCGGCAATCGATAAGGATGGCTGGTTGCATACCGGCGACCTGGCCTGTCGTACGCCGGAAGGTAATTATTTGATTACCGGCCGTTTGAAGGATATGATCATCCGTGGCGGTGAAAATATTTATCCCAAGGAGATCGAGGAGTTTATTTATACTCATCCTAAGGTTCGCGACGTACAGGTGATCGGTGTGCCGGATAAGCGGTACGGCGAGGAAATTATGGCATGCATCATCTTAAAAGAAGGTGAAAGTATGACCGAGGATGAAATGAAGGCCTATATTAACGAAAATATGGCTCGTCATAAGGTGCCTCGTTATATTGATTTTGTGGATGCATTCCCCATGAATGCGGCCGGTAAGATCTTGAAATACAAAATGCGTGAGGATGCGGCGAAAAAGCTGGGACTGGAAGGATAGTGAGTTGCATTGTTGGACGAAAAGTATTTTGTAATCGATGCCCATTGTCATATCTATCCCGAAAAAATAGCCGCGCGGGCCGCCAAAAGCACGGGGGATTTCTATGATGAAATTCCCTATGCAGACGGTACGGTGGATGCGATGCTTGCTGAGGGAATTTCTGCAGGTATCGATCATTTTGTCGTGCAATCTGTGGCCACTACGCCGAAACAGGTTAAGAGCATCAATGAGTTTATTGCGCAAAGCGTAGCAGATAACAAAGATCGCTTGACCGGTCTGGGCACATTACATCCTGATAGCGAGGATCAGGAGGGTGACGTGCGTCATTTAAAAGAACTTGGGCTTCATGGCGTAAAATTGCATCCTGACATCCAAAACTTCCGTGTGGATGATGAACGCTGCTTGCGGATTTATGAGCTTTGTAGGCGTGAAAATTTGCCGTTGCTGTTGCATACGGGAGATAAACGATACGACAATTCCAATCCGAATCGTATGTTGCCGATTTTAAAGACGTTTTCGTCCCTTACGGTGGTCGGCGCTCATTTTGGCGGTTGGTCGATATGGGAGGAAGCGACGAAACTGCTTTCCGGTTGTCCCAATTTTTACGTTGATTGTTCGTCTACGATGATGTATTGCGATGCGGCCACGGTTGAAAAGATGATTCGTGTTTACGGAGCCGATAGGGTCTTGTTTGGTACTGATTATCCGTTGTGGTCATCTGCGCAGGAGTTGGACCGATTTGCCGCCTTACAGCTTTCAGATGAAGAAAAACGGTTAATTTTATCCGAAAACGCTCGTAAGGTCTATGGCGTTGAATTTTAGCTTCAGATGCCAAAACTAAAAATTAAAAGGAGGTCGTTTGTAAAACGGCCTCTTTTTTTCTTGACAAATCGTAAAGATTAGTGTATTATTGTATTAGTCAAGTAATACAAGCTGGGGGTGCGTGATGGAGTTTACGTTTGATAATAATTTGCCAATTTATATCCAATTGGTTGATCAACTTAAGGTCTATATTATTTCCGGCGTGCTGGCTCCGGGTGAGCGTTTGGCTTCAGTACGTGAGCTGGCTATGCAAACCAAAGTGAATCCTAACACCGTTCAAAAAGCAATGGTTGAGCTGGAACAAATGGGACTGATTTATACCGAACGGACTAATGGTAAATTTGTAAGTACGGACGTTGAAAAAATCGCAGTTTTACGTAACGAATATGCCGCCGCAGTCAGTCGTCGCTTTTTGGAAGATATGCAAAAACTTGGCTTTGATAAGGCGCGTTCGATTGCGTGTCTCGAAACAATGGAAGGAGAGATTTTTTGATGTTGCTTGAATGTAAAAATGTATGTAAAAGCTTTGGGGCGCAAGGAATTCTGCAAAATGTATCTTTGTCTGTTTCCGAAGGCAGAATCGTCGGACTATTGGGAAAAAACGGCGCAGGGAAGTCGACGCTGATCAAACTGATCAATGACCTTCTTACGCCGGATGCAGGTGAGATTTTGGTGGAGGGAATCCCGGTAGGTACGGAGAGTAAAAAACTGATTTCTTATTTGCCGGAGCGCACCTATCTTGATAAGACGATGAAGGTTTCTCAGGTACTTGACTTTTTCGCCGATTTTTACGAAGATTTTGATCGAAAAAAGGCCGAAAAGCTTTTATTGGATCTGGGATTGTCCGAAGAAATGCGCCTGAACAAAATGAGTAAAGGTATGCAGGAAAAAGTGCAGCTGGTCCTGGTGATGAGCCGCAAGGCGAAGCTGTACGTCCTTGATGAACCGCTTGGCGGTGTGGATCCTGCCACCAGAGATTATATTTTGGATACCATTCTTTCCAATTTTGATGAAAGTGCGGCAGTGCTGATCTCCACGCATCTGATTGCCGACGTGGAACGGATTTTGGATGACGTGATCTTCATTGATGAAGGAAAAATTGCGCTGTCTTCTTCAACGGAAGAACTGCGGATGCAGGAAAATGCGTCTGTGGACGAAATCTTTAGGAGGATGTTCAAATGCTGAAAAAACTGATCACTTATGATTTTCGATTTATCATTCGTAAGTCGTTGATCGTATATTATATTATCACTTTATCATTGGCGCTGTTGACTAGAATATTGGCCGTTTTCGACGATGTTATGATCGTCGACATTATGGAAAAGATTTGCCGTGGCGCAACAGTTTCACTGATCTTTACTACAATTATCAACAATGTGATCCACTGCTGGGTGCGGTTTGGGCTGAATTTGTTCAGTGATGAAAGTTACCTTACCCACACCCTACCGGTAAAGCGTCAAATGCATTATACGTCCAAATTTATTGTGGCGATCGTCAGTTTGATCTGCAGCTTTATTGTTGGGATTTTGGCGGCGATTATCGCCTTTATTTCAAAGGGTGATTTTGATTTTTTGATCCATATGCTTTCCGATCTTGCCGAGCAGGTTGGCGGCAATGCTTTTTGGCTGACGGCGGCGATCATTTACGTTCTGTTTCTTGAGTTGCTCAATATGATTCAATGCGGTTATCTCGGCATTTTGATCGGCCACTGTTTTAACAGCGCAAAAAAAGGATTGTCTATTTTGTTTGGATTTGTCGCATACCTTGCTTCTCAACTGATAGCGATGATTTCGATCGTATCCGTCGCCGCTTGTATCGACGTGACTTCTTTGGAGATCTTTACGCAAAAAACACCTTCTGATATCGAAATCGTGAATGTTCTGTTTTTGTCCGGAGCCATTGGTTATACGTTCGTCGTTTTGGTGGGATATTTTGTGGGCAAAAAACTCCTTGGCAAAGGGGTAAATATTAACTGATATAAACCAAAAAACATCTATGGCGGATTGCATTTTTTGTGATCTGATATTCACATTTTTGCTCTGCAAGTTTTATGGTCGATCTGTTGTTACACAAGATCTTGCTTTTTGAAAATCAGTAAAAAGGAGAAAATATATGAATCATATTTTGGAGGCCAAAGAGTTGTTTTGCTCTGGTTATAATTGTGCGCAGGCAGTATTTACTGCATTTCGGGACGTAATGGGTCTGGATAAAGAAACCTGCCTGAAACTTTCCTCTTCTTTTGGCGGGGGTATGGGCAGAATGCGGGAAACCTGCGGCGCCGTGACCGGTATGTTTATGGTGGCCGGTTACCTGTGGGGATATAGCGATATCAGCGATAAAAGCGTGATCACCGAGCATTATGCTCGGATTCAAAAACTGGCCGCTGATTTTAAAGATAAATTCGGCACGATTTGTTGCAGAGAGCTGCTGGCTGGAATTAAAACCACTCCCGGCGCCAAACCAACACCCAGAGACGAGAAATTTTACAAAGAACGCCCCTGCACCGTGTTTGTTGAATATGCTGCAGAATTGCTTGAAAAAATGATAACTGAAAACTGAGAATAACGCCCGCGGAATATTGCCGCGGGCGTTATTTTTTGAAACGCTATATATTGTTTGGATAATATATATTAGCTGTATATCTTGACAGTTTAGATATTATATAGTAAAATAAAAAATATAAAAATATATAATTATAAATCAAGGGGGGAGATCATACGAATTGCAGTATCCGGTGACTGCTGATGAAATGTCGGCTTGTTGTCCTGATGGTAACCGTTCGTATGATCTTCTTTTATTATGCGATTTTAAGGAGCTGCATAGGGGTATGTATCGAACTTTTTTTAAGCGAATGTTGGATGTTTTGATTTCTTTAATCGGTTTGATCGTTTTGGCCTTACCGATGCTTGTCGTTGCAATAGCAATTAAAATCGATTCACCCGGACCGGTATTATTCCGGCAAACGCGCATTGGTCGTGGCGGCAAGTATTTTGAAATGCTGAAATTTCGTTCTATGTGTGTTGGCGCCGAGAAGATCGGCGATGGGGTGTATTCCGAAAAAGGAGATTTCAGAGTTACGAGAGTTGGAAAAATTCTGCGCGCCACCAGCGTGGACGAATTTCCGCAACTTATCAACATTTTGCTGGGTCATATGAGCTTGATCGGACCACGCCCTCCGCTTACATATCATCCCTGGCCGATTGAGCAATACACGCCCGAACAGTTTCATATGTTTGATGTTCGCCCCGGACTTACCGGTTGGGCACAGGTTAACGGGCGAAAGAACGTGGAGTGGAATAAACGAATCGAATTAAACGTTTGGTATGTGAATCATCTTTCTTTGTGGCTGGACATTAAAATTCTTTTTTTGACCGTATGGAAGGTGATCGCCAATGCCGATAACGAAAATACAGGCGTAACTGTACAAAAAACAGAAGAGGAAACCAAAAAGGAGCCGGTGGAGCAATAATGGCACTCAAACTTATGTACATAACCAATCAACCTGAGATCGCCCGGGTTGCCGAATTGGCAGGCGTTGATCGTATCTTTGTTGATTTGGAATATATTGGAAAAACGGAACGCCAGGGCGGTAAAGACACGGTGCAATCCAATCATACGGTGGATGATGTCAAACGGGTAGCACAGGCGATCTCGAACGCTGAGCTTCTTGTTCGTATCAATCCGATTCATACGGCCACCGAAAAATACACTTCTTCACAAGAGGAAATTGATGCCGTGATTGCCGGGGGTGCGGACATTGTAATGTTGCCGTATTTTAAGACAGTATCAGAGGTGAAACAGTTTCTGAACTTTGTTAATGGTAGAGCCAAAACCATGCTTTTGGTCGAAACCTTGCAGGCAGTTGAGCACATCGATGAGATTTTGTCACTGAATGGCGTTGATTCCGTTCACGTCGGTCTTAATGATTTAAGTCTTGAATACGGCATGGATTTTATGTTTGAATTGCTAACCGATGGTACTGTTGAGAGATTGTGCAATACGTTTAAGCAGAAAAACATTCCTTACGGTTTTGGAGGAATCGCATCTATAGATGGTGGAATGATTCCCGGCAGGATCATTCTGAAGGAACATTATCGGTTGGGATCTACTTGTGCGATTTTGTCTCGCAGTTTTTGCAATGTGAGTAAAACAACACAATTAGATCAGATTCGAACTCTTTTTATTAATGGAGTAAATGAAATTAGGGAGTTAGAAGCAGAATGTCGACTGCATCTTGATTTTTCCTCGGATAATTTCTTTGCGGATAATAAGCAGGTGTTGGAGCATGCAGTCAACGCAATTGTGACCGGCAAGGAGTGAAAGATATGAAATTAATCATGATGCGGCCGTCTTTTTCACCCGAACTTTCAGGGGGGACCCATCTTGCGCTTGATCTTGTCAAGGATTTTCAAGGCGCAGGATGGGAAGTTGAAGTGATTGCTTCGATCGGTGAAAAGTTTATCGATTTAGTGGATGAATCCAAAGACTTTGTAAAAGTCCACAGAATACGTTCTAAATTTGTCGGAACAAACGTGATTAAACGCGTGCTCCGGTACATCGATACTTCATGGCAAATGTATAGAAAAGCATTATCTATCAAAGATGCTGATCTAATCATGACTCATTCTATGCCGCCACTCTTAGGACCATTAGGGGCGATGGCGGCAAAAAAGAGAAACGTTCCGGTTTTGTATTGGGAGCAGGATATCGTTTCCGAATCGCTTTTAAGCACCGGCATTTTCGGTTCCGGCGGATTTAAGAGAAAACTGTTATATCGTATTGCTCAAATGATCGAGAAGCAGTCGGAAAAACGCAGCACTCATATCGTTACTATATCTGAGCAATTTCGTAGTATGCACCTTCAAAGAGGTGTGCGGCCGGAAAAGGTATCTGTGGTATACAACTGGATAGATACGAAACAGATCGTGCCGATTGCCAAACAAGATAATCCTTTGTTTGATGAATTGGAAATTAGCAGAGAATCATTTACTGTTACCTATTGCGGTAATTTGGGTGTACCGCAGAATGTGGAAATTATGGTAGATGCAGCTCAAATTCTTGAAAATGAACTTCCGGTGCAGTTTGTAATACTCGGAGGCGGATCGCGGGAACAAAAAATTCGCAAATATGTGGAAGAGAAGGCACTGCCAAATGTGAAACTGTTTCCGTTACAGCCGTTGGAAAAGGCGGATATGGTTTACAATCTGGGTGAGATCGGGCTGGTTATAGGAAAAACCGGCACCTCAAAAAATGGATTTCCAAGTAAAACCTGGAGTATTATGGCGGCCGGTCAGACGATGATTGCCTGCTTTGATACAGACAGCGAATTATGTCGTTTTGTTCGGGAAGGCAACTGCGGTATTGCAGTGGAACCTGATTCTCCTGAAGCATTGGCTCAGGCAATACGTACTCTATATCATGATCAAAAGATGTGTGCGCAGATGGGCCGCGATGCAAGAGATTACGTTGTTGAGAATTTTGGTCGCACGGCTGCTACGGAAAAAATCATTTCAAAAGCGGCAGAACTTGTGAAAGAACATCAAGCAAAATAGTGCGTTATAAATCATTGGTTTGTTGCGACAAATTTAATGTGGGTTAAGGAATTGCTATGAAAGTTTTAATGATCAATTCGCTGTGCGGCATCCGCAGTACGGGAAGAATTTGTACCGATCTTGCTGTGGATCTTGCCGCGGCAGGACACGAAGTTAAAATTGCATATGGCAGGGGAAACGTACCGGAACCGTATCGGCGGTTTTGTATTCGCATTGGTTCAGACGTAGACGTTAATTTACACGGTGTAAAATCGCGGTTGACGGACGGCTCCGGATGGGGAAGTGTAACTGTTACCAAACGTTTTATCAAATGGATCAAAGAATACGATCCTGATATCATTCATTTACACAATCTGCACGGTTACTATCTCAACGTTGAACTTTTGTTTCGCTATCTGAAAACCTGCGGTAAACAAATTTTGTGGTCATTTTATGATTGCTGGTCCTTTACCGGCCATTGCGCGCATTTTGATTTCAATCAATGCGATAAATGGAAAAGCGGTTGTGATCGGTGCGCGCATACTAACAAGTATCCTAAAAGCTTTGTGAATCGAGCGGCGCAAAACTACCAACGCAAAAAGAAGCTGTTTACCGAAATTCCTGATTTGCAGTTGATTGTGCCATCCCGCTGGATGGCGCGTATGGTATCGCAATCATATATGCAGAACTATCCCGTTCACATTTTGCCTAATGGCATCGATCTTTCGGCATTCAAGACTACAAAAAGTGATCTGCGTAATCAGTTAGGGATTGGGGATCGTCATTTGGTTCTGGGCGTTGCAAGCACCTGGACCGAAATGAAAGGTCTTTCCTATTTTAATCGCCTGGCAAAGGAATTGCCGCAAGATCGATATCAGGTTGTTTTGGTCGGAAGAGCAAACGCAAAGGAACTTTCAAACCAAATTCTGCACATTCCCGAAACGGCAGACATTGGAGAACTGTGTCGATTGTATACGGCGGCTGACGTGTTTGTGAATCCAACCTTGCAGGAAACGCAAGGACTTACTACGGTGGAGGCATTCGCCTGTGGCACTCCTGCAGTTGTGTTTAATTCCGGCGGCGCCGCCGAATGCGTTGATGACACTTGCGGTATCGTTGTAGAGCGCGGTGATTATCAGGGGATGTTGTCTGCCGCTTGTCGCGTTTGTGAAGAAAAACCATTTTCTGAGCAAAGTTGTATGGCAAAGGCGAATGAGTATTCCAAATCTTCTTGTTATTCTGCCTTTATGAAACTGTATGCGGAACTTAATTAATTTTATTTTGGAGAAATAAATTGAAAATTGTATTATTGGGATTGCTTTTTTGTGAGCAATCACTTGAAAGAACGCTAAAAAAATCAAAATGCGGTGTTCAGTATGCGCCCCATAAGTTTCAATCTAATCTGGTGAGTGGCTTTGAACAATTGGACGAGGTGGATCTGCACGTTATCAACGTTCCGCCAACCGGCAGTTTCCCCATAAATTCAAAGGAGTTATTTTCTTCTGCCTATTCTTGGGGTAAGAATAAACAACAGATTTCTTTTGTCAACTTGCCGATAGTAAAACATTTTGAACAAGAGCAAAAGTTGTTTGCCCGTTGTTGTAATATTGTGGATCAAACCGATGAAACGGTGTTTTTTATTTGTTATTCTCCGTACCCCCCGTTTTTAAACGTTTGCAATCGGCTGAAAAGAAAATATGGCAACGTTCGGTGTACTTTGATCCAAACCGACCCGATTCCCGGCAAGGGCGATATTGCCCGGTTTATGAATAAACGTGCCGTTCGGAAGGGTGAACAAATTTTAAAGAAGACCAAGAGCTTTGATTCGTTTGTTGTTTTGACACGCGACTTGTGTGAAACTTTGGAGGTTGGAGATCGTCCATATACCGTAGTTGAGTGTATTTGTGATGGGGGACAGGCCCCCTCGAAGCAAACCGATGGCAGTAAGCATATCGTTATGTATGCCGGTACGCTGGAGGAAGAATATGGCATCCTGGATGTGGCAAAAGCATTTATAAATCTTCCGGAAGCGGAATTTTGGATTTACGGCAGAGGTAGTGCGGAGCAAGAACTGCGAAAACTTTCTCAGCAATATACAAACATTCGGTTTTTTGGATTTGCCGATAATGCTACCATTGCAGAAGCGCGAGATCAATGTGACTTTTTAATAAATCCGCGCAGACCTACCGGAACGTTTACGCGATATTCTTTCCCGTCCAAAACGGTGGAGTATATGATGTCCGCCAAGCCTGTACTGATGTATAAACTGGAAGGTGTTCCGGACGAGTACGATGAGTATTTGAATTATCTTACCGGAAGTACCGACGATGCAATCGGTGATGAATTGAAAAATATTTTTATGAAAGAATATTCTGAATTATTGTACAAAGCAGAAAAGGGCAGACAGTTTATTTTAGAGAAAAAACATCCAAAAGTGCAAGCAGACAAAATCGTAAAACTGCTGGGGTAATTTTTTAACTTGTAACATAAACGGAGTGAGTAGTTTTATGCAAAAAATTTTGCAGATCAATATTACTTGTGGTCGAGGAAGCACGGGCAAAATAGCAGAAGCTCTATTCTTGAAGACAAAACAAGAAGGTTATGAGCCTCGATTTGCTTTTTCAGCGTATACTCCCACCTTGTCCGAGGCATTTTCTGTTGAAACCAGGTTGCAGAATTATTTACGGCGCGGTCTGAACCGTTTTTTTGGCAGAAAGCAAAGCCACTCTACGCCCGGCACAAAACGGTTGATTCGATATATAAAAAAAGAGCAACCTGACCTGATTCATATACATAACGTTCAACAGAATTGTGTTGATTATCGGTTATTGTTTGATTTCTTAAAAAAAGCAAAAATTCCGGTAGTTTATACGTTGCACGATTGTTGGCCCTTTACCGGCGGTTGTTTTCATTTTAAGGCACGGAACTGTACGAATTACGGCATAGGGTGCAGCAATTGTCCTATGACAACTCATCCGGATGATATTCGGTTTTCAGCCAAGGAAGCCTTTGCGGTAAAACAGAAATTAATCGGTGAAAATGATCTGATTTATCCTGTTTGTGTATCCAAATGGTTGTGCGATGTATCAACATGTTCTTATATGGGAGGAATGAAGCATAAGCCTCGTGTGATTTATAACGGTGTTGATACAGTTAAGTTCTCTTCGCAACAATATAAAGCGTTCGAGGCGCGTAAATCTCTCGGAATTGACGATAACACGTTTTTGATTTTAGGCGTCTCGTCGGTTTGGACGGAAGAAAAGGGATTTTCACTTTTCCTGGAATTGGCAGATCGGTTGCCGGCAGACTGCAAGATTGCGCTTGTCGGAGCAGGAACTGAAGCAATTGAAAATGATAATATTTTGACAATTCCTCGTACGGAAAGTCAAGAACAATTGGCGCAGCTCTATGCCGCCGCAGACGTTTATTTAAACGCATCGATTGAAGAAACGTTTGGAATGACTACGGCTGAGGCCCTTGCCTGCGGCACGCCGGCAATCGTATTTGATTCTACTGCCTGCCCCGAGATTGTGGACGAGCATACCGGAATTGTTGTGCCGGCGGGCGCTACGGCTGATGACGTTTTGGTGGCCGTGGATGAAATCAAAAAAATCGGAAAAGAACATTATAGGTCAGCTTGCGCCCAAAGAGCCAATAAGCGTTTTGAACAACAACGGATGGTTGATGAATATTTGATGCTGTACAGGAGTATTTTGGATGATCAAATATAGAAAGGGACAACTAAATACGATTGACAATCCGGCGCTTGAAGCTGAGATTAAAATCTGTGTGTATATCACGCTGATCGCCAATTTCTTCGTTTTGCTTGGCAAGCCGTATGAGATAAACGTATTGGTCAGTTGGCCGACACGATTTACGATCATTTTGCCCGTGGTATTGGCCGTCGTTATGTTTTTTAATTACTTGCGCCGTGACCGTTTAAAGCCGATGGAACTGTGTTTTTTGGGTATTATACTGTTTTCGGCTTTAGGCGTTGTCGTTTCCGGAGCATCCGCGCTACTTGGAAAAATTGTTGAGTATATGTGCTTTTTGATGTTGCCGGCATATGGGATATTATTTCGCGAGGTTAAGAGCGTTAAGCCAATTAAAATTGCAATTTTCATTGCCAATTTTTTCTACGCCGGACTGTTTGTGTTTTTGTCCTTTACGGACATAGCCTACCGTTACGTTGGTGAATATGGCATTGAATACACCTATGGTATGACCCTTGGTTACGCCAACCCTAACGAGACCGGTATGTATCTCTTGGTTTCCTTTGCCATTATGCTTTCGCTGTTTTTTTATACGGATAAACTGTACGTTAAGGCGCTTGCTGCGTTGTTTGGCGGATATTTGTTTTATTGCATTGTAATGACGGAGAGCCGCATTTGTTTGATTTTGGTGATTCTGTTGCTTATAGTGCAGTTTACCGGTTGGATCAGAAGAACCGGAAAGAATACGGCAAAAATCGTTACTCTGATACCGGCCATCTTTGCTGTGATCCTAATATTTGCTCCTTCTTTTTTGGATTCGTTGCAACTGATGGGAGATAGCCTGGAAGGCGGGCGCAGTGCCGTTATCAAACCCTTTCTTGCAAAACTGGATTTCAGTGTATTTTTGTTTGGTGATTTTTCCGAATTTGCCGGTCACAATTTGCATAACAGCTATGTAACCATATTTGCGCTTTTTGGAATTTTTACAGTAATCGTCTATATATTCTTTTTGCAGAATATGCTACACGAATATCGTGTTCGGCTGAGTGATAAGTGCGCTTGGTGTGCTTATGCTGCATTTTTGTGTATTATTCTGCATGGTATTGCGGAGGCAACGTTTATTACGTCCGGTACGGTATATGCAGGTTTGACCGGTCTGTTGCTGCTGTTGATGCTGCCGGAGGAACAACCATGAGAGTTGTGTTTTTTTCCAATTATCTGACCCATCATCAAATTCCGTTTTGTAAGGAAATGTCCTCGCGTGAGGGCGTTGAATTTTATTTTGTATCCACCGAACCGATGGAAAAAGAACGGCAAGAGGGCGGTTGGGACTTGTTGCAGGAATATGATTTTGAGATCAAGGCATATCAGGATGAGGCCTCGCGACAAAACGCCTTTGATTTGGCCGCAAACGCCCACGTGATGATCATTGGCTCGGCTCCGGAGGAGTACGTGGCGTATCGAATGAAACACGCCGCTTTGCCGCTCACATTACGTTATTCCGAGAGAATCTATAAAGGCGGACGTTGGCGTGTGTTGTCACCGCGCGGCGCAATTTTGCGGTTTAAAACGTTTTTTAGATATTTAAGCAAACCTCTTTATATGCTGTGCGCCAGCGCTTATACGGCAGGGGATCTTGCGATGCTGGGTTCCTATCTCGGTCGTTGTTTTAAATGGGGCTATTTTCCCGAAAACAAAGTCTATGAGAATATTGAAGAAGTGATTTCCTCAAAAAAGCAACGTTCGATTTTATGGGTTGCTCGTATGATCGAATTGAAACACCCGGAAATTTCGGTACAGCTTGCCGCCCGGTTACGGGATGAGGGTTATGATTTCACTTTGGATATGGTTGGCGACGGACCGCTTACTGCGGAGATCAAAAAAATGATCGATCAATATTCGTTGCAGGATCGCGTGCATTTGTTGGGCACAATGTCGCCGGAGGCGGTTCGTCAACAAATGGAAACTCACAGCATTTTCTTGTTCACCAGTGATCAACATGAAGGCTGGGGTGCTGTTCTGAATGAGGCGATGAACAGCGGTTGTGCCGTGGTCGCTAACGATCAAATCGGCTCCGTTCCTTTCTTGCTGAAAAACAACGAAAACGGGTATACCTACCATAAATCCTTTGAGCAATTATATCAGCAAGTGAAATTTTTGTTGGATCATCCAGAAGAAGTTGCCCGTGTCGGCAAAAATGCTTATCATACGATTACCGGTGAGTGGTCGGCTGCTGTAGCCGCTGATCGACTGATCGCTGTATGCAATAAACTTTTAAAAGGGGAAAAACCGTATTTTGTTTCCGGCCCCTGTAGTAAAGCAAAGGTATTTTTAAAGAAAGAGAGAGCATAAAAATGCGCATTTTGTTTATCTCCGAGTGTTACCCGGATGAAGGCAAAACTCAATATGGTATTTTTATCCGTCAACAGGAGCAAGCGTTGCAGAATTTGGGCCATTCGGTAGACGTTTTGGTGCCTGAATGCACCGGCAAGAACGGTGCGTTACTTCAGGATGGAAACGTATATCGAATCTCTTACCGGACTGTTAGATATGACGTTTTTCCGTTGTTGGCGGCAAAATCGGTTTATCGGTCGATTGATGCTCTGATCAGCAACAATCACTATGATCTTGTTGCCGTTCATATCGTTTGTGATGGAATTTTGAAAATGGCGGTAAAATCCTGTAATCGCCACGGTGTTCCGGTCATTGCCCATTATCACGGACTTAACGTTTGGGAAGAATACGTTTCAAAGCATCCGCATCGGCAAAAACTTTATGCCGATCGACGGTTTCGTATATTGCAACATACCCAGGGAATTGTCGGTGTTAGCAACAAGGTTTGTGATATTATTAAGCAACGCATTAAAGGCATACCTGTTGCAACGGTTTATAACGGAGTTGAGCCGGAACTTTTTGTAAAAAGAACTAGGGACGATTCTTGTTTTCGTATCATTGGCGTTGGCAATTTGATTGAAATTAAAGGTTTTCATATTTTGTTGGATGCTTTTTTTCAGTTACATAAAGAATTTCCGGAAACGCATCTTGATATTGTCGGTGACGGTGTACAGCGTGATGCATTACAAGCGCAAGTTAAGAGTCTCGGCATGGTTGATGCGGTTACCTTTTATGGTAAGTTGCCTTACGACCGCGTGGCGGAAATGATGGGGCAGAGCGATTTGTTTGTGCTTCCGTCTTTTTATGAAGCGCTTGGTTGTGTTTATTTGGAAGCTATGTGTAGTGAATTGCCTACCGTTGGTGTTCGCGGCATGGGCATTGATGAAATTATTGTTGATGGCGAGAATGGTCTGCTGGTTGATCCCAAAAACAGTGAGCAACTGTATCATAAGATGGCGACGGTTGTGAAAGACGCTGATTTTGCCGCAACGTTGGGACAGAAGGGCAAGGAAACCGCCCAAAAATTCACCTGGGCCGCCAGCGCTGATAGTTTGATTGCCTTCTATCAAGAGTGTATGAAATGATGAAATTTTTGTTTTTGACAGATGAATATTATCCAAACTTCGGCGCCAATTCGCTGATTGTGCGAACACTTTCAAAAGAATTGGTGAATCGGGGACATAAGGTTTATGTGATGCCGGCTTCTTACGATAAATCACTTCCAAAGAACGAAGAGTTTGAGGGAAGCACGGTACTTCGGGCTTTGCCGTTTGACGGTAAAGAAACATTGCTGTCTACGTTAAAGCAATTTCGTTGGATAGAGGCAATGCAAATTTTTGCTATGTGTTTGGGCGCCAAATTGTTGGGATCCCATCGTCTTTGGCCGAAGCAAAAGATTGCTGCCCGTCGATTTTTAAAATGTTTTATTGACGAAGAAAAAATTGACGTTGCAATTTCCATTAACTGTTCGGTTGAACTCAGTTTTCCTCTTTTATATTTGCGAAAAAAAGACAAGCTTAAATGCAAATGGATCTGGTATATGCTTGATCCTTTCGAATCTCACGAGTATTATCGCTCACATACAAGCGAGCGTAAACTTAAGCGTTTGCAACATAGTATAATGCAGAGTTGTGATCGTATCGTTGCTACGGATCTGATATTTAATGAAGTAAGTCAATGGGAACAAACGCAAATTTTGAATAAAATTACAGTAGCCGGTTTTCCAAAAATTGAAAAACCGCAGTATGCTGCTGTTACAGATGACATATCTTTGCCCCAAGGCAAAATTAACGTTGTTTGTACCGGCAGTAAAAATGAGACGGTACGTAAGTCGGCGTATACGTTATCTCTGTGCAAACAAATTCCGTCGGTCGCCTTCCACTTTGTTGGAAACGGCTGGGCGGAAGAATTCAAAGTGGAAGATAATCTGTATTTTTATCCGCCTCATTCTTATCAGAGTATACGAAATCTTCAGCAAAATGCGGATTTTTTGTTGAATATAGGAAATGCGGTTGATAATCAACTGCCCAGCAAAGTGCTGGAGTATATCAGCACCGGTAAACCGATCATCAATATTTACAAAACAGAAAAGTGCCCGGCAAAGGCGTTGCTTGATTGCTGGGATGCTTTAAACGTAGAGGAAAATGAAAATGCCGCAGAGAGGTTGCTTGCGTTTTTGAACGCTTCACATAAAACAATTTCTTTCGATGAAATTGAGTGTACGTTTCAAAAATATACACCACCTTATGTACTGGAGAAGTTTCTCTTTTAGATTATAAAACCAATATAGGAGCGCAATATCATATGAAAAAATTACAAATGAATAAAGGTAGCTCCACGCTAAATTTTATTGGAAATCTTTGTGCTTTTTTTATTACTTATTCGATTGGTTTTTTCCTTTCCCCCTATATCGTTGGGATCTTAGGGGAGGAGGCATATGGCTTTGTATCTCTGGCGCAGAATTTTACAAATTACATTTCTATTGTAACAGTATCTCTTAACGCGCTTGCCAGCCGATTTGTCTCTATTGCCATTTACCAAAAAGATATTGAAAAGGCAAAGCGGTACTATTCTTCTGTTATAATTTCAAACGTTGTTTTATCGGCGGTTCTGATTATTCCGTGCACGTTGTTGATTTTGAATCTTGAGCGGATTATTTCCGTGCCTGTCGGTATGGTGACGGACGTCAAAATATTATTTGCCGTTATTTTTGCAGGTTTCTTTATTTCATTGTTGACCTCACTGTTTTCGGTTGGCGTATTTGTTGAAAACAGATTGTATTTGACAGCACGGCACAATGCTGAGGCGGGGATATTGAGACTTGCCTTGACCATTTTGCTTTTAAAGTATTTTGCGGCAAACGTCGTGGTCATCGGTGTGGTCTCTGTCGTTTGTAATATATATGTAATTCTATGGCAGCGGTACTACTTGCGTAAATTTCAGCCGGAGCTTCGCGTTCAATTTAACCTATTTGACAAGACAAAGGTTGTTGAACTGGTTAAATCCGGCGCCTGGAATTTGGTGAGCCAGTTGAGTTATTTTTTAAATGCCGGATTCGATTTGTTGCTTGCCAATCAGTTTATCAGTTCATCAGCAATGGGTGTTTTGTCTATTGCCGGCACCCTTCCGTCCATGATTCGTTCGATTTTTGGTTCGGTGTCATCATCATTTACGCCCAATTTGACCAAAAATTATGCGGAAAAGAATCATGATGCGATTTTAAAGGAAATTATATATTCCAGTAAGATGATGAATTTGGTTTTGATTGTTCCGCTTGCAGGGCTTACGATTTTTGGCACCGAATTTTATGCATTGTGGCAGCCAACGCAAGATGCATCGGTGCTTCATTTGCTGTCGGTCATTCGAATTTTTACGCTTACGTTTACTGCCGGCCTTGCGTCGGTTCACGAAATTTTTACGATCGCCAATAAGTTAAAGGCGCAATCCATTGCCACACTGCTTTCGGGCGTGGGTAATATTGCTTTGGTATTCGTGCTTGTTAATACAACTGATTTGGGCGTTTATGCCATTGCCGGATCTGCTGTTGTTATGGACTTAATCCGCAACTTTACCTTCACCATTCCGTATGCTGCCAAATGTATCAATCAAAAGGCCGTTTCCTTATATTTGATCGTTTTTAGGGCGTTTGGAATTTATGTCTTGATATGTGGTTTGTTCTATTGTATTGATAAGATATTTGCATTTGCTACCGGTTGGCTTGGATTGATTTTGTGTGCGGCGGTTTGCGCTTTGATCGGTTACGTTTTGGTGGCGTTATTATTATTGGGCTGGAAGGATTCAAAAACACTTGCGCAAAAACTGATTCGTAAGTTTTTAAGAAGAGGCGCAAACTAATAAAATTACAGGAGCTGAATGTATGAAAAAAGTTGACGTTCTTTTTGTTTACGAGACACGTGTTCGTGAGCTTGAGAGTATATGCTTGTTGAAGACTGCACTTGAACTGCGGGGATATAGCACGGCGATTTTAAATACTTGGAATGCGATCGGGCAAAAAGTACCTCCATATGATGCTAAGGTTGTTGTTGCTCCTTCTATGTATAATAACGGCATTTATGATTTTTTAAAAGAAATGTGTGGCGCCGTGCCGAAGGTGGTCAATTTGCAATGGGAACAGATCGGTCCTGTTGGCGATGAGGAGCGCGAAGATGCCTGGTATATCCTAAAAGACCTGGCAAAGCAGTGTATGCATATTTGTTGGGGGCCGGCTACTTACGAACGTCTCCAAAATCGTGCTGGGATAGATGTTGAGCATTTGTGCCTTGCCGGACAGCCTGCTTTTGACTTTTGTAAACCTGAATACCGTAATTATTATGAGAGCAAGGAAGCGATCCTTGAACGATTTGGTATTCCCGCCGACAAGGAACTCAATTTGTTTATTTCCTCTTTTTCTTATGTTGACTTGCCGGAACGGTTGGAAAAAGAGAGTTTGTTTAGTGAGGTGGACGCCTTTATTGACGTTTCCTGCAATTCTTTTGCAAAAATGCTTGAATGGTTTGATCGCTTTTTAAGCGAAAATCCATCGCAGGCATTGGTATATCGCCCTCATCCGTCAGAGGCACAAAACGACCGATTGATGGCTTTGGCAAAAAAATATCCGGAGCAGTTGTTTGTTATCGGTGACCTATCCGTAAAACAATGGATTGCGGTTTCTGACAGAATTTACACTTGGTTTAGCACCGCTTCAGCAGAGGCGTATGCTTTTGGCAAGCCGATTGCGGTTTTGCGACCGATTCCGATTCCGTTAAGTCTTGAAACCTCTCTGTTGCAAAACGTTGAAAAAGTCGACTCTTACGAAGCTTTTGTGGCTACGCTCAAGGATGGTTGTTGCCAATCTTTAAGTGAAAAAGATTTTCTGAGGTATTACCGGTATGACGAGACACCGGCCTATGTGCGTATTGCAGATGCAATTGAAAAGGTGTACCGAGATGATGCTTATTTGATCGTAGATGATCGGCCGAAGGCTAAGGTAAGTGCGATACAAAAAATCAAAACAACCGCGCATAACTTTGTGGGATTTTTTGCCGATCGCCTACCGAAGAGTATTGCGTTTCTTGATAAATACAGAAGTCATGATGAGCTTGACGAGTATTCAATCAACAGACAACGTACCTCCTATGTTAGTGGACAGGAACTTTCCGAAATGCAGGCAAAAATAATGTCAGTATTTTTTGCTGAAAAGTAGAAAGGAAAATCAGTATGAAAATTTTGGCAGTCATTCCGGCGCGCGCCGGTTCAAAGGGGATTCCGAATAAGAATATTCGTATTATCGGCGGACATCCCATGATTTATTATGCAATCCGTAATGCAAAAAAATCAAAGTATATTACGGACGTTATCGTTACCACGGATTCTGAAGCAGTAAAAACCATCGCACAACAAATGGGCGTTGGGTTTAAATGGCGCGATCAGCATCTGTGCGGTGATGCGGTGACGCTTGACAGTGTAATCGCGGATGCGATTCCTGATGGTGAATCCTGGGATTATATTGTGACTATGCAACCCACGTCGCCTACATTGAGCGTTGAAACTTTGGATGCGGCTATCAGTCATTCTATTGAACATGGCTTTGATACGGTGATTTCTGCCATCAACGCTCCACACCTTTCCTGGGGTGAAGAAAACGGTGTGAAAAGACCGAACTATACGCAACGCCTCAATCGTCAGTATTTGCCGCCTCACTATTTAGAAACCGGTGCTTTTGTGATTTCAAAAGCGTCTGTTGTTACCCCGGAAACGCGTATCGGAGAGCGTGTAGACGTTTATGAAATTCCGGAAGCGGAGGCATGTGACGTTGACACTTTTGCTGATTTGCAAACCGTTGCTGCCACCTTGGAACGAAAAAGCGTTGCCATATACGTTAACGGGAATAATAAGCGTGGCATTGGTCATATTTACCGTGCATTGGAACTTGCTGACGAATTTTTTGTTAAGCCGGATATTTATTATGATATAAACCAAACGGATGTTTCCGTGTTTGGCGAAACTACGCACAATCTGATCCCCGTCAACGGTATTCACGAATTGTTTGATATTTGCAAACAGAAACAGTACGGAATTTTTATTAATGATATTCTGACAACATCAATCGATTATATGATTGGTTTGCGCAGTGCTTTGCCGAATGCCAAAATCATTAATTTTGAGGATGATGGTGAAGGCATTATTAAAGCAGATCTGGTGTTTAACGCTTTGTTATGTGATGATGATTTTCCGCATATTTATACCGGATATAAATATTATATCGCTAATAAAATGTTTATGTTTTATAATCCAATTGAAATTCAAGAACGAGTTAAACGAGTATTTGTTTCATTTGGTGGAGCTGATCCGCAAAACTATTCTGACAGACTGCTGAAGATTATCGCGCGACCTCAATATGCAGAGTATCATTTTACGGTTGTGCTTGGTCGCGCCAAACAAAATGTGGATGAGTTGCTTGGGTTTAATCAATATGACCACATTGATGTTCTTTATGATGCGCAAAATATGCCCGAGCTGATGTCAGGATGCGATATCGGCGTTACCTCGAGAGGTAGAACCGGATATGAGCTGGCGATGCTTGGAATCCCTACTTTTGCAATGGCACAGAATAAACGGGAAGAAAAACACGGATTTGTTAGCAATGAAAACGGCTTTGGATATATTGGCTTAAATCCTGCGGATGAGGTAATAGAGGCAAATTTACAGATGTATTTAAAAATGAGCCAATCTACAAGACAGTATTATCAGGATATGCTGTTACAGCATAACCTGCGTGATGGGCGCAAACACGTTATGTCATTGATTCATAATATTTAATTATAACTAAAAGGATGGAATAAACATGAAACAACCTTATGTAATAGCAGAAATTGGCGTTAATTTTTATGATACCGCAAAACAGCTGAGCATTGCACCATTGGATGCGGCGAAGTTGTATATCAAAAATGCGGCTGAAGCTGGAGTTGACTGTGCAAAGTTTCAATCCTATAAGGCGGGTACAATTGTATCCAAAAATTCTCCGGCTTATTGGGATACCACCAAAGAGCCAACCAAAACACAGTATGAGTTATTTTTAAAACATGACGGTTTTAATGAATCTGATTACAGAGAATTGGCTGATTATGCGCATTCATTGGGCATTCATTTTACTTCAACACCGTTTGATTATAATTCTGCTGATTTCTTATATGATATGGTGGATTTTTATAAGATATCATCCTCTGACCTTACCAATTTGCCGTTTATTGCCCATATCGGAAGAAAAGGAAAACCGGTGTACGTATCTGTGGGCGCTGCTTATATGTCGGAAGTGGATGAAGCGGTTCGCACTTTGAAGGATGTTGGTTGCGAGGATATCGCATTGATGCACTGTGTTTTATCGTATCCGACCCAACAGGAAAATGCGAATTTAAACGTAATCAAAACATTGAAAAGGTATTATCCGCAACTGAAGGTCGGCTATAGTGATCATGTTATCCCGGATGAAACAATGACGACATTGTCTACAGCCTATATTTTGGGCGCCGACATAATTGAAAAACACTTTACTCTGGATAAGACGTTGCCGGGCAACGATCATTATCACGCGGGCGATCCTGATGATTTTAGAAAGGCAATCAATAATTTCCGTTTGATCGACAGTATTTTGGGATCCGGCGAAAAGATTGTGTTACCTTGCGAACAGATTCCCAGAAAAGAAGCAAGAAGATCTTTGGTACTGACTCGTGATATGAAGGCCGGCGAAATCATTGCCGAAAGTGATATTATGGCCAAACGGCCCGGTACGGGTATTGCTCCGAGATTTGCTGATATTGTAATCGGCCGTGCGGTTAAGACCGATCTGGCAGAGGATACTGTTTTAACTTGGGAAATGATATAGTGAATTGTAAAGAAAACTGATTAAAGTAGTATCAAATTTAGAAAGTAGATTATTAAGTAAGACGGAGGAAAAATAAATGTCACAATTTGAAGGGAAAACTTTACTGATCACCGGCGGTACCGGCAGTTTTGGTAACGCAGTTTTAAATCGTTTTCTTGCAACGGATATCGGAGAGATTCGTATTTTTTCCCGCGATGAGAAAAAACAGGATGATATGCGCCACGAATTTCAGGTGAAGTATCCGCAGTTTGCTGATAAAATTTCATTTTATATCGGTGACGTTCGTGACTTGCAAAGTGTTCGCAATGCAATGCACGGGGTGGATTACATATTTCATGCGGCAGCCTTGAAGCAGGTGCCCAGTTGTGAGTTTTTTCCCGTAGAGGCAGTAAAAACAAACGTGTTGGGCACGGATAACGTTTTGACCGCTGCGATTGATGCCGGCGTTTCCAGCGTTATTTGTCTTTCAACGGATAAGGCGGCCTATCCTGTCAATGCAATGGGTACCAGCAAAGCAATGATGGAAAAAGTGGCGGTTGCCAAATCCCGCACCGTTTCTCCTGATAAAACAAAGATTTGTTGTACACGCTATGGCAACGTAATGTGTTCCAGAGGTTCGGTTATTCCGTTGTGGATCGAACAAATCAAAAACGGACAACCAATTACGTTGACCGAACCCGAAATGACACGGTTTATTATGTCTTTGGAGGAAGCAGTCGACCTGGTGCTGTTTGCTTTTGAAAACGGAACCAGCGGCGATATTTTGGTGCAGAAGGCGCCTGCGTGTACCATTGGTGTATTGGCGAAGGCTGTTTGTGAATTGTTTGGCGGCAAAGAAGAAAATATCAAGGTGATCGGTATTCGGCACGGCGAAAAAATGTATGAAACGTTGCTTACTAATGAGGAATGCGCCGGCGCTATTGATCTGGGCGATTTTTACCGTGTTCCCAGTGATAAACGCGGCTTGAATTATGATAAGTATTTCAGCGACGGCGACGTTTCCAGAAATCCGTTAACCGAATTCAACTCTAATAATACAGAGCTGTTGAGCGTTGAACAGGTGAAGGCAAAGCTGTTGGAGCTGCAATACATTCGCGACGAACTTGCAAGCCTTGAAGCGGCGGAGTAAATATATGAATATATTAGTTACCGGTGCTGCCGGATTTGTTGGTAAAAATCTGGTTGCGGCACTGCAGAATATTAAAGATAATAAGGATAGAACGCATCCGGACTTGCGGATAGATGAGTTATATCTTTATGACGTTAACACCGATCCGACGTTGCTTTCGGATTTTTGCAAAAACGCAGATTTTGTTTTTCATCTGGCCGGAGTAAACCGTCCTGAAAATCCGGAAGATTTTATGAAAGGAAATTTCGGATTTAGCTCAACTTTGCTTGAGCAACTTGAAAACTGTAACAACCATTGCCCTGTGATGCTTGCCAGTTCTTTGCAGGCAACGTTGGTGGGACGTTATGCGGACGGTGAGTACGGAAAAAGCAAAAAAGCAGGGGAGGATGTGTTTTTTGCGTACGGTCAGCGTTGCGGCGCCAATGTACTTGTTTACCGTTTTCCCAATTTGTTTGGCAAATGGTGTCGACCGAATTATAACAGCGCAGTCGCTACTTTCTGTAATAACATTGCCAACGACCTGCCTATTACAGTGAGCGATCCTGCCATTGAATTGGAACTGCTGTATATCGACGATCTGGTCGATGCAATGATTGCGGCGCTGGAGGGAACGGTGCGTCGTTGCAATTATAATGGTTTGACGGTATGCCCGGATGAGCAGGGGCAGTTCTGTTACGTTCCCGGTACACATCACGTGACGCTGGGGGAGATTGTTGCATTGTTAAATCGGTTTAAAAAACAACCGGACACGTTGCTGATGACTGAAATACCGTCAAATTCGTTTGCTAAAAAACTTTATTCAACTTATTTATCTTATCTTCCGCCGGACAAGGTTTGTTTTGATTTAAAAATGAATTGCGACGACCGTGGCAGTTTTACCGAATTGATGCGCACTGAAAAATGCGGCCAGTTTTCGGTAAACGTTTCAAAGCCCGGTATTACCAAAGGACAACATTGGCATCACTCTAAATGGGAGTTTTTTATTGTTGTGGCCGGTCACGGTCTGATTCAGCAACGCAAGATCGGTAGCGATGAGGTGCTGGAGTTTGAGGTGAGCGGCGACAAAATACAGGCCGTTCATATGTTGCCGGGGTATACCCATAATATTATCAATCTTTCTGATGCGGAGAATTTGGTGACGGTTATGTGGGCCAACGAATGTTATGATCCCGGTCGACCCGATACTTTTTTTGAGGTGGTAAAATAATGGACATTAAACTTGATTATTCTGACGTACAGTTTAAAAACAATGGTAAGCTGAAACTTCTGATCATCGTAGGTACCCGCCCCGAGATCATTCGTCTGGCGGCAGTAATCAATAAGTGCCGAAAATATTTTGACTGTATTTTGGCGCATACCGGGCAGAACTACGATTACAATTTGAACGGCGTGTTTTTCAGAGATCTCAAGTTGGAACAGCCCGAAGTTTATATGGATGCAGTTGGTGATGATCTGGGTGCGACGGTTGGCAATATTATTAATTGTTCGTATAAGTTGATGAATCAGATCAAGCCGGATGCGTTGTTGATTCTCGGTGATACCAACTCTTGTTTGTCAGCTATTGCAGCAAAGCGGTTGCATATTCCGATTTTTCATATGGAAGCCGGTAATCGCTGCAAGGATGAGTGTCTGCCGGAAGAAACCAACCGCAGAATCGTCGATATTATTTCGGACGTTAATCTTGCTTATTCCGAACACGCCCGTCGCTATCTTCACGAGTGTGGTCTGCCGAAAGAACGCACATACGTGACCGGATCGCCTATGGCGGAAGTTTTGCACGAAAATCTGGCGGAGATCCGGGCCAGCGATATTCACGATCGTTTGGGCCTTGAAAAGGGTAAGTACATTTTGCTTTCTGCTCATCGTGAGGAGAATATTGATACCGAAAAGAATTTTCTGTCTTTGTTTAATGCGATCAATGCTATGGCGCAAAAATATCAGCTGCCCATTTTGTATTCCTGTCATCCTCGTTCTAAAAAACGTTTGGAGCAGACCGGTTTTCAGCTGGATCCTCTGGTAATTCAGCACGAGCCCTTGGGCTTCCACGATTACAATTGTCTGCAATCTAACGCCTTTGCCGTTATTTCAGATAGTGGCACTTTGCCGGAGGAGAGCTCCTTTTTTACCTCCGTCGGCACACCATTTCCGGCGGTTTGCATCCGCACCTCTACCGAACGGCCGGAAGCGCTGGATAAGGCTTGTTTTGTATTGGCCGGTATTGATGAAACCTCTTTGTTGCAGGCGGTGGATACGGCATTGCTGATGCATCAAAACGGTGATGACGGTATTCCGGTGCCCACCTATGTAGAAGAAAATGTTTCTACAAAAGTGGTCAAGATCATCCAATCCTATACCGGAATTGTAAATAAAATGGTGTGGAGAAAGTTTTGATGTCTGAGAATAAAGGACTTTACGATCTTTTGGTCTCATCTGTGCGGTTTGCTTTGGGTTTAGAAAAAAATACAGTACAAATACCGTCTGCGCATCGGGATGCCTTGCTTAGACTTGCCCGCAGGCAAGCATTACTTCCGCTATTATCCGAATGCTTTGCGCTTGAAGCAAGTGATGTTGAAAAGTTGGAAATTCGAAATCAGCAATTTTTATCGGTTTATCGGCACGAACAGTATGAGCATATGCTGCTTGCGCTGTCAAACCTATTTGAGGCGGAAAATATTGCGTTTGTACCGTTAAAGGGTTCGATCACGTGTCGGTATTATCCGGAGCCCTGGATGCGTACCCGCTCGGATATAGACGTTCTTGTGCTGCAGACGGACTTAAATCGAGCCGCCGATTTGTTGGTAGAAAAAGCAGGATACCGGATCGAAAGTAAGAATTATCACGATATCACCTTGCAGGCTAAAAACGGTTTGTTTATTGAACTTCATTTCAGTTTGCTTGAAAAAGAAGAAGGGATGGACCGCGTTTTGCAAAGGGCGTGGAATTACACAAGTCCCAAAGAGGAATGCTCTTGCCATCGGGTGATGAGTGATGCGTTTTTTATGTTTCATCAGCTGGCGCACACGGCATATCACTTTGCAAACGGTGGTTGCGGCGTTCGTTTTGTGATCGATCTTTGGCTGCTTTCAAATAATTTATCACCGGACCGATCAGAACTGGAAGAATTACTTACCGAAAGCGGTTTGAGCGAGTTTTATAAACAACTTCATAAATTGATGCAATATTGGTTTGCCGGCGGAGAGTGCGATGATTTGCTGTTGCAGATGGAGGCCTATCTGATTGAAGGCACAGTATTCGGAACGCAAAAAAATCGTGTCGCAATTCAACAAAGCCGTAGCGGCGGGCGTATCGGCTTTTTGTTTTCCAGGCTTTTCTGGTCTTACGATGACTTAAGGCAAATGTATCCTGCGCTTGAAAACAAAAAGTTTTTGTTGCCGTATTATCAAATTTGTCGTTGGTGTCGTATTTTTAATAAGAAGAAGATGAAAAACGCCGTAGAGCAGATGAACATCAACAGCACGGTTGATAAGGATGAGGCCGATAAACTCCGAGAATTTATAACCCGAGTGGGACTTTAAAAGACCTTTGTTTTGCAAAGGTCTTTTTTATATTGATTAGTAAATGTTTTTTTGTTATAATAAATATATCAATCGGAAGGGAAGGATTTACGTGGATATTCAAGATATTTTAAGCAAGGTGGATCATACGTTGCTATCATGCGACGCTACCTGGAACGAAATCAAAGCAATTTGTGATGATGGCATAAAGTACAAAACGGCTTCGGTTTGTATTCCGCCTTCCTTTGTAAAACAAGCAAAAGAATACGTTGGCGACCGACTGAAAATATGTACGGTGATCGGGTTTCCCAATGGATATATGACCACATCGGCCAAATTTTACGAGGCACAGGATGCCGTTGAAAACGGCGCAGATGAGATTGATATGGTGATCAATATCGGTTGGTTGAAGGAAAAAAGGTATGATGCGGTATTGAAGGAAATACAGGCGGTCAGAATCGCCTGCGCAGATAAAATTTTAAAGGTGATTATTGAAACCTGCCTTCTCACCGAATGCGAGAAAATCCAGATGTGTCAGATCGTATCCGCCTCAGGGGCTGATTTTATTAAAACTTCTACCGGTTTTTCAAGCGGCGGCGCAACCAAGGAAGATGTTGCGCTGTTTGCGCGGCACGTTGAGCCGCACGTGCAAATAAAGGCGGCGGGGGGCATCGCATCCGTTGCAGATGCAGAGGATTTTATTGCATTGGGCGCTACGCGTCTCGGAACCAGCAGGATCGTAAAGATTGTTAAGGCGGAAAGTGATCCGACGAGATCCGAGACGACTTATTAAATTTGTTGTGAGTATTTAAACCAAAGACGAGGCCTAAAAATGAAACGAGTTTTTTTGATCGTTCTTGATTCGCTCGGGATCGGCGCGATGCCGGATGCACACTTGTTCGGAGATAAGGAACCCAATACGTTAGGGCGGATTTCGAATTCAAAACTATTTAACATTCCGAATCTGATCGAGCTCGGTCTCGGTCATATCGACGGCGTTGATTTCTTGCCCACAGCGCCAACGCTTTTATCTCGGATTGCCCGCCTTGGCGAGCGATCGATGGGAAAGGACACGACGATCGGTCACTGGGAAATCGCCGGTTTGGTTTCGCCCCGACCGATGCCGACCTATCCAAACGGTTTCCCGCAAGAGGTTATTTCCGAATTTTCTGCGAAGGTCGGCAGAGGCGTTCTTTGTAACCGGCCGTATTCCGGTACTCAGGTGATTGCTGACTTTGGTGAGGAGCATTTAAAGACCGGTGACTTGATCGTATACACATCAGCGGACAGCGTGTTTCAAATTGCTGCGCACGAAGACATCGTGCCGACGGAAACGTTATATGGGTACTGTAGAATTGCACGATCAATTTTGCAGGACGAGCACGCCGTTGGCCGAGTGATAGCGCGTCCGTTTGTCGGTACGCCCGGTGCCTTTGTCCGGACGGCCGACCGCAGAGATTTTTCTTTGGTTCCGCCTGCTGCAACGGTGCTGGATGCGATTACTGCTGCCGGTAAATCCGTCTATTCAGTTGGCAAAATTTATGATATTTTTGCGGGGCGTGGAATAGAGAAAGGCTTTTTGACTCACTCTAATGCCGAAGGAATGGCGCAGACGGAGCAACTGTTGAAGGAAAAATTTGAAGGTTTATGCTTTATAAATCTTGTTGATTTTGATATGCTGTACGGACATCGTCAGGATATCGACGGATATGCAAGGGCGTTGAGTGAATTTGACGCATGGCTGGGTAATTTTATTGCCCAATTGACCGAAGATGATATTTTGATCATTACCGGTGATCACGGATGCGATCCCGGAGATGATAGCACGGATCATACCAGGGAATATACCCCGTTTATTTGCTATGGAAAAAACGTTGTTGCCGAAAATATGGGGACGGTTTCTTCGTTTGCTTCCGTAGCGGCAACGATTGCCGATTATCTGAACGTGTCGTTTTCGGTTGATGCCGAATCACTTTTGTGAGGTTATATTATGGATGAACAGAAATTATGTCAAATCGCCATTCGAGCGATGAAAGGGGCCTATGCGCCTTATTCCGGATTTTGTGTTGGGGCTGCATTGCTGACAGAAGACGGTACGATTTACACAGGGTGCAATATTGAAAATGCTGCATATTCTGTAACGGTTTGCGCTGAACGTACCGCAATTTTTAAGGCAATCAGCGAAGGAAAACACAAATTCAAAGCAATTGCCGTTGCCGCAGAAAAAGATGGCAAAATCACAGGCAGCACACCGCCTTGCGGAGCTTGTCGTCAAGTACTGAGTGAGTTTTGTACGGCTGATTTTGTTGTGCTGGTTGTAGAGGATGAAACAAACTTTAAGCGTTTTACGCTTGGCGATTTATTGCCTTACGCTTTCGGCGTTGATCATTTGAGTTAGGGGGGCTGGATATGCGGATGTATGATATTATCCAAAAAAAGAGGGACGGTTTATCCTTGTCGAAGGAAGAAATACAGTTTTTTGTCGAGCAGTATACCTGCGGGAATATTCCGGATTATCAGGCATCGGCGTTGATGATGGCCACCTTTTTTCAAGGTATGGATGACCGTGAGACCGCAGAGCTGACGCTTGCGATGGCTTCTTCCGGAGATGAACTGGATCTGTCCTGCTTTGGGACGCTTTCTGTTGATAAGCACAGCACCGGTGGCGTTGGCGATAAAACAACGTTGATCGTTGTTCCGATCGTTGCGGCCCTTGGCGGAAAGGTTAGTAAAATGTCAGGCAGAGGATTGGGACACACCGGCGGCACGGTAGATAAGCTGGAGTCGATTCCGGGTTATAATACCACGCTGTCGGCGGATGCCTTCCGACAACAGGTTGAAGAGATTGGCGTTGCCGTTATCGGTCAAAGTGGTAATCTGACGCCGGCGGATAAAAAACTGTATGCCTTGCGTGACGTGACGGCAACGGTTGACAGTATTCCGTTGATCACCTCCAGTATTATGTCTAAAAAAATAGCTGCCGGGTCACATAACATTGTTTTGGACGTTAAAACGGGTAGCGGTGCGTTTATGAAAACCGTAGATCAGGCAACGGTTTTGGCCGAATCAATGGTTCGTATCGGAAATAGATGTGGTCGCAGAGTGGCGGCTTTGATCACCAATATGGACGTACCGTTGGGTAATGCTATCGGCAATGCCGTGGAGGTTCAGGAAGCAATTGAGGTTTTGAAAGGCCGGCAAAAAGACGATTTATATGAGGTTTGTATTGCTCTGGCGGCACAAATGATCTCTTTGGTGTTTGACTGTGACGTTGAAACGGCAAGTGTCCGAGTCGTGCAGACGATCGAGGATGGCGGCGCATTTGCTAAAATGAAAGAGTGGATTGGCGCGCAGGGCGGCGACGTGCGATATCTTGATGATCCCGCTCTGTTTCCAAAGCCGAAATACTGCATTTCAGTTGAGGCGTTGGAGGATGGGTATATTACGGCGATGGATGCGCAGAGTATTGGCTCTGTCAGTGTTGCGCTCGGCGCCGGCAGAAAAACGAAGGAAGATACCATCGACCATGCGTCGGGAATATTATTGCACAAAAAAACCGGGGATCTTGTCCGTAAGGGGGACGTGATTGCCACCCTTTTGACCAATGATGAAAAATGTATCGCGCAGGCAAAACAGCGGTTTTATGACGCTGTTATTGTTGCTGATTCATTTTCTGCCGAAAAAACGTTGATATTTGATGTAATTTCATGATAGACTTATTGAACAAAGTATGATATGATAGGTATACTGAAAAGAAAGGAGTGTATTTATGTCCAATATATGGCACGAAATTTCCCCGAAGCGAATCACACCCGATGATTTTATTTGTGTTGTGGAGATCTCCAAGGGAAGCAAACAAAAATATGAACTTGATAAGGCAACCGGTTATTTGATGTTGGATCGTATTTTGCACACCTCTACGCATTATCCGGCAAATTATGGTTTTATTCCCAGAACCTATGGTGATGATGGCGATCCGCTTGACGTTTTATTGTTGTGCTCGGAGCCGTTGGAGCCCTTGACGTTGGTTCGGGCATATCCCATCGGTGTGATAAATATGATTGATAACGGTCGCAACGATGAGAAGATCATCGCCATCCCATTTAATGACCCCAACTATAATTTATACACTGATATCGATCAGCTGCCAAAGCACATCTTTGATGAAATGCGACATTTCTTTAAGGTCTACAAAAATCTTGAAAATAAGTCGACAGCAGTAGATGAGGTGTGCGCCAGAGCGGAGGCAGAAAAGTGCGTAGCGGCGGCCATTGAGCATTATATTGAATGCTTTTGTAAATAAATAAATGCTGCCTTTGGCAGCATTTATTTATTTTAAAAGTATAGCATTTTCGGATTCGTATATGATATAATGCTTTTCGGTAAAAAGGAGTAATGTACAATGCGTTTGTCGTTCAAACAGGGCATTTTGAGCGGTTTGCCGATTTGCTTTGGTTATTTTTCTGTTTCGTTTGCGTTCGGTATATTTGCCGTTGAAAGTGGTATGACGGTACTGCAAGCATTATTGTTGTCGATGACCAACGTTACCTCGGCCGGTCAGCTGGCGGCAGTGCCGATCATAACAATGGGCGGCTCGCTGTTTGAATTGGCGGGCTCGCAACTGATTATCAACTTACGATATGCACTTATGTCCGTGACGATGTCACAAAAACTGGATAAACGGTTTGGTCTGTTGGATAAATTGCTGGTGGCTTTTGTGAACACTGATGAAGTGTTTGCTGTGGCAAGTATGCAAAAAGACAAATTACCGCGTAGGTTTATGTATGGTTTGATTTTGACACCGTATATCGGATGGTCGCTCGGTACGTTGCTTGGCGCGGCGGCGGGAAACGTATTTCCGGAAAGCGTTATGTCTGCGTTGGGGATCGCTATTTATGCAATGTTTGTCGCTATTGTTGTACCCGAGATCAAAGAGAATGGCGCCACTGCCGTGTGCGTTTTGATTGCGGTGATATTGAGCTGTCTGTTTGCGTTTTTGCCGATCGGCGATATGATTCCCAACGGCTTTGTTATGATCGTTTGCTCGGTTATTGCCGCCGCAGTTATGGCCGTTGTGTCACCGATTCAGGAAAAACAGGAGGTGGCAGATCGTGAACTATAGTTTTTGGATTTATCTTGTCGTTGCGGCCGGCGTTACTTACTTGATTCGCATGTTGCCGTTGGTTTTGATTAAAAAAGAGATCAAAAATCGCTTCGTGTTGTCGTTTTTACATTACATTCCATATGCGGTATTATCCGTAATGACGATACCGGCAATTTTTTCCGCAACGGGTAGCGTGGCATCGGCTGTGGTTGGTTTTCTGATCGCGCTGGTTTTGTCATATTTCGGGAAAGGGTTGACGACCGTTGCGTTGCTTTCCTGCCTTGGCGTTTTTTTTACTGAAGCGGTATTGCGTTTGTTTTAAGGAGTTGATAGTTTGAAATTTAATGTTACTGGAATGAGTTGCGCGGCTTGCTCCGCGCGTGTTGAAAAAGCGGTTAATGCGCTTGATGACGTAACGTCGTGTTCGGTCAATCTGTTGACAAATACTATGGAAACGGAAGGCGGTACGGTTGAGGAAATCGTTGCCGCTGTGGAGGCGGCAGGATATGGCGCGAGCCCGGCAGATCGCCCGAAGGAGAATGATCGAGCTGTGGACGATACTAAAAATCGGACGAAAACGCTGATCCTTCGCTTGGTAACCTCGGTTTTCTTTTTGTTGATACTGATGTACGTTTCGATGGGACACGCTATGTGGGGTTGGCCGCTTCCTGACGTGTTTGCGGATAATTTTTTGGCACAGGCACTGCTTCAAATGCTGCTGGCCGCTATTGTTATGGTGATCAATCAGCGCTTTTTTATCAGCGGATTTAAGGCGTTGTGGATGCGTTCGCCGAATATGGATAGTTTAGTTGCACTTGGCTCGATGGCTGCATTTGCTTACAGCACGTATGCGCTGTTTGCCATGAGTCAGGCATTAATTGACAGCGACGTATCTGCCGCCCGACACTATATGCACGAACTGTATTTTGAATCGGCGGCTATGATTTTGGCATTGATCACCATCGGAAAAATGCTTGAATCTCATTCTAAAGGTAAAACCACCGACGCGCTGAAGGGTCTTATGGAACTTGCACCGAAAACTGCGACTGTTTTGCGGGATGGCGTTGAGGTCGTCGTTGGTATTGAGCAAGTAAAAAAAGGTGATATATTCGTTGTTCGTCCGGGTGAAAGCATTCCGGTAGACGGCGTGATTTTGGAAGGCCATACAGCGATAGATGAATCTGCCTTGACCGGTGAAAGTACCCCGGTGGACAAAAAGACTGATGATCTTGTGTCGGCCGCCACTGTCAATCGCAGTGGCTTTATAAAATGTGAAGCAACGCGTGTAGGTGAAGATACTACTTTGTCGCAGATTATCAAGATGGTTAGCGATGCATCGGCTTCCAAGGCGCCGATTGCCAAAATTGCCGATAAGGTATCGGGTGTCTTTGTTCCTGTTGTTATTGGCGTTGCGGTCGTGACTTGCATTGTATGGCTGTGCCTCGGCAAGGAGTTTGGTTTTGCTCTGGCCAGGTCTATTTCCGTACTTGTTATCAGTTGTCCGTGTGCTCTGGGCCTGGCGACACCGGTTGCCATTATGGTTGGCAATGGTGTTGGCGCGAGGCACGGAATATTATTTAAAACAGCTACCTCTTTGGAACAAACGGGAAGAATCAAAGCGATTGCTCTTGATAAAACCGGTACGATTACAGAAGGAAAACCGTCTGTGACGGACGTTATTCCGCTGGGCGTTGAGGAAAACGTGTTGCTTTCCTACGCCTTTGGCTTGGAAAAAGGGAGTGAACATCCTCTTGCCGGCGCGGTTGTTTCCTATGCAGAAAAGCATAATATTACGCCGGTGGAGGTTTCGGATTTTCAGGCTGTACCCGGTAACGGATTGCAGGCGATCTGTGACAACAAAAGACTTTTTGGCGGCAATCTCAATTATGTTTCAGCCTACGCAACCATCGATAATCGTATTTCAGATACCGCCGAAAGGCTGTCTGCGGAAGGGAAAACGCCGCTTTATTTTGTGCTGGAAAATCAGTTGATTGGACTGATCGCTGTTGCGGATACCATAAAAGAAGATAGTGCGCGTGCGGTTTCACTATTGAAAAATATGGGAATCCGTGTTATTATGTTGACAGGCGACAATCAGGTGACCGCAGACGCTATTGCCGCAAAGGCAAACGTTGAGCACGTCGTGGCCGGTGTTTTGCCCGAAGGCAAAGCTGCGCAGATTGCAAAAATGTGTGAAACACAAACAACGGCTATGGTGGGAGATGGTATTAACGATGCCCCTGCTTTGAGTCGGGCAGATATCGGAATTGCCATCGGCGCCGGTACGGATATTGCAATGGATGCCGCAGACGTCGTTTTGATGCACAGCAGACTGACGGACGTTGTTACGGCCGTTCGGTTAAGCCGTGCAACCCTGCGCAATATAAAAGAAAATTTGTTTTGGGCGTTTATTTATAATATTATTGGCATTCCGTTGGCGGCAGGCGTATTTATTGACTGGTTTGGCTGGCAGCTTAGCCCGATGTTTGGCGCGGCCGCAATGAGCTTGTCCAGCTTTTGCGTCGTTTCCAATGCACTTAGATTAAACTTTTTTGAAACAAAAAAACATTCAAAAGAAAAGGAGCAAAAACAAATGAAGATCACGCTGAAGGTAGAGGGTATGATGTGCCCTCATTGCGAGGCGCATGTTAAGAGCGCTTTGGAGGCCGTTGACGGCGTTGCAAGCGCCGTTGCCAGCCATAAGGACGGATGTGTGGTGATTGAACTGTCAAAGGCCGTTGCAACAGAAACGCTCAAGGAAGTAATCGTGGCGCAAGGATATAAAGTGACAGGGTGAGCGCGATGATTGAATTTTTGCATTCAGATTATTATGACTACATTTTGAAAAAACCGGGGCTGACGCGTAAAAAAATGCCCGTAATCGTATTTTTACACGGCGCCGGCACGCGTGGGACCAGTCTTGAAGTGCTGGCAACAAATCCGTTTTTTGGAGAAAACAGCTGGTACGGAAAAGAAGATTGCAATGCGCTGATTTATGCGCCGTTGTGTATGGATAACAGTTGGTTTGACCGTTTCGAGCAATTGCAGTCTTTTGTTAAGTTTGCTTTATCGCATCCCGATGCTGACCCCGAGCGGTTGTATTTGGTCGGCACCAGTATGGGGGGATACGGCGTGTGGCAACTTGCGATGTCTATGTCTGAATACGTTGCGGCGCTTTTTCCCGTGTGTGGCGGAGGGATGACCTGGAATTTTCAGCCTTTGCTTCATATTCCCGTATGGACGGTTCACGGTCTGGCGGACAAAACAGTGGATCCGAAAGACAGTATTGCATTTGTTGAAAAAATCAACAACCATGGCGGAGAGGCACATATCTCTTTGCTGGAAGGTGTTCCGCATGCAAGCTGGAATCAAGCGTTTGCGGACAAAGAAATTTATGAATGGCTCTTTTCAAAAAAGAGATCAAATAAAAATGGTGTCGGAATAAACGAATATACCGGCAGCAAACAATTTGGATAAGGAGAAAAGAAAGTATGAAACAGTTTTTTGCGGATTTTAAGGCCTTTGCATTGAAGGGGAACGTATTTGATATGGCTGTCGGTGTTGTCGTCGGCGGCGCATTCAGTAAAATCGTTACCTCTTTGGTAAACGACATCATCACTCCATTGATCGCCTTCTTGACCGGAGACGTGGCTTTGGCTGATCTGAAGTATGTGATCACGCCCGCTGTGGTTGAGGCGGGTGTTGAGATACAACCTGAGGCGGCCATTATGTACGGTAATTTCTTGCAGACCATTATTGATTTCCTGATTATCGCATTTTCAATCTTCTGCATTTTGCGTATTATGATGAATGCGCAAAAGAAACTTGAATTGTTGCGTAAAAAAGAAGAGGAAGTCAAAGAGGAAGAAGCGGAAGAAGTGGCTGAGACGGAATTGTCCTTGCTGCAGGAGATTCGTGATCTTTTGAAAGAAGAAAAAGCCGAAGAATAATGAAAAGCCGCCCGATGGGCGGCTTTTTCTTGCAATAGGATGGTGTTTGATGTATAATTACAATGAGGTGATATTGTGAGAGAATTGGATGCGCGTCAATTGGCCGAACGCAGTTTGATAAAAAAATACAGAAAAACACTGTGGAATCCTTTTGTTGCTGCAGTCAAACGATATGCCTTGCTTTCGCCCGGAGATAGGGTGGCGGTTTGTATATCCGGAGGTAAGGATTCGGTCGTGTTGGCCAAACTTATGCAGGAATTGCAAAGGCACTCGGAATTTCCGTTTGAGCTTGTGTTTTTGGTGATGGATCCGGGATATAATGCTGAAAACCGCAAAAAAATTGTTGATAATGCCGCTTTGCTTGGGATACCGATTACGTTTTTTGAAACAGACGTATTTACGGTAGCTGACCGAGCGGAACAAAACCCATGTTATTTGTGCGCCCGTATGAGAAGAGGGCACCTGTATGCAAAGGCAAAAGAGCTTGGGTGTAACAAAATCGCACTCGGGCATCATCGGGATGACGTAATCGAAACGACAGTGTTGGCTTTGTTTTACGGTTCTCAGCTGCAAGCTATGCCTCCAAAACTTCATTCTACCAATTTTGAAGGAATGGAGCTGATTCGACCGCTGTATTGCTGCCGTGAAGAGGATATCATCGCCTGGCAACGATATAACGGTCTTGAGTTTATTCGTTGCGCCTGTAAATTGACGGCGCGCACGGACGGCGATGCTTATGAAAGCGAATCCAAACGTAAAGAAATTAAAGCTTTGATCCAATCGCTTCGCAAAACGAACCCCAACATTGAAAATAGCATCTTTTCTGCTATTCATTCAGTGTGTTTGGATACTTTTGTGGGATGGAAACAAAACGGAAAAGAGCACTCTTTTTTGGATGAATATGATCGGAGGTGATCTGAAGTGGATAAAACACACGTTGAACATACCTTGGACCCGATTTTCTTTTCGGACAGTGAAATTTTGATTTTAGGTACGATGCCGTCACCGAAATCCAGAGAAAAAATGTTTTATTATGCGCACCCGCAAAATCGGTTTTGGAAGGCGCTGGCCGGCGCATTGGATGAGCCGGTACCAACCGATACCCATCAATGCGTTATGCTTTTGAAAAACCACAAGATCGCTCTTTGGGACGTGTTGGAAAGCTGTGATATCGTCGGCGCTTCGGATGCATCGATCCGCAATCCGGTGCCAAATGATATCGCTTCGATTATTAGGTACACCTACATTCATACAATTTACACCACCGGTACGACTGCGCATAAACTTTATAATAAGTTGATCAAGCCGGTTATTAAAAAAGAGGCAATCCTGCTACCCAGTCCGTCACCTGCCAATGCCCGTATGTCTCTTGAACAATTAACGGAAGAATACAGGCGACGTTTGAAACGGTGACGATAGGTATTAAGATTGTTTTTAGACATATCTTTCTTTTCTTGGTATGTTAAAATAAATTATAATGACTGACAAAGGGGAATGCATTAATGAAACGAATTACTGCGCTGTGTATGATCTTATTGCTTTTGTTGACGGCTTGCGCTGCACCGACTGATGAGGAGGAAATTCTTCCTTCTACAAATGTGCCTTCAGAAATCCTCCTTCCGAGTGACACCACAGCATCAGAAGCACCTGAGGAAAACGACAAGACGGACGATCCTTTACCCGAGGATACCAAACCAAACGGTGAGACGGGGGAAGAGTCGACCGGGCAGGATCCATCTGAAAGTACGACCAATAAACCTCAAATCAATAATACAAATCCGTCGGCAAAGGATCCGGTTACAAATACAAATCCGTCCGGCACGAATTCAAATTCTTCGCAAACCAAACCCGAAAAACAGCCCCAGCAAAACACCCCCGCAAGTCCCTCCGGTGACAAAGATGAAGAAGAAAACAAAGAATTTGAAACGTCATCGGGATCGATTTTTGATGATTCCGAATACAAAGACTATACCACTTCGTGTATGACCTTCAACGTTTTGGCGTATAACACCGGCGGCGGTACGCCGTATTCCCACCCTGCCGTTCGTGCTCCCTGGGTGTTGGATACTATTAAGAAATACAATCCTGATCTGCTTGGCTGTCAGGAGGTTATTAAAAAAGTCAACAACAGTGAAAATTACGATATGTATACGTATCTTACCACGAACCTTGCTAAGCTTGGCTACACGCACAGCGGCTTGATGGACTCGAAAGGTAAGGCAAACAATACCGTTGCGGTAAATGATTATACGATTGCATCGGGACTGGTGATTTTTTGGAAAAAAGACCGTTTTGAACTGAAGGATTTTGGCGCAAAAGTATATACCAACGATTCCGGCCGCCATTTCCAATGGGTCAAACTGTATGACAAAGAAGAACGTATCACTATTTTGATGACGAACACCCATATGTCGATCAATCCCAACAAAGACGTTGCCAAAGGAGATGAGATCCGTGCGCAGCAGGCAAACCAGTTGTATCAGTTTTGGTACGGTAATTGCAGAGGCGATATGGCGTTGTATGCAACCGGTGACTATAATCATAAGACGTCTACGACTGCCTTTGGCAATTTGACGAAGGGAGAATTTGTATCCACCCGTGATATTTCCCAAAGTTCAAACGCCGATTCCGGAATTGATCACGTTTTCATCAATGGTGAGATTCAGGATTGCTTCAAATATATTAGATGTAATGAGACGTACGAGCCTGCCGGCGTCGCTAAATCTGATCCGAACAAGAGAAACACCAAGTACTGCGCCAGCGATCACTATGCGGTCATTGCATATTGCTCTAACGCCTATCGGTGATTTCAAAATACAAAGAGAAAGGAAATTTCGATAGAAATTTCCTTTCTTCGTTTTGAAAAAGTGCTGAATTTGGTTGACATTAATAATAATTAAATATATAATATTTTTAATTATGCATAAAAAAGGAGAGTTTAAAATGCCTAAGGAGCTTGCCAAACAATATGCGCCCCAGGAAGTGGAGCAGGACATATATGATTTTTGGCTGAAAGGCAAATATTTTCATGCCGAGCCTGACCCGGATAAGGTGCCCTTTACCGTGGTGATCCCGCCTCCTAACGTAACGGGACAGTTACACATGGGTCATGCGTTGGACGAAACTTTGCAGGATATTTTGATTCGTTACAAAAGAATGCAAGGCTTTAATGCGTTGTGGATCCCCGGTACCGATCATGCCGGTATTGCCACGCAGATTAAGGTCGAGGAAGAACTGCGCAAAAATGAGGGACTGACCCGTCACGATCTTGGCCGCGAGGAGTTTTTGAAACGTGTCTGGGCGTGGAAGGAGCAATACGGTAACCGCATTATCAATCAGTTGAAAAAGCTGGGTTCCAGTTGTGACTGGGACAGAGAGCGCTTCACGATGGATGAAGGTTGCTCCCGAGCAGTAAAAGAAGTGTTTATCAACCTTTATAACAAAGGACTGATTTATAAGGGGAACCGTATCATCAACTGGTGTCCTAATTGTATTACGGCGCTTTCCGATGCCGAGGTTGAGTACGATGAGCAACAGGGCAATTTCTGGCATATCCGTTATCCTGTTAAGGATAGCGATGAATTTGTAGAGATCGCTACCACTCGACCTGAAACGATGCTGGGTGATACTGCGGTTGCCGTTCACCCCGATGATGAAAGATATACGCATTTGGTTGGCAAGATGCTGATCTTGCCCTTGGTTGGCAGAGAAATTCCCGTTGTTGCCGATGAATACGTAGAAAAAGACTTTGGTACCGGTTGTGTTAAAATTACGCCCAGCCATGACCCCAATGACTTTGAGGTTGGTAAGCGTCACGGCTTGGAAGAGATCCTGGTGCTGGACGATAAGGCCTGTGTAAACGAAAACGGCGGTAAGTATCAAGGAATGGACCGTTATGAGGCCAGAAAGGCGATCGTTGCCGATTTGGAAGCGGGCGGTTATCTTGTTAAAATCAAGCCGCATATGCATAACGTTGGTACCTGCTACCGTTGCGGTACCACGGTTGAGCCGATTTCCTCTAAACAGTGGTTTGTTAAAATGGAACCGTTGGCACAAGAGGCTATTCGTGTGGTTAAAGAAGAGGACATCAAATTTGTCCCCGGTCGCTTTACCAAGACATATTTGAATTGGATGGAAAATGTTCGCGATTGGTGTATTTCCCGACAACTGTGGTGGGGCCATCGTATCCCTGCATACTACTGTGACGATTGTGGCGAGATGGTGGTTTCTGCTGATGAGGTAACGGTTTGCCCCAAATGCGGAAGCACCCATATGCACCAGGACAGCGACGTTTTGGATACTTGGTTTTCCTCCGCTTTGTGGCCGTTCTCCACGCTGGGTTGGCCTGACAACACGGAAGACCTGAAGTATTTTTATCCCACCAGCGTATTGGTTACCGGCTATGATATCATCTTTTTCTGGGTAGCCAGAATGATCTTTTCCGGTATGGAACATATGAAGGAAAAACCCTTCTCTCACGTTTTGATTCACGGTCTCGTTCGCGATTCTCAGGGTCGGAAAATGTCTAAATCTCTGGGTAACGGCATCGACCCGCTGGAGGTTATTGAGAAGTACGGTGCAGACGCCTTGCGTTTCAGCCTGGCTACCGGCAACTCGCCCGGTAACGATATGCGCTATTATGATGAGCGCGTTGAGTCTTCCCGTAACTTCGCCAATAAAGTTTGGAACGCAGCCAGATTTATTTTGATGAACCTCACGGTTGAGGACGCTCATCCCGATTTTGCACAGCTTCGCGCCGAGGATAAATGGATCCTGGATCGCTATAATTCTGTTGTCAGAGACGTTACGGATAATCTGGATAAGTTTGAGATCGGACTTGCGTTGCAGAAGGTCTACGATTTTATCTGGGATTTGTTCTGCGATTGGTATATCGAGCTGGTCAAGCCTCGTTTGAATGATAAGGATAATACCGTTGAAAACGAGCAAACACAGCGAGTTCTGCTGTACGTATTTACCGGTGCGCTGAAAATGCTGCATCCCTTTATGCCGTTTTTGACGGAGGCAATTTGGCAGTCTATGCCGATGGATGATGAGTCCATTATGATTGCGGCTTTTCCGAAATATGACGAAAGTCTGGTGTTTACCAAAGACGCTGAAAATATGGAACGCGTTATGGACGCGATTAAGGCCATTCGTTTCCGTCGTAGTGAAATGAACGTGCCGATGTCCAAAAAAGCGGCCTTGTATTTTGAAACGGAGTATCCTGACGTTGTCAAGGATGCGGCGCCTTTCTTTGGTAAACTGGCGGGTGCAAGTGAAGTCAGTGTCGAAAAATGCCCGGCAGATAATGCTGTTAATATCGTTTGTACTTTGGGTAAGGTTTATATTCCTTTTGATCAGTTGGTCGACATCGAAGCGGAGATCAAGCGACTGAATAAAGAGCTTGAGAATGCCCGTGCTGAGCTTGGCCGTGTGAACGGTAAGCTCAACAATGTCGGATTTATGTCCAAGGCGCCGGCGCAACTGGTTGAACAGGAAAAAGAGAAAAAAGTCAAGTTCGAGCAATTGATTGCTTCAATCGAGGCGACGATTGCCGGTTTGGAGAAGAAGGATTAACGTTGAATTACGAACAAGCAATGCAGTATATTCACTCTATCATGCGTTTTGGTTCTAAACTCGGACTGGAGCGTATGACAGAATTGATGCACCGTTTGGGTGACCCGCAGGAAAAGATGAAATTCGTTCACGTGGCGGGTACCAACGGGAAAGGATCAACCGTGACTATGCTTGCCGAGATTCTGCAGGCAAGCGATTATCGAGTGGGAAAATATACCTCTCCGTACGTGTTTGATTTCAGAGAGCGCATTGTTGTTGACGGAATTATGATTTCTGAGGATGCGCTCTGTAAGCTTACAGAGCGTATTTCTCATATCTGTGAAGATATGAGACGTGACGGCTGGGATGCGGTGACTGAATTTGAGGTGGTTACTGCGATCGCATTTTGCTATTTTGCAGAGTGTGACTGTGATATCGTCGTGCTGGAGGTTGGTCTTGGCGGTCGTTTTGATGCAACCAATGTGATCTCGGCGCCGCTCGTGTCTGTCATCACTGCGTTATCGTTGGATCATACGGCGATTTTGGGTGACACGATCGAGCAGATCGCGTTTGAAAAAGCAGGTATCATTAAAACGGGGTGTAAGGCTGTTTTATATCCGATTCAGCCGGAAGGCGCCGTACAAACAGTTCAAAACGCGTGTAAAGAACGAAATTGTGATTTGGTCGTTCCGGACGTGGGGGGGATGTCGGTTCTTTCATCAAACCTGGACGGAAACGTTTTTGAATATTATGGCCGGACGTATCAACAGCAACTGTTGGGAGAGTATCAAATATACAACGGTATCACGGTTTTAGAGGTGGTAAATTGTCTTCGTGAGGTTGGTTTTGCGCTTGATGATTTGGCAGTAAAAGAGGGAATTCGGCGTTGCTGTATGCCGGCGCGCTTTGAGAAAGTGTCCTCCAAGCCGTTGATCATCATGGATGCCGGTCATAATCCGCAGGGAATTGACGCATTGACTGCGTTGCTGGATCAGTTTCCGCAGCAACAAAAACGTGTTGTTTTTGCAGTCATGCAAGACAAAGAATACCCGTATGCAATTAAAGAGTTGGCATCAAGAGCAAAGTCATTTTACGGTGTAAGCCTCGATATGCCTCGTGCTTTGTCGGCCGAAAGTATCGCATCTCACGCCGCTCAGTTCTGTAAAAACAGTTTTGCTTTTGGTTCGGTGGAAGGGGCTTTGCAAACTGCCTTGGATAACATCGGCGATGATTGCTTGTTGGTTTGCGGTTCCTTTTACATTATGGAGCAGGCTATGACTGCACTTAAAAAAATGGGCGTTTGTTAATTTTTGACAAATTACGTGCTTGCATATATGATAACCTTTCTGTATCAAACAGAAAGGTTATTTTTTTAGGAGGAAAGTATGAATACATCCTTTGAATACGTCGGGGATACACTTTGGGTACGATTGACAGGCGAGCTTGACCATCATTCTGCCCGTGGTATTGGCGAACGCATTGACTTTGAAATTCAGTTGCAACGTCCAAAGCACGTATGCCTCGATTTTTCGGAGCTTGCTTTTATGGACAGTTCGGGTTTGGCGGTGATCATGGGGCGAAGACGAACGTGTCTTGCTCTAAATATTGAAATTTCCATTGCAAATTTACGGGGTTCGATCCGTAAAGTGTTGATGATGAGCGGAATACAGAAATATGTAAAAGTTGAGGAGACGGACTATGAAATCCATTAATACGATGTCTATGCAGATCGAATCCAGATCCTGTAATGAAAACTATGCTCGGGTTGCGGTGGCCGCCTTTGCGGCTCAACTTGATCCTACGTTGGAAGAGATCAGCGAAATCAAAACAGCCGTTTCCGAAGCGGTCACCAATTCAATCGTACACGGATATAAAGAAGAAATAGGTAAAATTTACATAACGGTCAAATTGCTCGAAGATCGTGTGTTGCAGGTGATCGTGCGCGATAAAGGGTGCGGAATTAATAATATCGGATTGGCGCGTGAGCCACTGTTTACCACCTCTGATAACGGCGAAAGAAGCGGAATGGGCTTTACCATTATGGAAACGTTTTGCGATAAGATTCGTGTCACCTCCAAAGTAGGTAGAGGGACGCGTGTGCTGATGGAAAAGCAGATCCGGGGCAAAGAAATGATATGATTGTCGCTGCGGACCGCCTTGTCGAAGAAAATATGGGACTTGTAATTATGATAGCGCGACGATACGACGGTCGGGGCGTGGATTTTGAGGATCTTGTGCAGATCGGCTCAGTGGGATTGGTGAAGGCTGCAAAACGGTTTGATCCGAATCGTAATTTGAAATTTTCAACGTATGCCGTCAGCAAAATTGTTGGTGAGATCAAAACGTATTTCCGTGACAACGGGTCTGTTAAAATCTCACGTACCTTGAAAGAACGATCTCTCAAGGTGAATAGAATCAGAGAACAACTGTATTTGCAACTTCAGCGCGAGCCCAGTATCGGGGAAATTGCAGAGTGTGTGGGTCTTTGCCCTGAAGAGATCAGCGAATGCTTGGAGAGTCAATCGTCCGTACTGTCTTTGGATTGCGAGATGGAATCCGGAGGTTATTTTTCTGATATGATTGGCGAAGATTTCGGTGATGAAAATATTATGAAATTTACGGTTCGTCAAGCGCTTGACTGTTTGCAGGGCGCAGAAAGAGAACTGATAATTATGCGATATTTTTTGGATCTCACGCAAAGTGAAACGGCGGCTCGCTTGGGAATTTCACAGGTTTCGGTTTCAAGACAGGAAAAAAATATATTGAAAAAACTCTTAAAAATGATTTCATAATGAACTAAAATATGATATAATGCTTGGGTAAAACATTTTTGGAGGATACCCATGCAGATCAACACGATGGATTCGGATAAAATCAAACAGCAATTTCAAAGAATGAATAAAATGCAACAGCAGGCCGTGCTTGCAACGGAAGGCCCGTTGTTGATCCTTGCAGGCGCAGGGAGTGGCAAAACGACTGTTTTGATTCAGCGCATAGCGCATATTCTGGAGCAAGGCCTCTGTTTGCCTTATCAGATTTTGGCAATTACGTTTACCAACAAAGCGGCGGGAGAATTGAAAGATCGTATTGCCGATATGATTGGCGCCGATGGCGCTGACGTGTGGGCCTCAACGTTCCATTCTTTCTGTGCAAGAGTCCTGCGCAGAGAAATTGAAAATTTAGGATACAGTCGTGATTTTTCTATTTACGCTACGGATGATTCCATTCGTGTAATCAAAGATATTTTAAAGCGTTTGGAAATGGATGAAAAATCGTTGGCGCCGAAAATGATTTTGGGTATGATCTCGCGTGCCAAGGATGCCCGTATTTTGCCTGACGGCTTTGTAAAGGCGTATGGCGACAATTATCTCAATCAATGTATTGCTCGGGTGTACGATGCTTATTGCGCTGCGCTGAAGGAAGCAAACGCACTTGATTTTGACGATATGATTTTAAAGACGGTCGAGTTGTTTGAACTCTTTCCGGAAATCAAAAATCGATACGGTCGGCAATTTCATTATATTATGGTTGATGAATATCAGGACACCAATCCGTTGCAATATCAACTGGTCAGTCTCGTTTCAGAATATCACAAAAATATTTGTGTGGTCGGCGATGATGACCAGAGTATTTACAAATTCCGCGGAGCCAGTATTGAGAATATATTGTCCTTTGAAAGTACTTTTCCCGGTGCCCGTGTTATTCGTCTGGAACAGAATTATCGTTCGACCCATCATATTTTGGAGGCGGCAAACGCCGTAATCAAAAATAATGCCGGCCGGAAAGGGAAGCATCTTTGGACTGCGTCGGAAGGCGGAGAAAAGGTATTTTTAAACAAAGTTGCCAACGAATATGAGGAAAGTTTGTTTGTTACGGACACCATTTTAGATTCGGTGGCAAAAGGGGAGGCAAGGTATGGCGATTTTGCCATTCTGTACCGTACCAATGCGCAGGCCAATGCGATCGAGCGTTCTTTGGTAAAATCCGGCATTGCGTATAAGGTTATCGGCGGCGTTCGATTTTATGACCGCAAGGAAATACGTGACATTTTATCCTATTTGTTTTTGATTCAAAACCACACGGACAATCTGCGGCTGAAACGAATTATCAATGAGCCAAAGCGTTCCATCGGGCCTACAACAGTTAGTCGTGTGGAGGATTTGGCGCAGGTTAAGGGAATGAGTATGCTTGAGGTTATGGAACGCGCGGAATATTTTCCCGAGCTTGGCCGTGCGATTTCTTCGCTTAAGCAGTTTGCGTCGTTGATCGCACACCTGACGGCAATGAAAGATTCCGTTCCGCTGTCTCAATTGGTGAACGAACTATACACCCTGTCCGGATATACACAGCGATTGATCGCAGAAAATACGGAAGAATCCAAAGACCGCTTGAACAACCTGCAGGAATTTTTGTCAACGGTCACTTTGTATGAACAGCAAAACGATGAGGTTACGTTATCAATGTTTTTGGAAGAGATCTCGTTGATGACGGATGTGGACCAATTGGACGATGCAGATGACAGAGTGGTGCTGATGACTTTGCATAGTGCAAAGGGACTGGAATTTAATACCGTTTTTATGGTCGGAGTTGAGGAAGGCATCTTTCCGGGACTGCAAAGCATGGGGAATCCGGATGATATTGAAGAAGAACGTCGCCTGATGTACGTTGGTATCACCCGCGCAAAACAAAAACTGTATATTTTGTTTGCGGCACAGCGAATGTTGTATGGTAAAACGTCCTATTATCAGCCATCGCGTTTTGTCAGAGAATTGCCGGAGGATAACGTCCAACGTTTGTATGACGAGCGTCGCAGTACGATTACTTCCTTTGCTACGGCGCCGCAGAAAGTACCTGCTTTTGTTCCTCGTCGGCCTTCTGCCGCTACGACGTCCACCTCTGCTGCTGCCAGGACACAGGTCGCCAAATGTACAGACCGTTATGATATCGGGATGAAAGTTCGTCATAAAGCCTTTGGCGTTGGGACCGTTCTCTCAACGAAGGATATGGGGAACGATACGCTCCTTGAAATTAAGTTTGATAAATTTGACTCGCCTAAAAAGGTGATGGCAAACTTTGCAAAGCTTGAAATTATATAGTAATAAAGAGCACAGAAATGTGCTCTTTATTATTGACTTTAAAGATTTTTGATGGCATAATGAAAATATAAAATATTTGGAGGATAATAATATGATCGAGTACGGATTACAAATGTTCAGTGTACGTGACGTTGCTGCGGAGGATATGCGCACCGCCCTTCAAAAGGTTGCAGAGCTCGGATATAAATATATTGAGTTTGCGGGCTTTTTTGGTCATTCTGCAGAGGATATTAAGGCGTGGCTTGACGAATTTGGCTTGATTTGTTCCGGCACTCATACACAGTTGGCCGAGCTTGCACCGGAAAAAATCGATAAAACCATCGAATATCACAAGACCATCGGCTGTGAAAATATCATTGTTCCCGGTATGCGCTTTTCTGACAGCGAAACTGTTGATTTGCAGATCGCCCGCCTGAATTATGCGGCCAAGCGTTTGAACGAAAAGGGTTTGCGTCTCGGATATCACAATCACTCCAGAGAACTTGTGCCCAACAGAAGCGGCCAGATCGTGGAAGAGGAGATTTTGTCTCGCACTAATATTGAGATCGAGGTCGATACTTTCTGGGCATTCAACTCCGGAATCGACGCCCTTGCGTTTTTGGAGGCTCATAAGGATCGCATCACCGTGATCCATTTGAAGGATGGTTTCCCGTCTGCTGCTGAAAATAAGAATTATGACGATATTCATACCGGCGTTAAAGGCAAAGCGCTGGGCGAGGGACAGGCTCCCGTTGAGGTTTTCCGTGCCTGGGCGATCGAGAACAACGTTCGTATGGTGGTCGAATCTGAGGGCCTCAATCCTACGGGACTCGAAGAGGTCGGCCGCTGCATTAAGTTTTTGCGTTCTCTTGATTAAAACACCGATTGACAAGTTGTTTGATCGGGTGTATAATATCATAAAAGCGTTGATGGAAAGAGTAGTTTGTGTCTGTTTTCCCAGAGAGAGATGTGTTTGCTGTGAGCATCTTGTTAACAAACAAACGAAAACCGTTCCGGAGCTGTGAGGCTGAAATTTCAGTATGTCTCACCGTATTTCTGCGTTAAAGAGTAAGAGTTAAATTCAAGGTGGAACCGTGTATTTTGCACCCTTGACAGCCATGGCTGTCAAGGGTGTTTTAAATTATAAACTATTTTGAGGAGATAGATGGTTATGAAGATCATTAATAATGACGGTACTGTAATTCAGTGCCCCGAGGCTGACGAACTTCACGTGATTCGTCACTCTGCTGCACACATTATGGCGCAGGCGATTCAGCGGTTGTATCCCCATGCTCACTTTGCTTATGGTCCTGCTACGGACAATGGCTTTTATTATGACGTAGATTTGGGCGATGATAAGCTGAGTGATGAAGATCTGCAGGCGATTGAGCAGGAAATGCGTAAGATCGTGAAGGAAAACCTGCCGATCAAACCGTACATTTTGCCCAGAGATGAAGCAATCAAACTGATGGAAGAACGTGGTGAACTCTACAAGGTTGAGCATATCGGAGATTTGGCTGAGGATGCTCCTATCAGCTTTTATCAGCAAGGCGATTATATCGATATGTGCGTTGGCCCGCATCTGTGTTATACCAAGGCGCTCAAGGCATTTAAGATCATGGCTCAAAGTGGTGCGTATTGGAAAAATGATAAGGATAACAAAATGCTGACCCGTGTTAAGGGTATTGCTTTTAGAAATAATGAGGAACTTGAAGCATACCTGAAGTTACTGGAAGAGGCAGAGAAACGCGATCATCGTCGCATCGGTAAGGAAATGGGTCTGTTTATGATGAATGAAGAGGCCCCCGGTTTTCCTTTCTTCCTGCCCAAAGGTATGGCGCTGAAGAATGCGCTGATTGATTATTGGAGAGAGATCCACACCAGAGAGAATTATTTGGAAGTTTCCACGCCGCTCATTATGAACCGTCATCTCTGGGAGACCAGCGGTCACTGGGATCACTATAAAGATAATATGTATTCCACAAATATTGATGATGAGGTATTTTGCGTTAAGCCTATGAACTGTCCCGGCGGTGTGCTGGTATACCGTAATCAGCCGCATAGTTATCGCGATTTACCGATGCGTGTGGGTGAACTGGGATTGGTTCATCGTCACGAACTGAAAGGCGCGTTGCACGGATTATTCCGCGTACGTTGCTTTACCCAGGACGATGCTCATATCTTTATGCGTAAAGAGCAGATTACCGATGAAATTATGAACGTAGTTCATATGATCAACGAGGTATACGAGAAGTTTGGGTTTAAATATTTTGTTGAGCTTTCTACCCGTCCGGAAGACAGTATGGGAAGCGATGAAGATTGGGAGGCCGCAACCAATGGCTTGAAGGATGCGCTGGATAAACTGGGTCTGCCTTATATCGTTAACGAGGGTGATGGCGCATTCTACGGCCCGAAGATCGATTTCCATCTGGAGGATTCTTTGGGCAGAACCTGGCAGTGCGGCACGATTCAACTTGATTTCCAGATGCCGATCAATTTTGATCTGGAGTACATTGATGAAAAGGGTGAAAGACAGCGCCCCATTATGATCCACCGTGTTTGCTTTGGTTCTATTGAGCGGTTTATTGGTGTACTTACTGAGCATTTCGCGGGCAAGTTTCCCGCTTGGCTTGCGCCTACGCAGGTTAAGGTTCTGTTGGTTTCTGAGAAGAGTGCCGAATATGGCAAAAAGGTTTACGAGGCACTGCGCGCTGCAAAAATCCGTTGCGAATTGGATGACCGTAATGAAAAGATCGGTTATTTGATCCGCGAAGCGCAGATGGTTGATCGTGTACCTTATATGCTGGTTATCGGTCAAAAAGAGGTTGAAGAGGGAACGGTTGCCGTTCGTAATCGCGATACTGCGAAAACCGAGACAATGTCTTTGGATGAATTTTTGGAGAAGATCACTACCGAAATCAAAGACAGAGTATAAGTTAAAAGGTCACCCACAATTGTGGGTGACCTTTATTTTATGATTTCAGGATCACTTCTACGTTGATTGTTTTTCCTTTCTGCGGGCGAATGGGCAGAGCCGGATTGACCTGAACGCCGTTGACGTATATGCCGTCGATGACGTTGCCGGCTCCTTTGCCACGTTGGGTGTAATGGATGTTATAACGACATTCTCTGAAAACCTTGCTGACGGAGCAATCCTTCCAACTGGCGGGAAGGCAAGGCTGGATTCGAAGTCCGCCGAATTCCGGCTGCAGACCATATATGTATTTGACAAGACAATAAAGCAACCATTGTCCCGTTTGTCCTGTCCAGCAAGGCCCTGCCTGTCCATAGCGATGCTCGGTTTCTTTGCCGAAATAATAGTCGCACAAGGCGTATGGCTCGGCTACGATTGAAAGGTGAGGATGAAGTGCCGGAAGTATTTTGCGTAGTCCTTCTTCCAATTGATCACTGCGTTTCATTATACAATCGGAAACCAGTTTCCAAATGGCGGTTTGTAAATGAATACCGCCATTTTTGTTTACACCTGCGTGTGCGCCGTCGACGAAATCCAATGACTGTGTGAATGGCGGCTTGCAGAAGAGCAACCCTGCTTCGGTGTTCAGCTCCCGTTCAAGCGTTGAAATTAAAATGCCACGTCTTTCGCTGTCCTCAAATTCAGACAAAACAGTCCATATTTGCGGCAGGGCAAATATGGCGCCTTCGGAACATAAGGCGGCGCCGATCGGCTGCTTGCCTTCTGTGACGGCATAAACGTATCGGTCGTCGTCCCAGGCATATTGATAGACTCGCTTTTCCATTTCCTGGGCATAATATGCGGCGGTTTTTGAATCGCCGGAGTTGCCGATCCAGTTCGCCATTTGCGAAAGCATTTTTGCGGCGCGGACGAAGGCAATGGAGACCCAAACGTCAGCGCTCTTCTTATCGTCAATGCGATGTTTGATCAACCCCATGTGGCCACTGCATTTCCAAAGAAATGCCAGTGATCTTTTGAGGTGCTCGTATACGGTGGCGTTTTCGCCGTTGCTAAACGGAACCTTTTGCAGTAGGTAATCAACGTCACCAAGCTCTTTTGTGATGGCAAAAGCGGCGTATACTGCCCACAATCCGGTATCCATCGATATGCAATCGTTGCATTCTGTCGATGACGGCAGCTGTCCGTGTTCTGATTGATGAACTAACGTTTTGCACAATTGTTTGCCCGCGTGCGTTGCGTTGAAGCTGCTTAGTGTCTCGCAATTGCCAAATAGGGATTTAAGCGTGATTTTGTCGATGTCACCCCAATGGCTTGACAAACAGCATTGGTATTTAAGCCAATCGTTGCACAGCTTATCCAGCTCATCCCAGGGAGTGTGGATTCGCAGTGTATCAAAACCGTACAGATCTTTCTGTGTGCATTCGACAAACGCCCGCTCAATCAAGCGGGAATCGGCTTGCGGTATGGACTCCGGTGAATCAGCAATACCAAAGGAATAATAAAACGTTTTGCTTTCGCCGGCCGCCAGAGTCACGCTGTTCTCCAAAGCAAAGCATATTTTGTCCGAAATGCAGATCGAATTTGTGCATCCCGAATGCTCTACAATTGCCTTTGGCTGTAATTTATGGCCATAAGGCCCGATGAAGGCATTGTGACAGGCGTCATAGCCTGTGACGGTTTCCGGCGCTGTTAAGTAAATATTATATGTTGAGTCGGAACCGTTACGTTTCATTTTGAAAGTACCGACGATACCGTTCTTTTCTTCCAGAAAACAGCCGTCTGAGATCCCGTTTGACGTATTATCGGCACAGGTGGCATAATAGGGAAGGACTTTGAGTGTCTTGGTGTGTCTTGCTTCGTTTTTTACGGTAACACATAAATATTCGCATTTCCCTTGACGGGGTACAAAGAAACGGCAGTTGGTTCTGACGGCACGGTGACTGATTTCAATCTCTGTATAGCCGATGCCGTGCAGACAGTGATAATGCTGTAAGGATTTTTGGATCGGCAAACCATTGGCCTGCCATGCCCGCTCACCGTCATAAATGTAAATTGCTCGGTCATTGAGTACGGTTAATTTGCCCTCTGATTCATCGCGTATGCAGGCAAATCCGGCAGCTACCTGTGAAACCGATGCAACGTATTCGTCGTTGAATAAAATATTGTTCCAGTGACGTGGGGTGTTGCGGTCAGTAATCTTGTATCCATTGTTATAAAAGGTTCCGTATTTTTTCACGATGACCTCCAAATGATTTGATATAATAATTATAACATAATTTTATTCAAAGTAAATGATTTAATTAAAAGAAGCGATAAAAGTTTTTTTAAATTCTTCTTGACATTTCAGATAAAATCATTTATACTAATTTAGCGTAAATGCGGAGAGATGGCTGAGATGGCCGAAGGCGCACGATTGGAAATCGTGTAGGCGTTGATAGCGTCTCGAGGGTTCGAATCCCTCTCTCTCCGCCAAAAAAGAACGAACTTTTGTCTACCAAAAGTTCTTTCTTTTTTTATCCAAGGCGCAGACTTGGCATATCATCACGCCGCAGTCGTGTATATCATCAGCCCCTATTGCTCGCCTTTCGCAGAAAAAACGACTTGTTTCGACAAGTTGTTTTTTTAATGAAATTCGCCGATTTACTTTCGAAAAAGTGATATAATCTGTTCGATAAATTACAATATTTTCTTGTGTATCGCTTTACAGATATGGCAAGCAGTGATATAATATTTTAAAATGTTTTAGATTGGGTGTTATATGAAAAACTATCGGATTGCTGATTTATCAGTAAATATGGAAATCGGTGGCAGGACCTATAAACAAAGTCGACCCTTTTTTGTGTCCGACTGTCCTGATTCCTGCGCTGATATTGTAATTACAGGTATAACAGAACATATTCGGCGGATCATGGAAGATGACCTGATGAAAAATTCCGATCCGGAAACGCTGGAATATGTAATCAGCGGACGTCGCTTTTATAAGGCGCTGGTGGACTTTGATGGGTTTATGCTGCATTCGTCTACGGTGGTCTATAACAATAAGGCGTATTTGTTTTCTGCACCCAGCGGAACCGGAAAATCAACACATACAAGCTTATGGGTAAAACGGTTTCCGGGCGCGTATATTCTTAATGATGACAAGCCTGCGCTTCGCTTGATTGATGGGAAATTTTATGTTTATGGCACTCCATGGAATGGAAAAAGTAAAGACAGCATTAACGAGCGTGTAGAACTTGGCGGTATCTGTTTTTTATACCGTGACCATGTAAATGTGATTAATCGTTTATCGACCGGTGAGGCTTTGCGCCGTATGATAAAGCAGACGGCTCACCAACGATTTAAACGGGACGTTCTTGAAAAATTGATAAAAACATGGGACGTTTTGCTGCAAACGCATCCTGTTTACGAAATGGGATGTTTGCCCAATGAGGAAGCGGCGCAGCTTTCATACACAACGATGAAAGGGGACTGAAATTAATGCGAATCAAGGATGGTTTTGTTTTGCGTAAGGTTGCAGACAGTGCAGTGATTGTATCTTTGCAGGAGATGGATTGTACTTGTCTTATGACGCTGAATGAGAGTGGCGTTGAATTGTGGGAAGCACTGGAAAAAGGAGCAGATTTACAGGGATTGACGTCGCGGATGCTTGAACTGTATAACGTTTCAGAAGAGACGGCTCGTAATGATGCGGCTTCTTTTGTTGAAAAATTACGCAAGGCCGGTTTGCTGGATGAATGATACTTTGTTTTATAAACTGACGCCAATTATGGAGGAAGCACTCTGCGCCGGCGGGATTATTAAGCTACGGCCCTGTGGGTATAGTATGTTACCGTTTATTCGTCCTGATTTTGATGAGGTTTTGATTGGACGGCCGCAGTTGCCTTTGTGTTGCGGAGAAATTTATTTATTTCGGCGTGATGACGGTAGTCTTGTGTTGCATAGACTTGTCAGAATTAATGCGGATGCTTTGTCCTTTCGCGGTGATAACCAGCTTCACAGTGAGAATAATGTGAGCCAACGTCAATTGCTCGGGCAGGTGATTTCGATTCGGCGGGGTAAAAGAAAAATTAAAAGTGGCAGCGCCCTGTTTTTATTGTATCGCTTAATCGCTTTTCCGCTGTGCGTTTTGCGCCGCATATATTATCGTTTGAGAAAAATAAAGTAAGATAACGGTCGACTGTCTCTTTTTATTTTAAAAATCTATAAATTGTGCTTGCAATATATATATAAATATGCTATGATAAATGTATATAATTGGGTGTTGTGCAAGGTGTACAAAAAAACGCTTTTCACTTTGTTCAAATGCTCTAATGAGGAGGAAACACAATGCAAAGAGGAAGAAAAATCGTGGCACTGACGCTTGCTGTTTTGTTGGTGCTGTCCGCAATGTCCTGCTTCGCTTTTGCGGCACCGGTGTATTCTGTGTTGCCGGAGGGCTATATGGTTGTCGACGCCGATTGGACCGGCTTAGATATGCAGGAAGCATTTGATTATGAACTGGGCGGCGAACTGTATCGGCTCGAGTATGGCGTTACCGCTTTCTCGTCTGTTGAAGCTGCGTCTGCTGCTTGGATGCCTGCCGGTCTGGAAAAGACCATTGTTTTAACGCCCGGCACATATGGCACGGCCATGAATCTTACAAGCGATGTTAACCTGTCCGGTCCCTATTTTGGTAAAAATCCCAATAATAACCCCCATCTGGATGATTATGATCCTTCTTTGGCTGATTGGGCATTGAAGAATGACAGAAGCATCGATCCTGAAAAAGAAGCTGTCTTTACTGCTGATATTTTGATCGGTACCGGCTGTAACAACGTTACCATCGATGGTATTGCCTTTACCGGCGCCGGCAGAATCAAGGATACTGCACGTGCGGCTGAAAAGATCATCGTTAACTATACTTTTAAGAATTTGTATTTTGAAAATAGCTCTTGTGATTCCTATTTTCTTATGAATTCCAACGTGATCAACCGTTATATCACGATTGACTCTATTCGTGCAGTTAACAATAGTACGATTTCCAGATTTCACAACACCAAAGCTGAAGAACTTACTTTAAAGAACAGCTATGCTAAGGATATGAATGCCGGCGCTGATAAGAGTACTAACAGCGTTATGGAGTATCTTGGCGGTATCACCCCTGAAAATTGTATCTCTTTTGATAAGAGATTGGTTCGTAGATATCAATACAATCATTTTGAAAACTTTGGCGGCATCAATACCATCAACTTTGCTGCTCGTGAATCCGGTGTCAACGGCATTCAGCAACGCCATCGTGTAATTATTGAGTTGATTGGCAATGAATTTGTTGACGTTGCAACTGCTACCGGCAACAGAGTAATTCAGGATCAGATTTCTTATCACAATCAAGAGTTTATTTGTAAAGACAATCTCTTTATGCTGACCAGTGGTGATGGTACCCCCGCGTTTGGTACTTATTATGACGGCGTTGGCGGTACTCCTTCTTTTACTCATATGGAGATCAGTGGAAACCGTTTTGATGGATACAAAACGCCGTTTTCCAGCAGTTCCTCCTATCCGTATTATTTCGATTCCACTAACGTAGCCACCAACAAGGGCGCATCTGTTTCTATTGCTACCGGTAGCGCTATTTTGAAAGATCTCGGTCCCAATATGATTACCGAGTGGAAAGATGCGGATATTATTCGTAATGATACAAAAAGAAAGATTTATATTTATCCCTCTGCTGTAGATGTTTCCAATGGTTTCTATAACTTTGATTTTGATACAATTGCATTGACTGAAAGCGGTGTTGCTCTTAAGGCGTATACTGACAGCTCACGTGCTACCGAAATCAACAGAATTGCACTAAACAAAGAGGATACTATTACACAGGCTTTTGTTCGCGCTACAAAGGGATCTTCTTATGAGGATTATGAAGTAATTATCTTTGCTTTTCCTCCTACTGATATTATAGATACTTCCGGTTCTGACGATTGCAAGTTGCATTTGTTTGGCGTTCCCGGCGCAAACAAGGTTGACTTTGTTGACGGCGCTTACTATGTTGAGATGCCCGAAAACACCAATGCTATCAAGCCCAGTGTTAACGTTGATGAGGAAGCTTCCTATAAGTTCTATCTGGATGCCGATTGCAAGCTTGAAGCAAGCAACACCGATACCGTAAAACTGTATGCTAAAGATAATATTTTCTACATTCAGGTAACTGCTGAAAATGGAACGCTCTCTGATCCGATTCCCGTAATTGTTACCTCCGTCAGAAAAGCGGTACAGTATTCTGATGCTGCTTCTGTTCCCGCGTACGCACGCAAGGCTGTTAATTATCTTAATAACGAAGGTTTTGGTGTATTTGTCGGCGACCAGAACAAAAAGCTCAATCCTCGCGCTAATATTAACAGATATGAGCTCGCCAAGGTTATCGTTACTTTGTGCGGTATTAACGTTGAGATGGCTGAGAGTGTTAAGCTGAACGAGATTTATGATGACTTTTTCGATATGCAGAAAGAAGCTCCTTGGGCATTGCCTTACATTCGTGCAGCCACGGCTGTCGGTTTGATTCAGGGTGTTTCCGACAAAAACGATCTCAATTTTGCCGGCTCTGCCAGCACCACCAGAGAGCAGTTTACTGCTGTGTTCATGCGTAGCGTCGCTATGAATGAAGGTACGACCGTAAACGCTTTGTATAAGAAGAATGCTAAAGAGATCGATAATGCGTTCAGCAAGAAATACAGTGATGAAGCCAAGATCAGTTCCTGGGCATTGAAATCTATTAAGCTTGCGAACTATCACAAGATCATTCAGGGCGACGGTAAGAATTTCAATCCTTTGGCCAAGATTATTCGTGCTGACGTTGCAGTGATCGTTTATAATCATTCTCTGCAAAAATAACGTTTTATGAAATGAGGCGGTGTAACACCGCCTCATTTTTATAAAAAAACATATATTTTTTTAAAAAAGCACTTGACTTTTTGAGGTGCGCTTGCTATAATAAATCCTGCGCTGATGAGCAGCGTGGATGTGCAGACGTGGTGAAATTGGCATACACGCTACTTTGAGGTGGTAGTTCCAGCGATGGAGTGCGGGTTCAAGTCCCGCCGTCTGCACCATACATATGCGGGTATGGCGGAATTGGCAGACGCGCTAGATTCAGGTTCTAGTCGGAATTGCTCCGGTGGAGGTTCAAGTCCTCTTACCCGCACCAAGAGTCGAAGCAAACGCTTCGGCTCTTTTTCTTTTCAGTTATATTGATGGATATATACTTATGATAATATATCTAAGAGGAGAACACTATGTATAAAATCATTGACAAAAAGCAACTTAATCCCACGGTGGTTCAAATGACTATTTCGGCTCCTTTGATCGCAAAAAAAGCGTTACCGGGGCAGTTTATTATTTTGCGCACTGATTCGGAAGGTGAACGGATACCGCTTACCATTGCCGATTATGACGGTGAGCAAGGGACGGTAACGATTATTTTTCAAATTGCCGGCGCAACTACTCGCAAATTAGCTGAAATGGTCGCTGGAGATTTCTTGGCTGATTTTGTCGGACCGCTTGGAAAACCTACGGAAACGAAGGGCCTTAAAAAGGTGGCTGTCGTTGGCGGTGGTGTTGGTTGCGCAATCGCATTTCCTGTTGCCAAGAAGATGCATCAGCAGGGAATCTGTGTTCATACGATTGTCGGTTTCAGAACGGCTGATCTGGTTATTTTGGAAAACGAGTTTTTACAAAACAGCGATAAAATGGTGCTGATGACTGATGATGGGTCGGCCGGTGAAGAAGGTTTTGTTACGGACGCGCTTCGCGCTTTGATTGAAAGCGGCGAAGAATATGATGAGGTTATTGCAATCGGTCCGCTTCCAATGATGAAATTTGTGTCGCTATTGACAAAGGAATATGGCATTAAAACGGTGGTCTCGATGAATCCGATTATGATCGATGGAACCGGTATGTGCGGTGGTTGTAGGTTAACCGTTGGTGGCGAAACCAAATTTGCCTGTGTAGACGGCCCCGAATTTGATGGTCATTTGGTTGATTTTGACGAGGCTATGATGCGGTCTACGCTGTATGCTGATTTTGAAAGAAAGGCACATGACGATGCCTGCAACTTATTTAAGGGGGCGAAATGATATGCCAAATATGTCTTTGCAAAAAAATCCCATGCCCTCCCAAGACCCTTTGATTCGAAATGGTAATTTTGAAGAGGTTGCGCTGGGCTATACCGAAGAACAGGCGATCGATGAAGCGGCGCGATGTCTGCGTTGTAAAAACAAGCCGTGTGTCGGCGGCTGCCCTGTATCTATCAATATACCCGAATTTATTGCTAAAATCGTTGAAAAGGATTTTGAAGGTGCGTATCGTGTCATTCAGCAGGCTTCGTCATTGCCGGCGGTTTGCGGACGTGTTTGCCCGCAGGAATCACAATGTGAAAAATTTTGTGTGCGTGGCGTAAAAGGTGAGCCTGTGGCGATCGGCCGATTAGAGCGTTTTGTGGCAGATTGGCATAATCAAAATTGCTCCGCATCTTTTGAAAAACCGGAATCAACCGGTCATAAGGTCGCCGTAATCGGTTCCGGTCCTGCCGGGTTGACCTGTGCCGGTGATCTGGCAAAAATGGGCTATGACGTGACTATTTTTGAGGCATTGCATTGTGCAGGCGGCGTGTTGGTTTACGGTATTCCTGAATTTAGACTGCCGAAAAAAATAGTCAAAAAAGAAATTGACAATTTAAAACAGTTGGGTGTTCAAATTGAAACGAACATGGTTATTGGCCGGGTTTTGTCAATTGACGATCTGTTCGCATTGGGCTTTGAGGCTGTTTTTATTGGCAGTGGCGCCGGATTACCGAAATTTATGCGAATTCCGGGCGAGAATTTAAAGGGTGTGTATTCTGCCAATGAGTTTTTAACCCGTGTGAATTTGATGAAAGCTTATGACGAAAACAGTGCAACCCCAATTCAGAAGGCAAAAAAAGTGGTTGTTATCGGTGGCGGCAACGTTGCTATGGATGCCGCGCGTTGCGCCAAACGTTTAGGCGCTGATGAGGTTTCTATCGTATATCGCCGTTCTTTTGCAGAGCTGCCGGCCAGAGTGGAAGAGGTGGAGCACGCAAAGGAGGAATTGATCGACTTTAAGCTGTTGAACAACCCTGTTCGTATTTTGGGCGACGAAAACGGAAACGTATGCGGTATTGAATGCGTCAAAATGGAGCTCGGTGCGCCCGACGCTTCCGGTAGACGCAGACCCGTTGCCGTGAACGGATCTGAATTTGTAATTGATTGCGACTGTGTGATCGTATCTATTGGTACTTCTCCCAATCCGTTGATTAAATCTACTACTGCCGGACTAGAAACTGAATGTTGGGGTGGAATTGTGGCTGATGAAACGACGGGACAGACCAGTCGTGAAGGTGTTTTTGCCGGCGGTGATGCCGTCACCGGCGCCGCCACTGTTATTTTGGCAATGGGAGCCGGAAAAAATGCCGCCGCTGCCATTCACCGATATATTTCAAACAAATAGAAAAAAGAGCAATCCTATGATTGCTCTTTTTTAAATGTCGTTTTTAAAATAAACGTTCTCGATTTCAAAGCAGTGTTGGTTAAGATAACTGAGCGGTGAATCCTCATCTTGGATCGCAAATTGCAGTTTGTATGCATACAGCGCCTGAAAACGATATGGAAGCTGTTGATTTTGCGCATTGGTACCGTATTTTGTGTCTCCGACCAACGGGTGGCCGATGTGTGAAAGATGGGCGCGAATTTGATGTGTTCGACCGGTAAACAATTCCACTTCCAATAAACTGAGATTTTTACCGGTTTTGATTACGCGATATCCGGTTTTGATGGTCTTCCGGTCGGGCGCCGGTGTGTTATAAATATAGACTTGATTTTTATTGCTGTCTTTTTTATGATATGCTGTCAAAATATCTTTGTTTTTTGGCATCTTTCCGTGCACGAGCGCCAGATAATACTTTTTGATTTCTCTGTTCTTTATGATGTCGTACATTTCGCGGGAGGCTATAGCGTTTTTTGCGGCGATTACGATGCCGCCTGTATTCTTGTCTATTCTGTTGCAAAGCGCCGGAACAAATGAATTTTCGTTTTCCGGGTTGTATTCTTTTTTGCTGTATAGATACGCAAGAATATAATTGATCAGCGTATGTAACTGTTCATTACTGTCTTCGTGAACAAGAATACCCGGTTTTTTGTTGATAAGAATAATGTTTTCGTCTTCATATATAATATCCAGATCGTATTTGTCGTTGAGCTTTAAAAACAATGGGGTGTCATCTGCAAAAAACTCATCATTAATATATAAAGTAACTATGTCATTTTCTTGCAAACGGTAGGAAATTTCGTGTTTCTTTCCATTTACTTTAATGGCCTTTTTTCGCAAGTATTTATAGAGCAACGCGCCGCTTAAATTTGTGGTTATCTTCGATACAAATTTGTCAAGGCGCTGACCTGCGTCATTTTTTGAAATAATAAACTCTTTCATTCGATGCCTTTCTCAAAGTTTGTTCCTAATCTGCAATTATAGTATATACTTTTTTCTGTGCGCTCGTCAATGATTTTTATAAATTGACAATTTATTTGTATTTATATATAATTTAGTAGGAGGTGTGCGTATGAAAGAACAACATTTACATACCGGCCATCGGTCACGTTTGAAATCAAAATTTCAACGCGTTGGTCTGGATGGTTTCGAAGATCACGAGGTACTTGAATTTTTGCTGACTTTTGCCATTCCGCAACGTGACGTAAATCCCTTGGCACATCAATTGATTAAGGAATTTGGGTCACTTAATGCTGTTTTGGAGGCAAAAGCATCTGATTTGGTAAACGTATCCGGCGTTGGACAACATGCTGCTTCTTTGCTGACTTTGATACCGCAGCTGGCAAAACGCTATTTGGATAATCCTGCTCGCTTGAACAGTATTTCGTTGGCTCACTCGGAAGACAGAAAAGAGTATTTTATTCCTAAGTTCGTCGGTGCCACCGAGGAGCAAATGTATGCGGCATTTTTGAATAAAAACTGGGAAGTTATATCCTGTGAGATGATTTGCAAAGGCTCGGTGGATGCTTTGAGAGTTGAGGTTAGAAATCTGTTGGATGCCGCTATGCGTCGGCGTGCCGCTGTTGTGATTCTTGCGCATAATCATTTTGCGCATCCCGAACCGTCAACTGAAGACGTGCTGACCACACAATCTGTATCTAAAAAACTGGCAGCTTGCGGTATTGTTCTTGCAGACCATATCGTTGTGTGCGGTAAACAGGCCACATCAATGTCGGCGACAGGACAGATTCGCCATGTTTGACAGTAAGCTTAGATTTGATAAACTCGATCCGGCGCTGATTGCGCTAATTGAGGAAGATCGGCGAAACGGCACTTTGCCGCAATTTGCATTTTCCGACGCTGCGGCGGTGCGACGAAATGATATGGAACGCGACCGTGCAACGTTGTGGCGTCCCACCTTTGTGCGTGATTGCGAAAAAATTATGCATAGTGATTATTTTGATCGTTATGCTGACAAAACACAGGTTTTTTCGTTTTCCAAAAACGATGATATTACCCGCCGGGCGCAACACGTACAGCTGGTGTCACGTATCGCCAGAAATATCGGCAAAGTGCTGAATTTGAATCTTGATTTGATAGAAGCCATTGCTTTGGGACATGATATTGGTCACACACCCTTTGGTCACGCAGGGGAGCGAATGCTGGATCAATTATTTGGTGAATTCGCCGGAAAGAGTTTTCAGCATAACGTTCATAGCGTTCGGGTGCTGGATTCGTTGATTCCGTATAATCTTACTTTACAGACGTTAAATGGTATTTTGAGCCATAACGGTGAACTGGAGCTGGCTGAATATCGACCGGTACCAATGCGCTCTTTTGACGAACTGGATGATGCGATGTCATCCTGCTATGAGGATAAGCAAAATAATCTTAAGATGATCCCGTCAACCCTGGAGGGTTGTGTGGTACGCATTTGTGATATTATTGCATATTTAGGTAAGGACCGTCAGGATGCAATGATCGTTGGTTTGATAACTGCGGACACGCCTTTTCCCGAATGTCTTATAGGTAAAACAAATGCGGAAATAATTAACAATTTGACGGTTAATATTATTAAAAATAGTTACGGAAAGCCTTATATAAAACTTGATCCGGAATATTTTGAAGCGCTTTCCTCTGCCAAAAAAGCCAATTATGAGCTGATTTATCAACGGGATGATCATGTTTATGATGATACCATCCGACCGATGATGAGGCAGATTTATGAACGTCTGCGGCGAGATCTGACGGAAGGGAATACCGCGTCGATGATCTATGCCCATCACATTGATTATATCAATGAAAAGTTTTACCGTACTGAGCCTTATGAGGACACACCGGTCGACCAAATCGTTGTTGATTATATTGCCAGTATGACGGACGATTATTTTTTGGAGTTGTATAATTATTTATTTCCTAAGAGTAGATTGAAAGTAGAATATAAAGGATATTTTTAAGTATGGTTGTTTTTGGAAATGATTGGGATAGCGTGCTTGCCGGTGAATTTGATAAGCCATATTATCTTGCATTGCGCTCTTTTTTAAAAAAGGAGTACAAAACTCAGGTGATTTATCCGGGTATGTACGATATTTTTAACGCACTTAAAACTACGTCATATCAAAATGTAAAGGTGGTAATTCTGGGACAAGACCCATATCACGGACCGGGGCAGGCGCATGGAATGTGCTTTTCGGTCAAAAAAGGAATTCAGCCGCCACCATCCTTGAAAAACATATTTAAAGAGATGATGGACGACGTGAATATTCCTATGCCGGCGCACGGACAACTGACCCATTGGGCGGAACAAGGCGTATTGCTGCTTAATACGGTTTTAACCGTCCGTGAGGGGCAACCTAACAGCCATAAAGGAAAAGGCTGGGAAGAATTTACAGATCGAGTGATCGAGACGATTAATCAAAAAGAAACGCCTGTTATCTTTATGTTATGGGGCGCAAATGCCAGAGCAAAGTCGGCATTGATCACCAATACGCATCATATTTTGTTGCAGGCTGCGCACCCCAGTCCGCTTTCTGCGCACAACGGTTTTTTTGGGTGTAAGCATTTTTCAAAGGCAAATGAACTTTTATCAAAAAGCGGACAGACGCCAATTGATTGGCGAGTGTTGTAAACGTAAAAAAGGACACCCAAGGTGTCCTTTTTTTATTTGTTCAGATAACTCAACGCAATGCGTGCGATTTCGGCGCGTGTTGCGCTTTTGCGGGGGAGAAAATAACCGTCCGGATATCCACTGACAATTTTTTTGGCCGCGCAGTAGGAAACACCGTTTGCAGCCCAGGAGGAAATGTCGTTTCGGTCTTTAAACGCGGGTAATGAATAGCGCTTTGCATCCTTTGAATGATTATAAAAAATGGTGCAGGCCTGTTCGCGTGTCAAGGGAGATTCAGGTGAAAAATATCCGTCGCCCATACCCTGTACAATGCCTTGCTGTGTGGCCCATTGGATGGCGGGAGCGTACCAGGCATTCTTTTTTACATCCTTATAGTTGGTCTTTCCATTAAATTTTGTCAAATTTATACCGCTGACATTGGCTAAAACCTGCACCAACATGGCGCGGGTCATAGTTGTGTTCGGCATAAAATAATAATCGCCCATTCCGCTGAATATATTTTTGTTGACTGCTTGACTTACAATACTGTAATGCCAGTCTGTTGTGGCGATGTCTTTGAAAATATCGCCATAGGCGGTTATAGTGACCTGGGCGACCGTTGATTGATAGTTTTCAATACAGGCAATCGCCTTATAGGTTGTGTTCTTCTTGCTGAGAGGGGAAACGTATTTTGTAGATTTGGTGCTCGGAGCGCTGTTGTCGGTGGTATAGCGAATTTCGGTACCGCTTGCAGCGGTAAGATATATCTTGCCTTCTTTTACAATAATTTTGGGTTTGGTTGAAATTTTGGACTTAATTGAAAGCAATTTTGCGTGATATTCTTCATATGTTAGCTTGGATTTGAATATCTTTTCGGCGTGTTCTTTTCCAACATAACGAAAATGCCAGGGCTCGTAATTATAACCGGTTATACTTTCTTTTCCCTGGTCATAGCGTAAGATGAAGCCGTATTTATAGCAATTGTTGCGCAACCAAACGCCTTGTTTGGTGGTGCCGAAAGATTCGTGTAACTGAGCGTAACGGTTTACAACGGCAGGCGTACAGATGTCTGCGGCTAATCCGGTGTGATGCTCGCTACCGCCGGGAGGCGCATAGTACTGATCGGTCAATTGTTGCGCCTTAGCCATAGAATAACCTTTGGAAAGGTAATAGTTGATCTTTCCATAATATTTATTATATTGTGTTTGATAGGAGCGATATCCGGAGTACAGTACCGGCCTTTCACCGCCAACACTGCTATAGCAAGCGTTAATCATTTGTTGCAGTGCTTGTGCACAAACTTTTTCGAGCTTGAGGCTACTGCCGGGATATACGACCAAATTGGTGGGTACGTAATCAGAACCGACTTTGTGGTTTCGATTTACTAAAATCATATACTTGCTGTTAAGCTGTTGATTTAGTTCATTAAGTCCGACTGCATTGACGGGGAACAGATTGATGGCAATTGAAATCATCATTATCCACAGTAACAGTTTAACTTTTTTCATAAAAACGCCTCCGTTCTGCCTATATTATAACATAATAATGCTATTTTGCAACAAAGATGTGATTTATCGGTTGACAGATGACTTTAAAATTTGTTATACTATATTCGATTTCGCGGGCCATTAGCTCAGTTGGTTAGAGCTACCGGCTCATAACCGGTTGGTCTGGGGTTCGAGTCCCTAATGGCCCACCAAAACGCGCCTGCCTTGCAGGGACTTTTTATCAATAATACGGATGTTTGATGGTGTTAGTTGCAATGAAAAAGATTTTTAAAATGATATTTTCTTCTGCGTTGGTGTTTGCGCTGACGGCACAACTTTTGTTGATCTGCAACGCCGCGGAGACGAAGTTGGTTGCCATCACCTTTGATGACGGTCCAAGTAAATATACGAATGAGTTGTTGGACGGATTGAAGAAATTGAAGGCAAAAGCAACCTTTTTTATGGTTGGCAGTAACGTATCGGCCTATCCCGATACGGTGCGCAGAATGAAAGATGAGGGGCATCAGCTGGCCACGCACACGATGTCCCATGCCAATCTACCCAAGCTTTCTCCTGACAAAATTCTTTATGAAGTGGAAGAAGTTGATCGCAGAATCGATAAGGTTACCGGTGGTGGTAAGTATTATTTGCGACCGCCGTACGGCGCCTTCAATTCAACGGTTAAAAGCACGGTTAAAACGCCGATGATCCATTGGAGTCTGGATACTGAGGACTGGCGATATAGAAATTCCGATAGTGTGTATAACGTGATTGTGAATCACATTCATGACGGTGATATCATACTGCTTCACGATTTGTATGAGACCAGCGTTAAGGGCGCATTGCGCGCTATTGAAGATCTGCAAAAGCAGGGATATGTTTTTGTTACCGTTGAACAGCTGTTTCGGCGTAGAGGCATCGAACCGGAAGACGGCAAAGTGTATTTTGATGCGCCGAATCTCGGCATCAATCTTCCTGCAGTTGTTTCTCCTGTTATCGTCGAACGTGAGACTGTTTTGGGTACAAAGGTTGTCATCGGTAAATATGCTTTTATCGACAAGATATATTATACCGATGACAAAAAGGAACCTGATGAAGAATGTCCGCAGTATGTTGGATCGTTTTACGTAGATAAAGATACGATGCTTCGTGCAATCGCAGTGGGGGAGACGGAACTGAGCGATATTGCCGAAAAGCAACTGGTTTTACCGGAGACTCCCGATAAGGCGATTATGGACCATGCACGGTTTAAAAATCGTAGTCCGTTTTTACGGCAGGAAAAGCAATTTGTAATCGGTATGAAAATATAATCTGTCCCGAATTTCTAATTTAATTTTAAAAAACACTTGCATTATTAAAAAGTATTTGTTATAATATGCTAGTCGTTTAGGGGTATAGCTCAGTTGGTAGAGCAGCGGTCTCCAAAACCGCGTGTCGAGGGTTCGAATCCTTCTGCCCCTGCCAAAAAATTCGACAAGTTTCGACTTGTCGAATTTTTTTATCCATTGCGAAAGCAATGGTATATCATCACGCTTTAGCGTGTATCTCATCACCGAAGGTGCATATCATCAGCTGCAGGCTGTATCCTCTCTGCGCTAAAATCGAGTTTTATTGGTCCGATGAGCAAATTTTTCGAAAGTACGTTGGTTATTTTGAGTAAATACAAAAGGTTGCATTTTTATGCAACCTTTTTCTTTTGGGATGTAAACCCGCTTTATCCTACAGAGATTTATTAATTTTCAAAAAGCCGCAAGATTTCATTGACTTTATCAAAGTAATGTGGTAAACTTTTGATATTATTATTAAAACGGTATGTTTGTCGTTTGAAGGATGAAAGGAAGATGAATTATGGATGGAAATACGATCCAAATTTTGATTGCTATGATCGTCTATATGGTCGCAGTTATAGTAATCGGCGCATTGTATGCAAAACGCGCCAATAAAAACTCGGAAGAGTATTTTCTGGGTGGCAGATCGTTGGGACCTTGGGTTACCGCAATGAGCGCGGAGGCATCGGATATGAGCGGATGGCTGCTGATGGGCTTGCCCGGCGTTGCGTATTGGTGTGGTCTTGCGGATGCGTTTTGGACCGCTTTTGGCCTTGCTGTCGGTACGTATTTGAACTGGCTGATCGTTTCCAAACGGTTGCGTCGTTACAGCGTTCGCGCCAATAACTCAATCACCTTGCCCGAATTCTTTTCAAATCGTTTTCGTGAAAAGAAAAAGACGATTATGCTGCTGGCTGCTGCATTTATTTTGATTTTCTTTACCGTATATGCATCCAGTTGTTTTGTTACCTGCGGTAAATTATTTTCCACTCTGTTCAACGCTCCGTACGTTCCAATGATGATCATTGGTGCGGCATTTGTGTTGCTGTATACGGTTTTAGGTGGCTTTTTGGCCGAAAGTGTTTCGGACTTTATGCAGGCGATCGTTATGATTGTGGCGCTCGTACTGATCGTTGTTTTGGGCGTGAATCAGGCCGGTGGTTTGTCGGCTGTTATTGAAAATTCAAAGCAAATTCCCGGGTTTTTGGAATTCTTTGGTTTGGCTACTCCGGTTCTTGACGCAAGTGGTCAACAGATCGTGGAAGCTGGCGCACCTTTGTTTGGTGAGGCGGCTGACTATGGTATTTTAACCATTTTCTCGATGATGGCATGGGGTCTTGGCTATTTTGGTATGCCCCAGGTGCTGCTGCGCTTTATGGCAATTCGCAAGGAAAAGGAATTGGATCGTTCTCGCCGCATTGCAATGATTTGGGTTGTTATTTCTTTGGGCGTTGCCGTATTTATCGGTATTATCGGTCGTCAGGTGTATCCCGACATGCATTTGACCAAAGCTGCTGCTGAAAACATCTTTATTACGATGGCTACCAATTCTTTGACACCCATTCTGGCAGGGTTTGTTATGGCCGGCATTTTGGCAGCTACCATCAGTTCTTCAGATTCTTATTTGCTGATTGCCGCTTCGGCATTTGCTAAGAATATTTTTCAGGGTATTTGCAAAAAGAAGGCAACGGACAAACAGGTTATGCTTGTTTCCCGTATTACTTTATTGGTGCTTACGCTGATCGGTGTTTTCATCGCGTTGGATGAAAACAGCGTTATTTTCCAAATCGTTTCCTTTGCATGGGCCGGCTTTGGCGCTACGTTTGGCCCGCTTATGATATTCTCTCTGTTCTGGAAGAGAATTAATAAGGCCGGTGCTATTGCCGGTATGGTAAGCGGTGCGGCTATGGTCTTTTTATGGAAACTGGTCATTAGTCAGCTTGGCGGTGTTTTTGCCATTTATGAATTACTGCCTGCATTTATCTTTTCCTGTGTTTGTATCGTTGTGTTCTCTTTGCTTACAAAAGAGCCTTCTAAGGAAATTCAAGAAGATTTCGAGGCGGTTCGTCTGTCTAAGATTGAAGAAAACTAACGTTCAATTCAGTTTAAAGCCACCCGTTTTGGGTGGCTTTTTCTTTACTTTTTGTTTCTTGCTCTTCCATGAGTTATATGCTATAATATTATGGGTGATAATATGAGCAATAACGTTTCTTTTATGTCCTTTCTGCGGTTGCTGATGGGATTGATTGGCGTAGTAATGATTGTAAACGGTATCTGCCTTTGGTTTACAACTAACTTTAATCTTGGTAATTTACTGTTATTATTATTTGGTTCCGTATTGGCGGCGCTTGGTTTTGCCTATGATTTTATTAGCGACAAGGTTCCTAAATGGTTATTATTATCAGTGTTTGTCTGCCTTTTATTATATGCTTTATTGGCAACGTTTTTGTTGAGCTTTGGATTGTTTGATACAGTTGGCTATGATGAAGATGCGGTGATCGTTTTGGGCGCCGGTATTCGTGGTGAAATGATTACGGGTGCTCTGAAAGGGCGATTGGATGCTGCCGTAAAATATCATAGTAATAATCCACAGGCGTTGATCGTTGTCAGTGGCGGTCAGGGACCGGGGGAGAGCATTAGCGAAGCCCTGGCCATGCAACGGTATTTGATTCGTTGCGGCGTGAGTGAGGATAAAATCATAATGGAAGATCGATCTACCAGTACGTTTGAAAACTTCACTTTTTCTAAGAAGATTTTGGATGATCATTTTGGGAAGGTTGAATATAAATTGGCGTATATTACCAACGAATATCATGTTTTTCGTGCCGGCTCTATTGCAAGGCAGATTGGCTTTGAAAATTTAACACACTGTCACAGCAATACTGTGTGGTATTTGATTGGCTCCGGTGTGTTGCGTGAAAATCTGGCGGTTTTGAAGCATTGGGTTTTAGGCGGTTAATATTGATCGGACGGAGTGTTAAAAATGAAAAGAATTATGTTTGTTTGCCACGGTAATATTTGCCGCTCGCCGATGGCGGAATTTGTGTTTAAAGAGATTGTGGCGCAAAACGGAATGTCAGATTGCTTTGATATTTGTTCCAGGGCAACCAGTCGGGAAGAAATTTGGGGCAATCGGGGAAACCCGGTGTATCCGCCGGCCGCAGCAGAGCTTGCTCGACATGGCCTTTCGTGCGACGGAAAATACGCACAGCAGGTTGTATCTTCCGATTATGAGCGATATGATTTGTTTGTGCTGATGGATGAGAATAATATGAGAAATATTCGTTGCATTTTTCGGGATGATCCGGAGCAAAAGATCTGTAAACTGATGGATTTTACCGATCGACCGGGAAACGTGGCAGATCCTTGGTATACAGGCGATTTTTCAAAAGCCTTTGTTGATATTTCGGAGGGTTGTCACTGTCTGTTTGAAAAATTGATAAAAAATTAATTTTTAATATATAATTATACACTTGCATTCAAACAGAAAGGTGTTATAATATATCTATATAATATATTTATAATCGAGGGGGTGCTTCGATTTGAAAAAGAAAATAAAGTTGTTTTCCTTTAAGAAGCGGCAGCCGAAGGAGACGGATACCGATCCGGCAGTTGCGCAGAAAAAGCGTCATACTTCCCGCAACCTCTGGATGCGGATTCCGATGCCAATTCGTAAAGGTTTTATTGCGTTTATTGTGATCATTAGTCTGGTCGGTTTTCTGTCGGTATCTGCTTTTGCCTGGTATGCTTTTGAGTATCTTGATCCTACGATGGATCTTGGAAATATTGATAATTCGTTGGAGTACACAACAGTCATTTATGCTAATGATTCCAACGGAAAGCCCTATGAGATCGAACATCTGTATACGGACGAAAACCGTATTTGGGTCAATATTGCCGATATTCCTAAGGATTTGCAGAACGCTTTTATCGCTATTGAAGATCAGCGTTTTTATAAGCACAACGGTGTGGACTGGATTCGTACCGGTGGTGCTGTACTGGGTATGGTCACGGGTAGCGATTCCTACGGCGGTTCGACGATCACGCAGCAGCTGATCAAAAACCTTACCGGCGATGATGACGTCAAAATATCCCGTAAGTTGCAGGAAATTCAGCGTGCATTGTATCTGGAAAAAGAATACAACAAAAACCAGATCTTAGAGGCCTATCTGAATACGATTTATTTGTCGCAGGGCTGTAACGGCGTTCAAACAGCGGCAAAGACCTATTTCAACAAAGATGTACAGGATCTTACGCTGGCCGAATCGGCAACCATTGCGGCGATTACTAAGTATCCTACAAAGTTTGACCCGTATCGAGGCGATGAAGCGCGAGAGGCAAACAAAGAGCGTCAGGAAACGATCCTCAACAAGATGGTTGAGCTGGAAATGATCACGAAAGAAGAAGCAGAAGAGGCCAAGAAGGTCGAACTTGTCTTTAAAAACGGATCAAAGAAGGTCGTTGACAGTAAGCAAACCTATTTCGTTGAAGAGGTTGTTGACCAGGTTATTGAAGATCTGGTGGAGGAAAAAGGATATAGTTATTCATATGCCAGCAGTATCGTTTATTCCGGCGGTCTTTCGATTTACTCAACTCTTGAGCCGGACGTGCAAAAGGTTTTGGATGATGCATATAAAAAGACTTCAACCTTTACGACCTACGAACTGTATTCTAAAGGAAAAACACCGGAAAGCGCAATGGTTATCCTGAATAATCAAACCGGCGCAGTCGCTGCTTTGGTTGGCGGCAGAGGTGAAAAGACTGTTGGTAGGGGATTGAATCGTGCTACGGGCACCTATCGTCAGCCCGGATCTTGTATGAAACCCATTGGCACGTATGCCCCCGCCTTTGAGTATAGAGTCAGGGTAGAAGGTGTTGCTATTTCTCCCGGGACGATGGTGGTCGATTCTCACGTTCACGGTAATTGGCCTGTCAATTATGACTTTGTATCCAATGAGCCGATGTCCATTCAAACGGCGATCAACCGTTCCACCAATACGGTTGCTGTTAAGGTCAATATGGCTCTCGGATCTGATCGTGCATTTAAGTTCTTGAGAGATAATCTGCACGTATCTTCTTTGGTAGAAGGCGTTGACCACGACGAAAACTCGTCATCTACTGCATTGGGCGGTATGTACAAAGGTATCAGCGTACTTGAAATTGCCGCCGCTTATGAGGCGTTTCCGAATAACGGCACCTACACCGAGCCGTATTTTTATACGAAAGTTGTTGACGGCAACGGTAAGGTGTTACTTGAGAAAACACCCGAAACCAGTACGGCTATGTCTGAATCTACGGCGCAGATGATCAATATGCTGTTGCGCAACGCCGCAACGGTTGGTACCGGTTCGCCGGCTAATTTCGGCACAACTGCCGTCGCCGGTAAGACCGGTACGACTTCCGACAGTAAAGACCGTTGGTTTGTCGGTTACACAGCGTATTACACTGCTGCAGTATGGTATGGTTTCGATCAGCCTGCAAGAATCAATTATAATGGTACAAATCCTGCTGTTAAAGCCTGGCGTACGGTTATGGCACCGATTCACCAAGGACTGGCGTATAAATCTTTTGATGAACCCGTTAATTTGATCTCGGCTTCATATTGTACCGCCAGTGGCATGTCTCCGACTTCCGGTTGTGCTGCGGCCGGCACGGTTGTAAGCGGACGCTTCCTGCCCGGATCATTACCGGGAGGCACGTGTACGGTGCATGAGGCAGTTGAGGAATTGCCGCCTGAAGGAGAAGTTTTGCCCGGCGAAGGTACTCCCGGTGAGACTCCTACTCCACAGCCGAATCCTACGCCGCAACCCGAACCCACTCCGCAACCCGAACCGACACCTGAACCTACTCCGGAACCTGAACCGACGCCGGAACCCGAACCGACGCCGGAACCTGAACCTACGCCGCAACCCGAACCGACGCCGGAACCCGAACCCACTCCGGAGCCTGAACCGACACCTCCGGCAATTGAGGGAGCGGCCGTGCAATCCGATTAAATCTAAAAATGCGAAACGGTATTTACCGTTTCGCATTTTTTTAATTTCAAATCAGTGAAAAAGGTGAGGACTAAATATAAAAAATAAAACCATCGGAATGAACCGATGGTTTCACAGATTTTAAGCACGTTCGATTTTACCGGAGCGCAAGCATCTGGTGCAAACATTGATATGTTTAGGAGTACCGTTTACAACAGCTTTAACTCTTTTGACGTTGGGCTTCCAAGTTCTGTTGCTTCTTCTGTGAGAGTGGGAAACCTGAATGCCGAAAGCAACATCTTTTCCGCAGATTTCACATTTTGCCATGCTGTTACACCTCCCTTAGTATTATACAAATCAGCAATGTATATTCTAACACATCATTTTTAGAAAATCAAGAGTTTTTTTATTTTTTCTCTACGTAAGAATAGTTGTGCATTTAAAAGGAATGTGTTATACTGTATAAAATAGGTGATTTATATGGATTTTTTTGAAAAAAGACCACTTTTTACCATACTTTTATCAATTATAACATCCTTTGCTGTTGCATTTTTTCTTCCCAATTCGGTCAAACTAATCGTTTCGGCAATTGTGTTGGCATTGTTTTTGTTGTCGTTTTTTCTTTTTCGTGCATTCAGAAAATGTGCCGCACTAATGTTTTTGCCATTTGCGATTTCAATGCTTAATCATTTTTGTTTCGTCCACTTTGCTTATTTGCCGATGACGGATTATCAAGGAAAGACGATTGAGGTACAGGGAAAGACAATATCTGAATTTACTGTTTCCGATCAATCATCGTATTTCGTGGTGCGTCCCGATGCAATTTTACTGGAGGATAAATCATCCGACGTCTATGGCAACGTGATCGTTTATTGCGACCGTAATACTTCGGAAATCGAGATCGGTTCGCACGTTTCCTGTCTTGGGAACGCTTTTGAAGATGACAGTGAATCGCTTTTTCATAATTATCGAATCACCGAAAAACAATTTATATCGATGTACAGCGAAGAAATCAAGGTGTTAAAGCCGCCTTCTGCTTTGAATTTTAGAGGTTGGCCGGTAAAATTGCGTGATTTTTTCAAAAATATATATAGTGACATTTTTGATGATTCTTCGTATGCATTGATCAGCGGCATCACCCTTGGTGAGCGCGATCTGATCGACAATGCTACCTATGCTGATTTTAAAAATAGCGGCGTTGCCCATACACTCGCGGTATCCGGAATGCATCTTGCATTTTTAATTGCTGTTTTATCTTTTGTTTTGTCTGCCGTTTGCGCCGATTTGCGAGTTCGCGCAGTTTTGCAATTGGTACTTGTTTGGCTTTTTACGGCATTGACCGGATTTTCGCCTTCTTGTAGCCGTGCGGCGGTTATGCTTTCAATTTATCTTTTTGGGACTTTGGTGCATAAAGAAGCTGATTCTTTAACCTCTCTTGCAGTGGCAGTTGTATTGTCCTGTCTGTACAATCCGTTTGCAATTTTTAATCCCAGCTTATCCCTCAGTGCCGCATCTACCTTTGGTTTACTGGTGCTGGGCGGGCCGATCGGTTCGCTTATGCCGTCTGTTAAAGGGCATAATTTGTTGGCTCGGACGATTCGGTTTGTTATGCAAACGATCGCTATGTCTGTTGCCGCCACAGTTGCTACGTTGCCGATTATGGTGGCCTCCTTTGGATCGGTTTCTTTGTTGGCGCCGATTACAAATATTGTTATCATTCCCGTAATCGAAATTTTGTTTTTTATCGGCTTGTTTGCCATTATATTTGCTTGGTGTCCGCCTGTTACGTTTGTGCTCTCATGGCTTGCAAAATTATTAACAGACGCCGCTTGTTTTGTGACGTCCCGGATTGCTCGCTTACCCTTTAGTTCCGTTGCGACGGAAGGGTGGCAATTTTGGATCGCGTTGTCTATTCTTGTTTTAGTAATAGGAGTCTTGATTTTTTGGCTGCGTGAGCATAAAATTATTTTGTTATGCGCTTGTGTTGCTGTGTTTTCCGTCGGTGTTGGCTGTGGTTATTTGGTTGATTACCTGCATCAGGATAACGTTGAAGTGTCGTTGCTTTCCGTTGGACAGGGAAATGCGGCGTTGATCCGTAACGGTCATCGTGGCGTCTTTATTGATTGTGGCGGCAGCGGCTTGGGGTATCGTGAAATTAACGATGAGATCGTTCGTACGAATCTGAAGTCGATAGATGCGATATTTCTAACCCATCTTGACAGCGATCATATGCGTTATGCCGAACGTTTGATATCTACGTATCCGGTTGATAAGATTTATCTTCCGCGCAGACACGAAACATCGGACGCTGTAAAACAACTGAAGCGAACAGCCATCAAACGGCAGACGGCGGTGATCTTTATTAATCGTGAAAGAGAGTTTTCGCTCTGGGACAGAGCTTCACTTTCTGTGCTTACCGGTCATATCGATTGGTATTCGGAGGATGAAAACGAGAATTCATTGGTATATCGATTGTCGTACGGCGATGCCTCGGTTCTGTTTGTCGGTGATGTGCGAAATGAAGGCGAGCATCGTTTAACTACAAGATATCAGGTTGATTTGGAAAGTGATATTTTGCTGGTTGCGCATCACGGCGCAGAACAAAGTTCTTCCGTAGAATTTCTTCAATACGTCAATGCAGATTATGCGGTTATATCAGTCGGTGAAAACAACGGTTATGATTTGCCGGACAAATACGTTGTTAAACGTATTGATAAATATGCAAAAACCGTGTTGAGAACCGACAAAACAGGTACGATTCGATTTGTTTTGGATGGAGAAAATTATTATCGAAAGGGGCAATAACTTGAGCCTGGAAAAATTAAAACAAAAAATCAAAAGCAAAGATTTTGCCGGTCTGTTTTATCTTTATGGTGAAGAAGAGCATTTAAAAGAACATTATTATTTGAATTTAAAGAAAAAGTCTGTTTCTCAGATGCGCGAGTTTAACGTTCAGGAGTTCGTCGGAGAAAATCTGTCTCTGAATGCGCTGGAAAACGCCATCAATTCATTTCCGATGATGAGTGAAATGAAATTTGTAGGAATCGTTGATTTGGATCATGCTTTGCTGAAAGAGGATTATAAAAAAGAATTGTCGCGTATTCTATCAGACATTCCATCATACGTTTGCGTGGTGTTTTGGGATACGGCCCTGAAAGGGGAGAAGGACAGCGTATTACAGCGTTTGGTGACAAAAGCAGGCGGCTTGGCAGTCGATGTGGTGCGCCCCGGTCCGGCGCAACTGGTCGCTTGGGGCAGACGCCAATTTAAATCTGCCGGCAGAGAGATTTCCAACGAGGATATGTATTATATTTTGGATCTGGCAGAAAACGATATGCTGTCTTTGCAAAATGAGATCAAAAAGATTGCTGCTTTTGCGCAAAATGATACGGTGACGCGAAGCGATATAGATGCAGTGATCACCAAAAGTCTGGAAACCAATCGTTTTGCGCTGGGTGAGGCGCTGACCAAACGTGATTTTTCGACGGCATTACGCGTAGTGAACGATTTGTATGCACAGCAGTATGATGAGATACAAGTCGCCAATTTGATCTATCGGTGTTTGGTCGATTTGTTGCGGGCCAGCTGGACGATTCGCGCTTGTCGGCGCAACGTCGATATGAAAGCAGATTTCGGTATTCATGAATATGGCGCGGCCAAAATGATGAACGCTTGTAAGGCGATGTCTGAAAAGCAATTGATTTACTGCGTTGATCTTTGTCTTGAGTACGAAATTCGCTTGAAAAGCGAATCGGGGGATAAACGGGAAATGATTTATCAGTTGCTTTGTAAAATAATGACAAGTGGTGTAAAGCGTGAAAATATCTATTAAACCGATTTTGATCGTTGAGGGAAAATATGATAAGATCAAACTGGAAAATCTGGTGGATGGACTGATTTTTTGCACTGACGGTTTTCAGATCTTTAAAGACAGCCAACTGCAACGAAATTTGCGTACCTTGGCTCAAGCGCGTGGAGCGATTATTCTGACCGACAGTGACCGTGCCGGCTTTTTGATTCGAAAAAAGTTACACGATATACTGCAGGGCTGTGATCTTTTTGACGTTTATATTCCCGACGTCTTTGGCAAAGAAAGCAGAAAAGAAACTGCCTCTGCCGAGGGAAAGTTGGGGGTAGAGGGAATGGAGGACGCGTTATTGCATGAGTTGTTGTCTTTTGCCGCCGTAGCTCCAAATCATCCAAAGACACCCATAACGTCAGTTGATCTCTACGAAAGCAAACTGTTTGGACAAGCGGAAAGCGCAAAGTTGCGAAGGGAGTTTCAGTTCTATCTGGGACTACCGGGTCGACTGAATAAAAATATGTTGCTTAAGGTGTTGAACGGTATGTTTACTAAAGAGCAGTTTTTTGCTCAGTTACAGCTTTTTATGAAAAATTAAAGTATTGCTCATTAAGACATTTCATAGACTTAAAAAACAGGGCAGGAGAAATTTCTCCTGCCCTGTTTTTTCAAATCGGTTTAATTTAAGACGTTGTGATATTTAATCTTCTGCGGCGCCGGCAAGGTCACCCAATGCATTTTCTTTGTTGGAGGCAATTAAAAACAAATTGGAAGAGATGAGGTTTTTGAGCTGTTCATCTGTTACGATTACCCATTGATTATCTTTTTTGGTAAGTTGCAGGGTAAACTCTGTTTCAATCATCTCAACGTTGCCTTGCGCAACCATATTTTGCATTTGGTTGGGTACGTAATTGCTGATTTCCATATCTTCGTTTTCAATGATCTCGTTAAAGAGCTTTTCATCGGAAAAGATCATTGCCATAGACGTATAAAGAGCGGTGCTGTAAGCGCTCTTCAGATCGGGATGATTGACCTTGAGCTTTATGGTCGCTTCGGTACCGGAGGCTTCGTTTATTGACAGAATTTCATATTTTAATTGATCCTTGTATGCTTTTTGGTATAGCAAAACATACGGTTTATCGGAAAAAGGATCGTAGGTAATGGCGCAATCGTCCGCGTTTGGAAACTCTGTTAAAATTTCTTTGAGCTTTTCTATGTCGTATTCCTCAAGAGCGCTAAATAAAGATTTGACAGCATCCTTGGGCGTCAGTGCGCCGCTGCAGGCAGTGAGAGAAATAACAAGACAAAACACAATTGTCAGTAAAAGAGCGTGTTTAAGTTTCAATTTAATGACCTCCTGAAATTTATATTAGTATATTATCACACTTGTTGATTTCTTGCAATCCTTTTTAACACTTTTCAATTTCGTGCATATTATGTAAGTAAGATCCGAAATGAAAGGGAGGAACGGAATGGATCAAAATATGTCCGGCGCAGAAGGCTGTACGAAGGTCTATCAGGATGAGGTGTGCGCCAACATACAGAAAATTTATGATACATGCAAAGATAAGGATTGTCTTGCGGATATGAAGGTGTATTTTCCTTCGGAGGTACAATTGTTGATTGACCAGGCGATCAACGTACGCGCAAAAAACGCAAGGATCTGCCATGCTTCGGTGGATTTGGATCCTGTGCCGTTTAATCGCGGTTTTTACACGGTGAATATCACGTTTTATTTTGCCGTTGATTTTGAGGTACATACCGGTTGCGGTCGACCTCAGTATGCCACAGGTGTTTGCAGCTTTGAAAAGAAAGTAATTCTATATGGTGGAGAGGGGAATACGATCACCTTTTCTTCCGACGCACGGGAGTGCAAGCACGGTACGTTGAACGTGCCTACGGCACAGGTGGAGGTCGTCAGTCCTATCGTGCTGGGCAGTAAAGTCGTCAGCGTCTCGTCCAATTGTTGTTGCTGTTGCTGTGAAACGGACATCAGTTCTTTGCCTGATATGGTGTTGGGCGCGGTTGGGCGCGACGTATGCGAAAGCAAGGAAAAGGCGGTTCTTGTCAGTCTCGGCCTGTTTAGTATTATACGTATTGTTCGTGACGTGCAGTTGGTTTTGCCGGCGGCAAAGTTTTGTCTGCCTGAAAAACGCTGTGACGTCCCTTCAGAAGAAGAACCGTGTACGTTTTTTGAAAAGCTCAGTTTTCCCACGGGGGAATTCTTTCCTCACGATATCGGCATAGACGTTGAGAAACCTTGCTGTTAAGAAAATACCGCATCTTTGGGCGGCGCTCCGTAGAGATCAACCGGTTTTTGTATGTAAATTTTGACAGCCATCTCGTCAAAAGCCTCAGAATACGCCAGTATTCTTGCGTTTTTGACTTCACCGCAAACAAAATTTCCTATCCAAAAACTGCCTTTGGCACTTACAAATGAGATACTTTTTGTCGTAGACAAGAAAAAACACAGCAATAATGCTGACGCATATTGCGGTGTTTTGCCGTAGTATAGGGCAAAAATAGCCATTTTTAAGCGGATTTATCTCTGCGGAGCACCGCCCTTTAAAGGTGCGGTATTTTTTATATTGATTTTATAGTAAAAATGTGTCATAATATTCCAAGGAATAAACATAAAGTGAGGAATATAAATGAAACTTGGAATCGTCGGTTTGCCGAATGTAGGTAAAAGTACGTTGTTTAATGCTATTACGAATGCGAAGGCTCCTTCTGCAAATTATCCGTTTTGCACCATTGACCCGAACGTTGGTGTTGTGTGCGTGCCGGATCATCGCCTGGACGTGCTGACCAAACTTAATAATTCCAAAAAGACCGTACCTGCCGTAATTGAATTTGTCGATATTGCAGGCTTGGTAAAGGGCGCATCTAAAGGTGAGGGCCTGGGAAATAAGTTTTTGGGTAATATCCGTGAGGTGGACGCAATCGTTCACGTCGTGCGATGTTTTCATGATGATAATATCGTGCACGTTGATGGCTCGATCGATCCGATTCGTGACATTGACACCATCAATCTTGAGTTGATTCTTGCTGATTTGGAGATGATCGATCGTCAAATCGACCGCACGGCAAAACTTGCCAAGGGCGACAAAAAGTACAAGGCGCAGGTCGATTTTCTTATGGAGATCAAAAAGACTTTGGAGGATGAAAAATTTGCGTCAACCATGGAGTTTGATGAGGATCAGCTTGAAGTTTTAAAAAATATCCCTTTGCTGACCAACAAGCCCGTGATTTATGCAGCCAATATGAGCGAAGAAGATTTTCAAAGCGGTATTGAAGATAATGCCGCCGTTGCCGCCGTAAGAGAGCGAGCAAAAAAGGAAAATGCACAGGTTCTTCCGATCTGCGCTCGTATTGAAGAAGAGATCACAGAACTGCCTGCAGAAGAAAAACTGTTGTTTTTGGCAGAACTCGGTCTGGAACAAAGCGGTTTGGATCGACTGATTTCAACCTGCTATGATTTGTTGGATCTGATCAGTTATATTACCAGTGGCGAAATGGAAACCAAAGCCTGGACGATCAGTAAGGGTACGAAAGCGCCGCAGGCGGCCGGAAAGATCCATACGGATTTTGAACGAGGCTTTATTCGCGCAGAAGTTATTGCATACGATGATCTTATGGAATGCGGGACGATGGCCCTTGCAAGAGAAAAGGGCTTGATTCGCAGCGAAGGTAAGGAATACGTTATGCAGGATGGCGACATCGTTTTGTTCCGCTTTAATGTATAATTTGGAGTGATTGTTGGTATGGCAAAGGATAACAGAGTTTACCTGTTGGATGCACTGCGGGGCGCTGCGGTACTGGGCATGATCGTACATCATGGTTATATTTTACTTGAATTTACCAGGGAAGTATATATTCCGTTTTTCTATTCCGGTTTATTCGAGGTACTGCAGATGTTGTTTGTCTGTGTCTTTTTGCTGGTCAGCGGCATTTGCACCAATTACAGCCGAAATGTTGCAAAGCGCGGTTTGCTTGTATTTGGCGCCGCAATCATTGTGACTCTTGTGACGGCTGGGCTTCTGCCGATGGTCGGTATCAGCGGATTGGAGATATATTTTGGCATTTTGCATATGTTCGGTCTGTCAATGTTCATTTATGCGTTGCTGTCGCCGGCATTGAAAAAATGTAATCCGTTGGTCATTTCAATTATTTGTTTGGTTTTATTTGTTGTTTATTTGTTTTTGATGGAGCGCTGGCCTTTTGCGGAAACGCTGTGGAACGTCGGAATGCTTTTTGGCTTTCCTTCGGAGAATTTTTATTCTGCAGACTATTATCCCATATTGCCGTATTTCTTTGTTTTTGTTGCCGGTGCTATGCTTGGCAGACCGATCTCAGAAGGCAGATTTCCGACTTGGTTTTATGATTTCCGATGCCGTCCGTTGGAATTTGTCGGCCGACATTCATTGCTGATTTATTTATTGCATCAACCTTGTATTTTTGTACTTATTTTTGTGATAAGTTGGATTGTTGAATTGTTTTAGGAGGGAAAATGAAATATTTTCAAATATCTCCACAACAAGCGGCGGATAGTCTTGGCTCTGATTTAAACCGCGGCTTGAATACTGAACAGGTAAGTGGCAAACGTGAGATTTTTGGTGCAAATCGAACTTCCGATCTGCGCCAAAGGACATTTTTGTCGCGCTTTATTACGCTTACCAAGGACTATACTTTTGTGCTACTGATCGTTGCGGCGATCGTATCGATGATTGTTTCCTTTGTTTTGGAACAGTTTTTTGTTTTGATCGTAGATGTCGTTGTGATCCTGCTTGCTATTCTGTTTTGCGTTTTTCGCGTGTTGCAGGAAACAAGAGCCGGCAAAATTTTGATGTCACTCCAGCAAAAAAATCGCAGTCGTATTACTGCAATTCGAAACGGAGAGACTTGTACGGTTGACGTGGCAGATCTGGTTCCCGGCGATATCTTGTTGTTGCAGGCGGGTGATTTGGTGCCGGCTGACTGCCGTTTTGTCGAGGGTATGCCCTTTAAGGTGGTTGAGCGCGTGTTGACCGGCAAACCTGATGCCGTTGATAAACACGATATGATCATTTCGGGTGATAACCATACCGTTGATGAACTTTGCAATATGGTGTTTGCCGGAACGTCGGTCGTTGTTGGCGCTGCCAAAGTGATCGTCACGGATATTGGCGACAATACGAGAATTAACAAAAATATAGAACAAAACGTTGAAAATCCGGAGGATTCAGTTCCTCTGCAGTCTCAGCTGCAACAGATGGCAAAAATACTCGCTTTGCCGGCGCTGGTATTGTGCGCGTTGTTTTTGTTGATCGGTACGTTGCAGGGAAGGCCGTTTGCCGATGTGCTTTTGACTGCAGCAACGCTCCTTTTTGGGTCAGCACCGGCCAGTTTTACCGCATTGTCTGCGCTGGTTTTAGCATTTGGCGTACAGAAATTTCATCGTAATAATATGTTGATTCGTCATTTGGGTACGATCGAGGAATTGGCCGAAGTCACGGTTATTTGTTCAGATAAAACCGGCACCTTGACGCAGAATGATATGCACGTTGAGGCGTGCTATGCCGGTGGCGAAATTGCACCGGCTGTTCGTGAGAATTTTCGTCAGTTTGCAGAACTAATCTTATATGGCAGTATGTGCAATAATACGGCGCTGGAAGAGCATGACGGACAGACCGTTTACGTTGGTGATGCAACTGAAGGCGCGATTTTGAAGCTTCTTGCTGCAATGGGCGAATCAAAGACGTATCTTGATATCCAATATCCCAGAATGGGTGAGATTCCTTTTGACAGCGAAAGAAAATGTATGACTGCCATTCACGTGATTGATGGTCGGAACCTAGTGATTGTAAAAGGCGCTCCGGAGTCTGTATTGAATAAATGCGCCATTGCCGATGAAATTCTGGAGCAATATATGCAGGCGGATGATCAACTTGCCTCTGCCGGCTTGCGTGTGCTTGCCGTAGCGGTAAAAGAAATTGAGATGATTCCGCCGGAGCTTTTTGCGGATGAGATTGAAAAAGATCTTGTGCCGATCGGCTTGATTGGGATCAAAAACGTGCCGCGTGATGAAACGCTGCAGGCGCTCTCGCTGTGTCGAAAAGGCGGCATTCGTACCATTATGTTTACAGAGGATCATCCGATGACTGCCACTGCGACCGCCCGTGAAATGGGAATTTTGGGCGCTGAGGAGCACGCGATGACCGGGCTGGCTCTGGCAGAGTTTTCCGAAAAGGAGTTTTCATCGGTTGTTCAACATTGCAATGCATATGCACGCATTTCTCCTGAACAAAAAGAGAGCGTGATCCGTGAGTTGCAACGGCAGGGCGATACGGTTATGGTGACCGGTGACGTGGTTTCCGATGCAACCGTTCTGGAAGCGGCTGACGTAGGATGTGCCATCGCGAAAGGCACGGCGGTTACAAAGTCTTCGGCAGACCTTGTCTTGACTGATAATCGGTTTTCTACACTGCTCCGTGCTATTTGTCAGGGTCGCGGCGTGTGTGTTAATATCAAACGCATTGTTTCCTATTTGATGGGTATCACGTTGGCTGAAATCCTGTTGCTGCTCGGGATGGCGTTGTTGTTCTTTGATTTGCCGTTGCTACCGATCCATTTGTTGTGGCTGAATGTTATTGTGTTTTCTCTTCCCGCAATCGGTTTGGGGGTAGAAAAAGCGCGGAATTCTTTGATGAATCGGCAACCGCACAACAGAAAACGTAGTTTTGTCAGCAAGAAAACCGTGCTTTCGGTCTTGCTGCAGGGTGTTTTAGCGTTTGTTGCGGTATTGCTTGCATATTTGTTTGCGGTCGACTTTTTGCCATATTCAGAGCACGAATTGTTGTTGTCACGCGGTAATACGGCGGCATTTATTACGTTCGCGTTTTCACAAATTTGGTTTTCTTTTTCATTGCGTAGTTCGGGATCGGTGCTTAAAATTGGACTTTTTTCCAATAAGACGTTATTGCTTTCTGCGCTGCTCGCAATTGGCGCTGTTGTATTTGTGATTGTAGTTCCGGGTGTCAATCTTCTGTTCGGTTTTGCTTCGTTGTCGTTTACAAAATGGATCGTGGCATTGGGCGCGTCTTTTATTCCGTTGCTCGTAGAAGAACTGTTGAAGTTTTTTGGAAAATAAAAAATAAAAGCGATGAATCATTCATCGCTTTTGTTTTTTGCATAGATACAGCCGCAGTAGTTTTGACGATATAGGGCAAGTTCTTTGGAAATGCGAATGCTTTCCAGATACCCGTTTTTCTTTTTGAAGTCTGCGGGTAATGATTTTATGTCATGTAGCCGTGCATATTTGTTTGACAAATCAAATAGTAATGCGGCATCTTTGTGCGGACTGACGGAAAGAGTAGTGCAAAAGTAATCGAAATTTTCTTGAGCGGCATACTCTGCCGTTTTGCTGATGCGCAATTCCATACATTTTTGGCACCGTTTTCCTCGCTCCGGTTCTTGCTCGAGTCCTGCGATGACGGAGGTGTATTCGCTCACGTCATACGGCGGAACGACCAAATCTATCGGATACGGAAAGGAAAGGCGGTCTATTACGATTTTTTGTGCGGTCAGCCGCTTATTAAATTCTTCCTCCGGCATGATATTGGGGTTATAAAAAAACACGGTGATTTTAAAGTGTTTTGCGAGATAACTTAATACATAAGTGCTACAAGGCCCGCAACAGCTGTGCAACAGCAATGTTGGCGGGGGATTGTGCGGGAGGTTATTCAGTTCATTTTCAAGCATCGTTTGATAATTTTGTTTCATTTTACACCTCTTAATTGGTCTAATGGTACCATATTTTTGCGGAAATGGCAAATATATTTAAATATATTTATCTAAAACTATTTTCTTTTTTATTGTTTTATGTTACAATTATTTGTATATTTGTGGGAGGTTGCGTCGAATGAAGTATACAAACGAACATACGGATATTATTTTCGGTCGTAACAATGTTTTGGAAGCGCTGGCATCGGAGCGCACCATTGACAAGATCTTGGTTGCCGGTGAGAATATGGACGGAAGCGCTAAAAAGATCATCGCCATTGCAAAAGAAAAAAAGATTCCTGTTGTTTCAGCCGGTAAGCAAAAGCTTTTGCAGATGTTTCCGGGTGAGAATACGCAAGGCGTGATTGCATACGTTGCGCAAAAGGAATACGTAGAGCCGGAGGAGATTCTTGAAATTGCGGCTCTCCGCGGCGAAAAGCCTTTTATTATTATTGCCGACGAAATCGCTGATCCGCATAATTTGGGCGCGATCATTCGATCGGCAGATGCATTTGGCGCGCACGGTGTGATCATTTCCAAACGCCGCGCCGTTGGATTGACGGCTGCGGTCGAAAAGGCAAGCGGCGGTGCGTTGCATCACGTTGCGGTTGCTAAGGTAACAAATCTTGCCGCTGCGGTTGATATGCTTAAGGAACGAGGCGTTTGGGTTTATGGCAGTGATATGATTGCCGATAAGGCATACTTTGATGAAAAGTTCGACTGTTCGCTTGCTCTTATTGTTGGCAGTGAGGGCAGCGGTATGGGGGCTTTACTAAAGAAAAAGTGTGATATTTTGCTAAAAATCCCCATGAAGGGTAAAGTTTCGTGCCTGAATGCATCGGTGGCCGCCGGTGTGATTATGCAGGAAATTGCCAAATATAGATAGGAGGTGCAATGATGAGCGATCATTTTAATTCTGATGATTTTCTTGATTTAGGTAAATACGGTGAATATACCAGTGATAAAAGCTTTGATTTAGATGATATTTTGGGCGTTTCGTTGCCTGAAATCGAGCCCGAAGTGATTCCGGCTCCGCCTGCGGTCAAACCGGCCGCTGTCGAAGCAAAAGTTTCCGTCGAGGATATCGCTCCTGTTATTGAAACAAAAGCTCCGGTTGCAGAGCCAACTCCTTTGCAAAATATGACTTCGGCGCCTGTCCGGTCCGTACAAGTTCAAAAAGAAAAAACAGTTACTGCTGCGCCGGCGGAAAAGAAGGTGGAAGCTTCTGAAAAAACGTCTGATGCCGCTCAAGCCGAACAACCTACGGCTGCGGAAACCGGTGCTTCCGAAGTTCTTGCTGTGCCTGACGCGCCCGTGGCGCCGCCTGAGCCTGTTGTTGCTCCTGCGGCGGATAAAGAGGCTCCGGTATTGAAGTTTTCATCGCCTGTAGACGTCGCAGATCCTATTGTTACTTTTAGTGAAGAAGATACGCGCGATGAAATCGCTGTTCCTTCGTTTTCGGTTCCCGACATTCTTTTTGCAAGTGAAGATGATGAACTGGATCAGCTTGATTTGGACGTAACTGACGACTTTTTCTTTGTACAAGAAGGCGCTGACGCTTTGCAGGAAATCGATGATCGTGATGATACTGAGATTTCGACAACGTTGGAGTTTGTAGCAATTGATGATACACAACCGGAAGAAACCCCTGAACTTTTGACTATTCCGGATAAAAAAATTGAGCCTGTGGCTGAAGAAAAAGAAACGGTTGCTCCTGTCGCAGTGGCCATTGCTGAAGAGGAAACTGTCGATGCAATTCCTGAGCTTTCAGATATCCCGGAAGCTGCCGATGTTCCGGAACTTTCTGTTCCTGCTGTTGAGTTGAGTGAACCTGAGGAACTTGTTGTTCCCGAAGTTGACAAAACGCCTGAAATTGCAAAAACGCAGGATGATTCCGAAGTGATGGAGACACCTGACGCGGCAGAACCGGAGGCTACGGCAGCGCCAGCTGACAAAGAATTTCATTTTAACGTTGCCGCTTTTGATCGAATCAAAGCAAAAAGTATTCGTGTTTCTCAGGTTGAGAGTGACGAGGATGCCTCTGACGCATCTGTAAAATATACGATCCCCTCTGTTTTTAACGGAGAACAGGCGACCGAAGAAGCGGCGGAAGAAGTTGTGCCGGATATGCCGGATGAAGCAGTTGTTGAAGAAGAGTCGCCGGCACCCAAACAGCAGGTCATTGAGGAGTATTCGTCGATTGAGGAAAGGGAAGACGTTCTTTTTGGGCTGAAGAGTCTGTTGCGTAAGATTTCTGTAAAGATTGCTTTTGTTACATTGCTGTTTTTAGGAAACGTTTATTTGCTGCTCGCTTTGTTTGGACCTTTCGGCAGATTTGTTCCTTCCATGATTGATCCTTCAAAGTATCCGGCCAATTATTGTTTGGTTTGCCTGGCGTTGAGTGTTATTCACATATTGCTGAACATCAGTCCCTTGTTTGAAGGGTTTAAAAAGTGGTTTACCGGTCGTATGACAGCAGACGGTGTGAGCCTTGTATTGGGCGTCGTCAGTGTTTTGTTTAACTTGTATTTCTTCTTAAATCCTGAGAAGTTTGCTGAAGTGATGATTAATTTTGATATATTCTTTGCTGTCAGCGTGTTGTTTAATTTGATTGGCAAGCGTTTGCTGGTAAAGCACATTTGCAAGAACTTTGCTTTGATCAGCGAAGATGAGTGCAAGGTGGCTATCGGCAGACCGAAAAGCAGCGCAATCGACAATGACATAATGGTTGAAACCGGAAACGGCGGTGACGTTTTGTACGCTGCTCGTTCAAACACTATATCCGGATATTTGAACAAGGCGTTTGCGGAACAGAATATGAATCATAAAGCGGATGTTTTTGTATTTATTTGCTTTGCTTTGATTGCATTTTTCGGGCTTACCGCCTGGCTGTTTAAATTACTGCCTTTGCCCGAGGTTGCCGTTTTGGTTGCTGCATTGTTCAGTGTGGGCGCACCTGTTTTCAGCGTTTGGACCTATACACTGTACATATTCAAACTTGGTGAGTTTTTGCGTTCCAAGGAAACGATGATTTCGGGTAGAGACGGTGCCAAAGAGTTGTCCGAGAGCGGTGTGCTTGTTATTCGCGATACCGATATGATCAATTGTGATGACATCGGTCTGGTGGATATGCGCATCCAAAGTGGCTACAACGCTAACGAGATTGTTATGCTGGTTGCTGCATTGTTCCGAAAGGTTGATGGCCCGCTCAACGGGTTCTTTGATAGGTTGCTGGACGATCCCGATGCAGAACTTCCGATCGTGTTGGATCCATATTATCATGAACGTCTTGGCTTTACCTTTACGGCAAATGATCATAGTATGGCTGTAGGTTGCGCTGAATTTATGAAACAATTGCACGTTAAACTGCCTGATCTGCCGCACGAGGAAAACGTGATTATGATTTGTGTAGCGATTGACAATAAGCTGATCGGCATTTTTAACGTTGTGTATCGCGTGTCTTCTTCGACCGCTCGCTCGCTGAAAATGCTGGAAAGAGAGGGAATCGCAGTTGCGATCGTTACCAATGACTTCAATCTGTCTGAGGATATGTTTGCCGACGCTTTGGAGGATCCTGATTTAATTACGATTTTGTCGAGTGCTACCGCTGAACAGTGCCAGAAATGTTGTGAAGCGATTCCGCGAGTGGCGGCTGACGTTATTACAAAAGAGGGGATATATGGTATGGCCTACGGCCTTTCCGGCTGCGGCAGATTGCTGTTGTCCTGTCTTAAGCACAATGCTTATAGAATTGCTGCATTGCTGTTCGGTTTGCTATCAGTAGCTGCTGTGGTGCTGTTTGGCGCACAAAGTCCGCGTATTTTGTTGGTTCAGATTTTGTTGTATCATATTTTGTGGAATCTGCCAAATGTTTTTCGGGCATTTCGTGTAAAATACTGATTTACCATAAAAAGAGTATGAGGTTTTGATGCTTCATACTCTTTTTTTATATAAATTAATAAATACTGCTTGCATTATTTTTAATTTTGTTATAAAATGAAATAAAGATTTTCAAAAACTTTGAAAATATTTGGTACTATTGTACAATTTTGTTTATTTTTGAAAGGAGCCGGCGTTATGACCTACACTGCCAAAGACATTCGAAACATCTGCCTTTTGGGGCATCGGGGGAACGGCAAGACCACCCTCGTTGAAACCCTTTTATATTGGAACGGTAAGACCGACCGTTTCGGAACGGTTGCTCAGGGAAATACCGTATGCGATTATGATCCTGAGGAAATTCGTCGTAAGACGACCGTTACGCTTTCTATCGCTAATATCGAGCATCGTGGTACTAAGGTTAATTTGATCGACGGTCCCGGTTTTTATGATTTTGAAGGTGAGAATATTTCTGCAGCTACTGCTTCGGAAGCTGCATTGATCGTTGTTTCTGCCAAGCAAAGCGTTTCCGTCGGTGCAGAAAAGGCTGTTGGCCTTACCAGACGTTTGAAGAAAGCCAAGGTTTTCTACGTTTCGTTTTTAGATGATGAACACGCAGACTTTTATTCTATTATCGATCAGCTGAATGATAAGTTCAGAACCAATCAGATCTGTCCTATTTGGTTGCCGATTTATGAAAACGGTAAGCCGGTTGGTATAGTTGATGTTTTAAAAGAAACGGCGACCCGTTGCGCCGACGGCAAGAGCGAGCCGATGGATATCCCCGCCGATATGGCTGATAACGTTGCCCTGTATAAGGATAAACTCAGAGAATTGATAGCTGAAACCAGCGATGAGTTGCTGATGAAATATTTTGATAGTGAAGAGTTTACGGATGAAGAGATCTTGGAGGGTACACGCGCTGCCATTGCGCAACGTCTGCTTTTTCCCGTGATTTGTGGTATTCCCGGTACTATGTTCGGCACAAAAGAGCTTGCTGACTTCTTTGTTGATTATATGCCCACCGTTCACGATGCGGAAAGCCCCGGCCTGGTTGAGGATTCTGATAAGCCTGTACAGTTATATTATAATGAAGGCAGACCTGCGGCAATCCATATCTTTAAAACGATCGTCGATCCTTTCGTCGGCAAGTTGTCTTTCTTTAAAGTGATTTCGGGTACGTTGAGTAAAGATGATATTTTAAATAACGTTGCTGATGATTCTAAGGAGAAGTTCTCTAAGCTGTATATTCCGATAGGCAAAAAACAGATCGAGGTTGAAGATCTCTGCGCCGGTGATATCGGTGTTGTCAGCAAGCTGGGAGCGGCTACTGGCGACGTTTTGCGCGCCAAGGGATCGCATTATGATATGCCCGAGATTAAGTTCCCGATTCCCAACTACGTTCGCGCGATCGCCCCGGTAACCAAGGGTGAAGAAGAGCGTATGACTACGGGTATTCTCCGTATGATTGAGCAGGATCCTACCTTGAGATTGGTGAATAATAAAGAAACCAAGCAGACGGTCATTTACGGTATGGGCGATACTCAGTTGGACATTCTCATCAATCGTTTGGCAGATAAGCCCTTTTCTGTTAAGGTAGCTTTGAGCGATGCGCGCGTTGCCTACCGTGAGACGATCCGTAAAAAGGTTAAAGTTGAGGGCAAACATAAGAAACAATCCGGCGGCCATGGACAGTACGGTCACGTTTGGATCGAGTTTGAGCCTTGTGCTGAAGAGTTCGTTTTTGAAGAAACCGTATTTGGCGGTTCTGTTCCCAAAAACTATTTTCCTGCTGTTGAAAAAGGTTTGCGTGACAGCGTACAGTCCGGTGTTTTGGCCGGCTATCCTGTGACCGGTATTAAAGCAACCTTGACGGACGGTTCTTATCATCCGGTCGATTCGTCCGAAATGGCATTTAAGATTGCGGCCTCTATTGCTTTTAAAGAAGGTATGAAGCAGGCATCTCCCACGATGCTTGAACCGATTGGTCGTTTGTCTGTTAACGTCAGCGACGCTTTGATGGGTGATATCATCGGTGATATTAATAAGCGCCGCGGTCAGGTTCTCTCTATGGATGCGGCTCCTGAATATGCCAGAAAAATCGTTGAGGCTGACGTACCGATGAGCGAAATGGGCGACTATGCAATGAGCTTGCGTAGTATGACCCACGGCCGTGCCACCTTTACCTATGATTTTCTGGAATACCGTGAGGCTCCCGCCAATGTTATTGAAAAGGTGATCAAAGAGAATCAACAGGATTAATAATTTCAGCGCCCCATTTCCTATGGGGCGCTGTTCTATTTTCTTCCGATCAAACATAGTAATTACTAACCGTTTTGAGGGAGGAAATATGATTGTTTATTTGTTCTGTTAAGCTAAACAAAACCCGTGTTTTGAGTGTGATTGCTGCTTTGTGTTTGTCTTTTACGCTGATTTTTTTAATGTTGCCTGATGCCGCCAATACAACTACGTCCGGACAAAATGAGTTGAAGGATGAAAAGGGTATGGTTGAATATTTGTCGAATATTGGCCATACGGTGGCGCCAAACGCCTTGCTTGTGGAAGAAGTTACGATTCCGGCAGAATTTGATGATACGTATGCAAATTATAACGAACTGCAAAAGCTTTCGGGATTTGATCTTACAAAATATGCCGGTAAAACAGCTATGAAATATACCTTTAAGGTATTAAACGATGCAGAAAACGCCGAGGAAAAGGTGATCAATCTGTTGGTTTTTGAGAATCACGTGATCGGCGGGGATGTTTCAACGACCCAAATCGGTGGAGAGATTAAGGGCTTGATTGAATCGAAGGAAACCGAACAGGAATAGAATACCGGTAGCCGTGTTTTATTAAAAACACGGCTATTATGCTGGCGGCATAGGACTTTTTAAAAATAATCGGTTACAATTTAAACGAAGGAGGAAAATAATATGGATAATATCATTAATAAACTGTTTTTCGATTATCTGGATGAACAAAACATATCAAAACAGAAAGAGTATGTAGAACTCTCGAAACGAGCCATGGAACTGGAAAAAGAATTGAGGATGACACTGGATAATCATCAGGATGAGATGTTTTTTGAGTTGTTTGAATTGACGGCTGATCTGCATTTTTTGGAAGTGAAGGACGCCTTTTTTAATGGTTGTCAAACGGGTGCAACTGCAACCCAAGAACTTATGATTTAATTATTTTATGAAAAAATGCCCCCGGGAAACCCGGGGGCATTTTGAGCGAAAAATTAGATTTCGGGAATTTCGATCTCGATCTCGCGACCAAGCGCGGCAGATTTTGCAATACCATCGATAATTGCCTGGTTGTAGATGATTTGAGAGGTGGGAACAGGAGCGGGAGTACCGTTCTTGCAAGCATCCAGGAAGGTGCGGATCTTCTTCTCGAAGTTGCCAACCTTGCCGGGCTTGATGATCGGGATCTCGGTCTCGACCTGCTCGCCGCAAACTTCGTGATAGATCTTCATAGGACCGCCGACAGAGCCGTTCCAGCACTCGGTGGAGGGAATTCTCAGGCCACCTTTGGTACCAAGGATGATGGTGTCGCCGGGAGTATCCAGATTCATTGCCCATGCAATTCTGAAGTCGAGGATGATGCCGCCTTCCAAACGGATAAATGCAGCAGCAAAATCATCAACACCAAACTTCTCTGCATATTCGGGATGAGTGGGGTAATAATCGGGGCGTTTGCCGAAGAAATCGCTCTTGTAACCGGAAACGGTCAGGGGCTTGGGATAACCGATCGCATTGAGGACCATGTCCAAAGAATAACAACCGATATCGCCCAAAGCACCGATACCACCGGTCTCTTTTTCAATGAAGGTGGTACCGTAAGGAGTGGGAATGCCACGACGGCGGCCGCCGCCGGTCTGGATGTAATAGATGTCGCCGAGTTCGCCGGATTCAACGATCTTTTTGATCATCTTCATGTTCTCGTCCAATCTGGGCTGGAAGCCGATGGAGAGAACCTTGCCGCTTTCTTTCTCGGCGCGCATGATTTCAACGGCCTCATCGAGGGTGACACACATGGGCTTCTCGAGCATAACGTGCAGGCCCTTCTTCAGAGCATAAATGGTACACTCTGCATGGGTGCAGTTGTAGGTGCAAACGCTGACGGCATCCAGCTGCAGGGATTCGTCATCCAGCATCTCTTTGTGAGAATTGTAGCATTTTGCTTCGGGAAGATCGAACTTGTCAAAAAATGCTCTTGCTTTTCCGGGAACGAGGTCAGCGCCGGCTACGATGTCTACGTCGGGCATATTCTTGTAGGAAACAACGTGAGACTCGGCGATCCAGCCGGTACCGATGATACCGATTCTGACTCTTTTGCTGGCGTCAACTACGGTTTCGGTTGTGGGGCGATTCTTGTAATCGTCTAAACTTGCCATGATGAAATTCTCCTTCTATTTTAAAAATTAATAACCTAAAGTTTTCAGGTAGGCTCTGGACATGGCGGCGGACTCCATAGGAGTCTTGCCCATGGTGGGTTGGTCTTGCTCGACGATGACCCACTCGGCAATGGAAGCCTCAGCAGCCTGAATGTTTGAATACCAATCCTGACAGCCGTAGCCGACGGGACGCAGTTCGAATTTGCCTTCCGAGCTCTTCTTTTCGGATTTGATGCCGATCAGCTCGTACATATTTTCGGATTTCTGACCGACAAAATCTTTGAAGTGAACCAAAGGTGCTCTGTCGGCGTATTTGCCCAGATATTCGGCAGGATTCTCGCCACCGACCTTAACCCAGCACAGATCCAACTGAGTCTGCAGCAGAGAAGCGGGGATCGTTTCGTAAAGATAATCCAGACGATATTTATCGCCGATCATCTCAAATTCAAAATCGTGGTTGTGATACAGCATAATGAAGCCTGCATCTGTTGCCTTTTGGCAGGCGACACGAATGTCTGCAACCGCTTTGACAAAGTCATCATCGGTGGCTCTGTCTTCTGCGGGGAGATAGGGAACGACCATAAATTTGCAACCGATGATCTTATAATCTTCGATTACTTTGTCCATGTCATCTCTCATCGCCTGCAGCGGAACGTGGGCGGAAATTGCGGGCAGACCAACCTTGTCAAGCTCTGCTTTGATTTCAGTGGCGGTATAACCGTACATACCTGCAAGCTCAACGCCTGCATAACCCATTTCTTTGACCTTTTGCAGGGTACCTGCCAGATCTTTTTGCATATCGTCACGAACGCTATACAACTGAAGTGCTACTGGTAATGCCATATTTTTACCTCCTTAAATGGCTTAATATACTTGTATTATAAGACAGAAAGTGATATAATTCAAGACATAAAATAAAAATAAAAGGACATTTTTTGTTTTTAGGGCTTAAAATATGGATATTCGATACGAAAATAAAAAACAGGAGATCATTTGCGAGCGCCGCGCCAGCTTGACAGCCGGTGCGCATTTGCATTCCCATATTGAGCTGGTATATATGGTAGATGGCCACACAACGGTATGGGTGGATGATACGGAATATGCGCTGAAACAGGGCGATGTATTTATTGCTTTCCCGAATCAGGTGCATCGGTATATGACTACTTCATTTGAAAATTCCTGGCTTCTGATTTTTCCTGAAGAACTTTGTCAGGAATATAACTCATGGTTTAAAAGTTTCGTGCCGACCTCAAACGTTTTAACCAGCGGTTCCTTCGATGCTCATCGATTGCTTGAATTGATCCATACGTTGTCCCGGTATAGCAACAGGCAATTGGATGAATTTGAAACGATCGATGCCAAGGGATTGGTTTTGTCTCTGTTATCGGTGGTGTTATCCAAAATGAATTTTACGGAAGAAAAAATGGCAGAAACCTCCGTGATTAAGCAAATGCTTGGTTTTTGTGCTGCAAACTATACCGAAGAGCTATCGTTAGAACTGCTTGAAAAGGAATTGCATATCAACCGATTTTATATTTCTCATTTGTTCAGCAAAAAACTCAAGATCAAATTTAATGATTACGTCAATTCGCTTCGCGTAACCCACGCCTGTAAATTGTTGCGTGAATCGGATATGAATATGATGGACATCGTGTCGGCATCGGGATTTACAACTGTGCGCACGTTTAACCGTACTTTTTTAAAAATGATCGGTGAAACTCCGAGCAAATATCGTAAAAAATGCCGAATGACGTGATTTGTTCATAAAATTGTTGACAATAAAATTTAATTATGGTAGCATAACATTATGTTCGATAGAGGTGCGCTTTTCATTAGTATCTTGCGTAAGGCGAGCAACGTAGCAAGGGAAAGGGGAAGGCGCCGAAGTAAGGGAAATGTGCCCGCATTTCTTTTGCTGGTTTGCTGCAGAATATGTTGCAGACTGTCACGACAGTGGAGCGCTATCATATGTGTTATCATGTAATTACGTCATGAGTGCATAGGATGTGCTCATGACTTTTTTGTTTTAGGAGGACGAAATGAAAAGTATGAGACAAACTATGGCAAGAGTAGTGTTGCTGGTTCTGGCATTAATGATGCTGTGCACTGTGCCTGCTTTTGCTGAAGGTGTTGCAACGGTTGCCGAAGAACCGGTAGCGGTTGCGGAAGGAACGACGGAGGCTGCTACTGACACTGATCCTGCGCCGGAGGCCGGTACAACTGCTGCGGATGCTCCTGCAAGCACTGAGCCTGCCGCTCCCGTAACGGATGCTCCTGTAAGCACTGAGCCTGCCGCTCCCGCAACGGATGCTCCTGCAAGCACTGAACCTGCTGCGCCCGCGACGGATGCTGCTGCCGGTGACGCGACAGGAGAGACTGTGGGCGCTGCTACGTCGACCGAAAGCACGACTACAACCGGCGGCGTTGATGCCGCCACCGAGACAGTAACTACACCTGCAGAGGATGCAACCGAAGAAGCGGTTGAAGCCGAATCTGAAGCAGAAGCTGAGCCTGAAGAGGAAGAAGAGGCGCCCAGCATCTTTTATCAAACCTATTGGGCTTTGTTGCCTCCGCTGATTGCCATTATTTTGGCTTTGATCACCAAAGAGGTTTATTCCTCGTTGTTCATTGGCATTCTGTCCGGCGCTGCCTTGTATGCCATTACCGATGCGGGATTTTCCGGCGGTCGTCTGATCGATGGCGTTCTGACCAAGGGCGTCATCGCCAGTCTTGCTGATAGTTATAATGCCGGTATTCTGGTATTTCTGGTTGTTCTCGGTATTATCGTGGTGCTGATGAACCGTGCCGGCGGCAGCCGTGCATACGGTGATTGGGCCGCCCGCAAGATTGCCGGCAGAAAAGGCGCCGGTTTTGCAACCTTTATTTTGGGCTGTCTGATTTTTGTTGACGACTATTTTAATTGTCTTACCGTTGGTAGCGTTATGCGCCCCGTTACGGATAAACAGCGTATTTCCAGAGTAAAGTTGGCATATCTGATTGATGCCACTGCCGCTCCGATCTGCATCATTGCCCCCATTTCTTCTTGGGCCGCTGCTGTCAGCGGTACGGTAGAAAACGTTAACGGTATTGATTTATTTATCAAAACCATTCCGTTTAACTTGTATGCCATTTTGACCCTGGTTATGGTGGCCTTTATTTGTTTGACCGGTCTCGACTTTGGTCCGATGAAGAAGTTTGAAAGAAACGCCATTGAAAAAGGCGATCTGTTCACCACCGGCGAAAGTGAATATAAAACCGATTCTGCCTTAGCTGAAAACTCTAAAGGCAAGGTGATCGATCTTGTATTGCCTGTTGTGATTTTGATCATTTTCTGTGTATTCGGCATGCTTTATACCGGCGGCATTCTCCAAGGTGAGAGCTTGATCAATGCGTTTGCAAATTGTGATGCTTCTGCCGGTCTTGCACTTGGTTCGTTGGTCGCTTTGGTCATCGTCGTGATTTACATGATTTGCCGTGGCGTGCTTAACTTTAACGATTGCATGAGCTCGATTCCCGAAGGCTTTAAGGCAATGGTTCCTGCAATTTTAATTCTGACCTTTGCCTGGTCCTTGAAGAACGTTACCGGCTTGCTCGGTGCAGACGTTTACGTCGCTGATCTCGTTGAATCCGTAAAGGCTTTGCAGATCCTGCTGCCTGCTATTTTGTTCTTGGTGGCTGTTGGCTTGTCCTTTGCTACCGGTACTTCCTGGGGCACCTTTGGTATTTTGATTCCCATTGTTACCGGTGTGTTCAATCCCACTGCCGGTAACCTGCAGACGATGTTCATCATTTGTGTATCTGCATGTCTGGCCGGTGCGGTTTGCGGTGACCATTGCTCGCCCATTTCTGATACCACCATTATGTCTTCGACCGGCGCTCAGTGTAAGCACGTCGATCATGTTTCCACACAGTTGCCATATGCAATCTTGGTTGCCGGCATCAGCTTGATTGGTTATCTTGCGGCCGGTTTCGTACCGATGACTTCTTTCTGGGCATATCTCATTCCCGTAGGTTGCGTTATTTTGCTGCTGGCGGTTCTGTTCGGAATCAAGTTTTTGCAAGGCGGCGCTTCTACCGATAAAGGAAACAAGCCTTTGAACAAATAAAAAATGCATAATTTAATTGGAGCGTTCCACAATGGGACGCTCCTTTTAAAATATCTGTTGATTTTATCGAAAAAGATTGTTATAATGTAAACAATATCATTGGCGTAGGAGTGAAATCATGAAAAAGATTATGCTCGTTTTCGGCACCAGGCCCGAAGCGATTAAAATGTGCCCTCTTGTTAATGAACTGAAAAGCAGGGAAGATGCAAAGACCATTGTTTGCGTTACCGGCCAGCATCGTGAAATGCTGACACAGGTACTGCGCGCCTTTAATGTCGAGCCGGATTACGACTTATCAATTATGAAGGATAAGCAAACCTTGTTTGATATTACCGTTAAAATCCTGGAAAAGATCAAAGCGGTTTTGGAAGAAGAGAAACCGGACGTTGTTTTGGTTCATGGTGATACTTCCACCACTTTCGTAACGGCATTGGCCTGTTTTTATTTGCAAATTCCGGTTGGCCACGTCGAAGCCGGCCTTCGCACCTATAATATTTATTCGCCCTATCCTGAGGAATTTAATCGTCAGGCGGTTGGCATCGTGACAAAATATCATTTTGCGCCCACTGAAATTTCGAGAGATAATTTGTTAAGAGAGGGTAAAAACGCAGAGGATATTTATATTACCGGTAATACGGCTATTGACGCCCTGCAAACTACGGTGCGTGATGATTATACCCATCCCGAACTGGAATGGGCCGCGGACAGTAAGTTGATTTTGATCACCGCACACCGTCGTGAAAATCTGGGTGAGCCTATGCAGCATATGTTTCGCGCCATTCGCAGAATTATGGATGAGCATCCCGATTTAAAGGCAATCTATCCAATTCACATGAATCCCGTAGTACGCCAAACCGCTGCTGAAATTTTAGGTGATGACGACCGTATTCATATCATCGAGCCGTTGGATGTTTTGGATTTTCACAACTTTATGGCTCGCTCGCATCTGATTTTGACGGATAGCGGCGGCATTCAGGAAGAGGCGCCGTCCTTGGGCAAACCCGTACTTGTTATGCGTGATACCACCGAGCGTCCGGAGGGCATTGCTGCCGGTACGCTTAAATTGGTGGGTACCACCGAAGAAATGATCTACGACACCTTCAAGGCATTATTGGAGGATCGGGAGATGTACGATGCAATGAGCAACGCATCCAATCCCTATGGCGACGGTAAAGCTTGTAAGCGGATCGCCGATATATTGCTTGGATGATTTTGTGTTAAGATTGCATAAGTGCAAAAAATAACTTTGTTGAAGGAGTGCAGACTATGGCTGAAATTTTCAGTACCGTTATGCGCGGATATAAAAAAGAAGAGGTAACAAAATATATTGCCGACTTGAGTGAGCAGATGCAACAATTAAAGTCAGATCTTGACGCCAAAGAGGTGTTGGTAGACCGTCTGCGCCGTGAAATCGCAGAGGCAGAAGCTGCCTCTGCGCAGCCGGATGAAGAGCAGATGGAAGCTTTGCGTACAGAGGTTCGTGAGCAGGTCATGGCCGAGCTTGAGGCTGATTTTGAGACACGGCTTGCTACTGCTAAAGCCGAACTTGAGGCGGAACTTGTGGCGGTAAGAGCAGAACTTGAAGAAAGCGTAGTTAAGGATAGCGCTACTGAAGAATTGGAGCGCAAAGCAAGAGAGTACGACGAGTGCAAAGATGCTTTGGCTGATCTGATGATTCAGGCCCGTCGTAATGCGGATGACATTGTAGCCAAAGCGGAAGGTAAGGCACAAATGCTGATCGCAAAATCTGAGATGGAATTTTCGCGGCTTCGTACCGATTTTGCTTTGTTGCAACAAACAGTGGGCAATTTGCGTGGTGAAATGCAGGTGTGTCTCGATCGGGCGGCCGATCACGTTGCTGCATTTGAACAAAAAATCGTTGATCTCCAGGCCGAAGTTGAAAAAACAATCGGCGGGCATTCTGATGATACTGAAATCTGATAAAAAAGCTCTGCAAATGCGGAGCTTTTTAAAAATTCGACGGGTTATATCTCATTTGATAAAAAAATTTATGATCGTCAAAAAAAGGCTTGCATTTTAAAAATATTCGTGCTATAATGTTTCAGCGTAAAATACACACGTATGCCTTTGACCCATGGTTGCTGCTTGCAGTTGGGTTGGTTCCGACCGGGTATACGGAGGTATAAAAAACTTAAAGGAGGACATAAAAATGTCGGTAATTTCAATGAAGCAGCTTTTAGAGGCTGGTGTTCACTTTGGACATCAGACCAGAAGATGGAACCCCAAAATGGCGGAGTACATCTTCACGGAGAGAAATGGTATTCATATCATTGATCTTCAGAAAACAGTTAAGAAGGTAGAGGAAGCCTACGATTTCGTTAAGGAAATCGCTGCAGAGGGCGGCGAACTGTTGTTCGTTGGTACCAAGAAGCAGGCTCAGGATTCCATCCGTGACGAGGCTCAGCGTTGCGGTCAGTACTTTGTAAGCGTAAGATGGCCCGGCGGTATGCTGACCAACTTCAAGACCATTCGCAAGAGCATCCAGAGACTGAAGCAGATCGAGAAAATGAGCGAGGACGGCACTTTTGAACTGCTGCCCAAGAAAGAGGTTCTCAAGCTCAAGCATGAGCAGGAGATTCTGGAAAAGAACTACGGCGGTATCAAGGAGATGGGCAGACTGCCTGCTGCTATGTTCGTTGTAGACCCCAAGAGAGAAAAGATCGCTATTGCCGAGGCAAAGAATCTGGGTATCCCCGTAGTTGCTATCGTTGATACCAACTGCGATCCCGATGAAATCGATTATCCCATCCCCGGTAATGATGATGCTATCCGTGCTGTTAAGCTGATCGCCGAAACCATGGCCAATGCCGTGCTGGAAGGCAATCAGGGTGAGCAGATGGAAGATGCAGCTGCCGAGCAGGCCGCTGAATAATTTCGGAGGTATATTATTATGGCTTTTGGTGCAAAAGAAGTTGCCGCACTGCGTGAAAAGACCGGTTGCGGTATGATGGATTGTAAGAGAGCTTTGGCAGAGGCTAACGGTGACGAGGCAAAGGCAATCGAGCTGCTGAGAGAAAAGGGCTTGGCTGCTGCTGCTAAAAAGTCCAGCCGTATCGCTGCTGAAGGTGTTGTTACCACCTACGTTGACGTTGAAAAGAAAATCGGCGTTATCCTGGAGGTCAACAGCGAAACTGACTTCGTTGCAAAGAACGAAAACTTTATGAGCTTTGTTGCCGGCGTTGCCAAGATTATTGCTGAGTGCGATCCCGTTGACGTTGAAGCTTTGAAAGAATGCAAATTTGATGATGAGCACACTGTTGCCGAGATGCTGATCGAGAAGATTCAGACCATCGGTGAGAACATGAACATCCGCCGTTTTGAGAGAATCGAGGGCTTCTGCGGTTCTTACGTTCACGGTGGCGGCAGCGATGCTTGCTTGGTTCAGATTGATGCTCCCGAGTTTACCGATGCCATCGCAGAGATGGGCAAAAACCTGGGTATGCAGGTTGTAGCAATGTCTCCCGCTTACTTGAGCGAGGCTGATGTACCTGCTGAGGTAATCGAGAGCGAGAAGTCCATTCTTTTGGCTCAGATCAAAAATGACCCCAAATCTGCAAACAAACCCGAAAACGTTATTGCCAATATGGTAAACGGCAGAATCAACAAATACTTTAAAGAGAACTGCTTGCTGAAACAGGAATACGTTAAGGATCCCAAGATGTCTGTTGAGCAGTATGTTAAGTCTGTTGGTGCCGATGTTACCGTTGTCAGATTTATTTGCTATAAGAAGGGCGAAGGTCTGCAAAAGAGAGAGGATAACTTCGCTGAAGAAGTTGCCAATATGACCAAATAACATTTTTGCAAAGCGACTTTGGTTTCAAGGTCGCTTTGCGTGTTTTTATCTTTTTCGCAAAAAAGATACAATACTGTTACAAGGAGTGCTTTTAACATGGCTAAAGCAATTAGACTTACCAAAGAGGGTAAAGAAAAACTGGAACTTGAACTGTTGGACCTGAAGAGCCGTGTGCGTCTTGAGATCGCAGAAAAAATCAAGACCGCCCGTTCTTATGGTGACTTGTCTGAAAACAGTGAGTATGATGAAGCTAAGGATGAGCAGGCTAAGGTAGAGGCAAGAATTGCCGATCTCGAGGTCACCCTGAAAAACGTGGTGATCGTTGAGGAAAGCAAAAAGACCTCCAAATCTGCTACTGTCAAACTCGGCAACGTTGTTACCGTGTTGGATGTTGAATACAACGAAGAAGAAACGTATACGATCGTTGGATCGGTTGAGGCCAATCCTTCTGAAAACAAAATTTCCGATGATAGTCCTTTGGGCGCTGCGCTGATCGGTCAAAAAGAAGGCAGCACTGTAACCGTTGAGGCTCCCGTCGGTGAGATTGAATATAAGATCGTTAAAATCTTGAAGTAATTCAACTTGATCCACGGTAACGCCTTGCCGTGGATCTTTTTTTAAATCAAAGGAGAATATTATGGGTTATCAAAATCAACAAGAAGAACTTTCTCTCAGCGAAATTTTGCAAATTCGCAGAGATAAGCTGACCGCTTTGCAAGAGGCAGGACAGGATCCTTTTATTAAAACTAAATATGACGTAGATGCCTATTCTGCTGACATTAAAGAAAATTTTGAGACGTTTGAAAACAAAACCGTATCTTTGGCGGGTAGAATTATGTCCCGTCGTATTATGGGTAAGGCAAGCTTTGTCGGTTTACGTGATAAGGCCGGCGATATTCAGCTGTACGTTCGCCGCGATGATGTGGGCGAGGATGTGTATGCTGCGTTTAAAAAATGGGATATCGGCGATATTATCGGCATCAAAGGCTTTGTGTTTACTACTAAAACCGGCGAGATTTCCGTGCATTGTCAACATATTGAACTGCTGTCTAAATCTTTGCTTCCGCTGCCCGAGAAGTTCCACGGCTTGAAGGATACGGAAACCCGTTATCGTCAGCGCTATGTTGATTTGATCGTCAATCCTGAAGTCAAGCGTAATTTCATCATCCGTTCTCAATTTATTAAATATATGCGCAAGTATCTGGATGATATGGATTATATTGAGGTAGAAACACCTGTTTTGAACACCATTGCAGGTGGTGCTTCCGCTCGTCCTTTTGTGACGCATCATAATACTCTGGATCTGGATATGTTTATGCGTATCGCTACCGAACTGCCGCTGAAGCGTCTGATCGTCGGCGGTATGGATCGGGTATATGAAATCGGCCGTATTTTCAGAAATGAAGGTATGGATCCTAAGCATAATCCGGAATTCACTACGATTGAGTTGTATCAGGCTTATGCAGATTTCCACGATATGATGGATATTGCAGAAGGCATCATTTCCGGCGCTGCCAAGGAAATTTTGGGTACCTACGAAGTTGAGTGGATGGGGGAGAAGATCGACCTTACTCCCGGCTGGCGCAGACTGACCATGGTGGAAGCTGTCAAGGAATATGCCGGTATTGATTTTGGCGCCATCACTGATGATGCCGAGGCTGTCGCTGCCGCTGAATCCATCGGTGTTGAGCTTGCAGAAACCGCTGATAAAACCTGGGGTAACGCTCTGTACGCTTGTTTTGATCAACGCGTTGAGGAGAAGTTGATCCAGCCCACCTTTATCACAATGTATCCCGTTGAGGTTTCTCCGCTGACCAAGGCCAGCCCCGAAGATCCTCGTCTGACCGAGCGATTTGAACTGTTCGTTTGCCACAGCGAGCTTGCCAATGCTTATTCCGAGCTGAACGATCCCATCGTACAGCGTGAGAGATTTGAAAAACAGCTCGAGTTGCGTGAACGTGGTGATGATGAGACCGAGATGCTTGACGAAGATTTTCTCAACGCTTTGCAGTACGGTATGCCCCCCACAGGCGGTATGGGCATCGGCGTGGACAGAACTGTTATGCTGCTGACCGGCACGGATACCATTCGTGAGGTTATTCTGTTCCCCACGATGAAGCCTTTAGACTAATAGAAAAAACACCCTATGACTGAACAGTTATAGGGTGTTTATAATATAAGGTGAATAAATTTGATAAATTTTGGCAACTCTTATTCAATTCATATTTAAGACTTGAAATATTTACATATATTTGTTAAAATAATATGATAAAGAAAGGGGCGGTATCGTGGAAAAATACACCTCAAGAGAGCCAATGACTTTTAAAAAGAAAATCGAAAATTTTTGGTTTTATCATAAATTTAAGGTTTTGACCGGATTGCTGATTGCTCTGATCATCGCAGTGGGGGTTCATAGCTGTGTAAACAAGCAAAGTGTGGATATGTACGTTTTGTATATGATCAACGGTGCGTATTCGTCCGCATCCAACGAAGAATTGGCAAAAAAGATGGAGCAATACGTTGATGATATTGACGGTGACGGAGAGAAACGTGTGCAGATCATCACCATCTCGTTTTCCGAAGTTTTGGGTCGCACGGACCAAAGCCAGGATGCAACTCTGACGCGTTTGGTGGGTCAAATTGCTTCCGGCCCCGCGTTGTTTTACGTTTTTGATGATGCCAATTATCAGGAACTGAAAAATGCGCAGGTGGAGATCTTTGAAAAGATCGATGAATTGCTACCGCAGCATTCCTGCGTTGAACCGTATCGTTTTAATGCCAGTGAGTCCGGATTTTTTGAAGGTGTCCTTGGTTTTGAGGATGCGGATGATCCTTTGTATATGGGGATTCGTGTCAATGATCAGATCCCGGAAACGGACAGCAGATATCCTCAAATCGAACAGGCCCGAAACACTCTTGTCCGCATTGCGGAAGCATACAAATAAGGGAGTAAGTATATGTCTAATACAACTGAACAAAGAAAAAATACCTGGTGGCAGGAAATTTACGAACTGCTGGAGTCGTTTGCCGTAGCCATTGTATTGGTTATTTTGGCCTTCACGCTGTTGTTTCGGATTTTTGTCGTAAAAGGCCCTTCAATGGAAAGCACCTTAATTGATGGTGACAGAATTATTGCCACCAATCTTTTGGGGGCACCCACTACGGGTGACGTTATCATCTTTTCCGGTAAATATAACGATGGGGAAGTTCTGGTTAAACGCGTGATCGGCGTGGAAGGTGACGTTGTAAACATCGCCGATGATGGATCGGTCACGGTTAACGGTGCGGCAATTGACGAACCGTATTTGGATGATCATCAGATTACTTGGCCTCATCCGTATTCTCCCACTCCAATGCCGTATACGGTGCAGGAAGGAGAACTGTTTGTGATGGGTGACAATCGTCTGGAATCCTTGGACAGCCGTTCGACCGACATTGGTCTTGCCGATACTAAAAAAGTGTTAGGCAAGGTCGTGTTCAGACTTTTTCCCAACACCGGGGTGATCGGCAATGGAAAATAATTTACATATTCAGTGGTACCCCGGTCATATGACCAAAACCCGGCGTATGATGGAGAAAGAACTGCCGGTTATGGATGCCGTTGTGCATTTGCTGGATGCCCGTGTGGTCGCCAGCAGCATGAATCCCGATTTTGAGGATTTGTTTAAAAATAAAAAGCGGATGTTTTTACTGAACAAATGCGATCTTGCAAACCCCAATGTTACTCAAAAGTGGATTGCACATCTGAAGGCGCAGGGGCATGCCGCTTTGGCGGTATCCTGCAACGATCCCAAAAGTATTAAAGCTGTCATTCCGGCAATTCGTGCTCTATTAAAAGATAAGATAGAACGGTACGAACAAAAGGGTATGAATAAGACGATGAGACTGATGATCACCGGCGTACCAAACGTCGGCAAATCTTCGCTGATCAATTTGCTTGCCGGTCGGAAGGTGGCCGCCGCGCAGGACCGTCCCGGCGTTACCAGAGCAAAGCAGTGGGTCTCTCTTGCGGACAGAATCGATTTACTGGATACTCCGGGTATGCTGTGGCCGAAGTTTGAAGATCAGCGTACGGGTATGTTTTTGGCGTTTACCGGCGCCATTAACGATGATATTCTGGACAAAACCGAACTTGCGCTGGAGTTTGTGCGGTTTATGAGCGAGAGCTATCCCGAGCAGCTTTCCGATCGCTATAAATTGACGGCAGATTTATACGATTGCTCCGCTCTTGAGATCTATGAGATGATCTGCAAAAAACGCGGATTTTTAATTTCCGGCGGAGATTTTGATTACGAGCGTGCCGCAGCGGTGATCTTGGATGAATTCCGTGGCGGTAAACTGGGCCGAGTATCTTTTGAGGAGCCGTAAATGTTAGAATTTGTATTGGAAAATGAAGCAAAAGAGCAGGGATATCATTTAGTTTGCGGCACGGACGAGGCGGGCAGAGGATGCTTGTGCGGTCCTGTTTATGCCGCCGCTGTGATTTTGCCGTCGGACTATTATCACGAAAAACTCAATGATTCGAAAAAAATTTCACCCAAAGTTCGTGAACTGCTGTTTGACCACATTTGTGAGCATGCAATATCTTATGGTATTGCATACGCTGACGTGGATGAAATCGAAGAACTCAATATTTTGAACGCCGCTTTATTGGCGATGCGCCGTGCAATTGCACAGCTTGATCCGCAACCTGATTTTTTGTTGATTGACGGCAACGTTTCCAGAGGGTTTGAGGGCGCTTTTCGCACGGTTGTGCACGGTGATGCCGTCAGCCCCAGCATTGCGGCGGCCTCTATTCTTGCCAAAGTATCCCGTGACCGGGAACTGATGGAGTTGGATGCAAAATATCCACAATATCAGTTGGCAAAGCATAAAGGATACGCAACAAAACTCCATAAAGAATTGTTGCTTAGATACGGGCCAAATGAAATATATCGTCCGTCTTTTTTGAAAAAAATCATCAAGTAAAGGATCCGTTGTATGGATGCAAGACAACTTGGAATTTACGGCGAACTGGTGGCTGCAAGGTATTTGCGCAGACACGGGTATAAAATTTTAGAAACCAATTTTCATTCCAGATACGGCGAAATTGATCTGATCGCTCAAAAAAGAGAAACGATCATATTTGTGGAGGTTAAAACACGGGACGCAACGTCTGTTACGCGCCCTATGGAGGCTGTAAATCTGTCAAAACAGAACAAAATTCGTTCAACAGCGCTTTTTTATCTTACGAGATTTGAAACGGAGGTTAATGCCCGCTTTGACGTTGTTGAGGTTTTGGCTGTAACAACCGGTCGTAAAAAGGTTTTGATCAATCATATAGAAAACGCTTTTTGAGGGGTCTTTTATGCTTTCAATTGCTGATTTACATTGCGATACGCTGTTTCGTTGCTTTGAGGAAGAACTTGAGCTGTCAAGTGAAAAATTACATATCAATTCCGGACTTTATGACCGCTTTGATCATTTTATTCAGTGTTTTGCGCATTTTTTGCCGGAAAGCATAGAGGACAAATGGGAATATTTGCTTCGTTTTTTGAACAACTCACGAAAAGTGCTACAACGCGCCAAACTCGATGTTTTTGCCGATGGATCTTCATTTGACAGCAAGCACCTTGCCGTTTTAAGCGTGGAAGGCGGAGACGTTTTTGATTCGGTCGAGCAAATTGATGCGCGTGTTGCAAAACTGGCAGAATTTAACATTAAATTCTTTTCTATGATTTATAATCATACAAATCGATTAGGGAGCGGCGCGTTTTCAGAACAGGATGGTGGACTGACGCCCTTGGGCTGCGCGGTTATTCCTGCTTTGGAAAAACATGGGATCGTTATCGACGTTTCTCATGCATCGCCCCGCTCGACAGAGGAGATACTGACGCTCGCAACCGGACCGGTTTGCGCCACGCATTCCAACGCCTTTTCGATTACACCTTCACCACGCAATCTGCGTGATCGGCATTTGAAAATGATTGCGAATAGTGGCGGTTTGGTCGGTGTGAATTTTTATCCGCCGTTTTTGTCCTTGCAAAGGGCGGATATCTTTGCTATAATGCGTCATATAAGGTATTTGGTTGATCTCTGCGGTGAGGATCACGTGGCCTTTGGCTGCGATTTTGACGGCGTGGATCGGTTGCCGGAGGGTATGGATAATGTCGCGTCTCTTGAAGGAATTTATTCTGCTTTGAAGGATGCCGGTTTTTCTGTATCAACCATCGAAAAGGTTTTTTATGATAATTTTAAAAGTTTTTGTTTGCAAAATTTTAGGAGGTAGAATCAAGTGAAATATATCAGCACAAGAAATAAAAAGATTGAATTGACCTCGTGCGAAGCGATCAAACGCGGCATCAGTGCCGACGGCGGATTGTTTTGGCCGGAAAGCTTTCCCAAGGTTAGTACGAATGATCTTGTCGCGCTTTCCGCACAGGATTATCGCGCCAGAGCAAAGTTTGTTTTATCTAAATTTTTGACTGATTTTTCGGAGGAAGAAATCTCCTCCTGTGTTGAAAATGCGTATACGGCAGAAAAGTTCGGCAGTGACGACATTGCGCCGCTACATAAGCTGAACGACAATGCGTACGTCCTGGAGCTTTGGCACGGACCGACCTGCGCATTTAAAGATATGGCGCTGCAGATTCTGCCGCATTTTCTGACTACCTCTATGCGTAAAACCAACGAAGATAAACAGGCGGTTATTTTGGTTGCAACGTCCGGTGATACCGGTAAAGCTGCTTTGGAAGGCTTTTGTGACGTTGAGAATACAAAGGTGATCGTGTTCTTCCCCTGCGAGGGCGTCAGTCAGGTACAGAGAAAGCAAATGGTTACGCAAGGTGGCGAAAATACCTTTGTGACGGCAGTGAAGGGCAATTTTGACGATTGTCAGACCGGCGTTAAGAAAATTTTTGCCAACAAAGAGGTTCGTGATGAACTGCTTGCCGGCGGCTATGTTTTCTCCAGCGCCAATTCCATTAACTGGGGCCGTCTGGTGCCGCAGGTCGTGTATTATTTTTCCGCCTACTGCGATATGCTGAAGAGGGGAGATATCACTGTTGGCGAGAAGGTGAACTTTGTTGTTCCTACCGGTAATTTCGGTGATATCCTTGCCGGTTACGTTGCCGGCAGAATGGGTCTACCCGTCAACAAACTGGTTTGCGCCTCCAATAAAAACAATATCCTCACTGACTTTATTGAAAGCGGTGAATATGACGTGAACCGTCAGTTCTATACCACGATGTCACCGTCAATGGATATTTTGGTTTCCAGCAATCTGGAACGTTTACTGTTTGCTTTGTCTGATAATGACGACTCGCTGATCTCTTCGTATATGTCTGATTTGTCCGAAAAGGGCAAGTATCAGGTGGATGCCACGCTGCTTTCGAGACTTCAGGAGCAATTTGCCGCGGGCTACACCGACGAAAGCGCAACGCTTGCTACCATCAAGAAATATTATGATGAATTCGGCTATGTTGTCGATCCGCATACGGCCGTTGCGCTCAACGTGTACGAACAGAACGTTTCGGATTGCAAATCGGTTATTTTATCTACTGCCAGTCCGTACAAGTTTCCTGCCAGCGTTTGCAAAGCAATCGACGCTGCTACCGATGTTGCGGATGAATGGAAACTGTTTGACATGGTGAAAGAATACTCCGGGCTGGCCGTTCCGCCGTCCCTGGATGGATTGAAAGAAAAGGCGGTGCGTTTCGGCGACGTTTGCGATGCGCCGGAAATGGCAGATAAGATCTGTAACTTTTTAAAGATTTAGAGGGATTGATTTGGCACTCTGGACAATTGGTGATTTGCATCTTTCGCTGTCGACCGATAAACCGATGGATATCTTCGGCGAGCGCTGGCGCGGACATGACGAGAAAATTAAATCTGATTGGCTTTCCAGGGTTGAGCCGGATGACGTTGTTGTAATTCCCGGAGATATATCCTGGGGAATCAGTCTTGATGAAGCGAGGGAAGATCTTTTATTCTTACACGATCTTCCGGGCAAAAAGATTTTGCTGAAGGGAAATCACGATTACTGGTGGGAAACCGTAACCAAAATGAACGGTTTTTTGGCAAAAAACGGAATCGATGATGTCTTTTTCTTACAGAACAATCATTATCTGTACGGCGATACTGCAATTTGCGGTACCCGCGGCTGGTCGATGGAGGGCGAAGATTGTAAAAAGATGATTGCAAGGGAAACGCAACGGCTTGCACTGTCATTATCCGATGCGCCTTCGGATTGCAATAAGATTGTTTTTCTGCATTTTCCGCCGATTTATCAGGATCAAGCCTGTCTGCTGATGATCGAACTGATGCAACAATATGATGTAAAACAATGTTTTTATGGTCATTTGCACGGTGTTTCTATTCAAAATGCAGTGGTTGGAGAGCATTTTGGCATAAACTTTTCGATTGTTTCTGCTGATTCTCTTGACTTTTGCCTGCATAATATATTAAAATAGCATAGTTAGTATCTGACAATTTTTAGGAGGTTACACGATGAAAGTAACAGATGTTAAAAAACTGGAAAAAAGCGAAGTTTCCCTGACTGTTGAAGTAAAGGGTGAGGCCTTCGAGAAGGCAACTGAGACCGCTTATCGTAAAAACGCAAAGCGCATCAACGTTCCCGGTTTCCGTCCCGGCAAGGCTACCCGCAGACAGATCGAAGCTTTGTACGGTGAGGGCGTGTTCTTTGACGATGCGATCAAGGCACTGTATCCCGAGGCGTTGGAGCAGGCGGTTGAAGAAGCCGGCCTTGACGTTGTGGATTTGAAGGACATCAACGTGGAAAGCGTTGACAAGCAAGGCTTTGTTTTTACGGCCATCGTTATTGTGAAGCCTGAGGCCACCGTTAAAAAGTACGTTGGTTTAAAAGTTGAGAAAAACGTCTATACTGTTACTGCGGCCGAGGTTGACGCACAACTGAAGGCACAGCAGAAGAAGGCTGAACGTGTTGTTTCTGTTGATAGAGCGGTCGCAAGCGGCGATGTTGCCGTTATCGACTACGAAGGCTTTTTAGATGGTGTGCCCTTTGCCGGCGGTAAGGGTGAGGACTATGAGCTGGAAATTGGCTCCGGTACCTTCATTCCCGGCTTTGAGGATCAATTGATTGGTAAATCCAAGGACGAGGATGTTGAAGTAAACGTTACCTTCCCCGAGGAGTATCATGCAGAAGAGCTTAAGGGTAAGGCTGTTGTCTTTAAGGTCAAGATTAAAGACGTCAGAGAAAAGCAACTTCCCGAGATCGACGATGAGTTCGTTAAGGATATCAGCGAATTTGATACGCTTGCCGAACTGAAGAAGGATATCAAGAAAAAACTGTTGGATGGCAAGAAGAAAACTGCCGAGAGCGAGTTGGAGAACGCCTTACTGGATCTGATCGTTGAGCAGACCGAGGTCGATATACCCGATGCCATGATTGAAAAGCAGATCGACAACATCGTTCGTGACTTTGATTCCAGACTGCAGATGCAGGGTATGAAACTGGATCTGTACCTTAAGTACACCGGCATGACTATGGAGGCCTTCCGTGAGGGCTTTAAGCCTGAGGCTGAAAAGCAGGTGAAGGTAAGACTGGCTCTGGAAGCTATTGTTAAGGCTGAGAAGCTGAAGGTTACTGCCAAGGATCTCGATGCCGAATATAAGAAACTGGCTGATGCATATCAGATGGAAGTTGATCAGATCAAGATGTATATTCCCGAGGCTGATCTGAAGATGGACATTGCCGTTGGCAAGGCTATTGAATTCGTTAAGAAGAATGCTGAGATCACCGAGAAAAAGGTAGAACCTGAAAAGAAACCTGCTGCTAAAAAGACCACCGGCGCCAAGAAGACTACCGCTGCCAAGAAGACCACCACTACCAAAAAGAGCAGCACCTCTTCTACCGCCAAAAAAACCACCACTGCTAAGAAGACCACCAAAAAGGTCGCTGAAGATAAATAATTTTTTGAGGTGAATGCTAATGAGTTTAGTACCGGTAGTTGTTGAGCAAACCAATCGTGGGGAGCGTTCTTATGACATTTTTTCCAGATTGCTGAATGATCGTATCATTATGCTTTCGGAAGAGGTTAATGATGTTACCGCCAGCCTTGTAGTTGCCCAACTACTGTATCTGGAGGCCCAGGACCCGGATAAGGATATTCAATTTTATATCAACAGTCCCGGTGGTTCGGTCAGCGCCGGATTGGCTATCTACGATACGATGAAATATATTCGCTGTGACGTGTCCACCATTTGTATTGGTATGGCTGCCAGTATGGGTGCGTTTCTGCTTTCCGCCGGTACAAAGGGTAAGCGTTTTGCATTACCCAACAGTGAAATTATGATTCATCAGCCTTTGGGCGGCGCTCAGGGGCAGGCATCCGATATCAAGATTCATGCGGATCATATTTTAAAGATTCGCAATAATCTGAATCAAATGCTCGCCGAGGCGACCGGACAACCGCTTGAAGTAATTCAGCGAGATACCGAGCGTGATAATTTTATGAGTGCGGCTCAAGCTGCAGAGTATGGTTTGATCGATAAAGTGATCGATAAAAGAAACTGATATAAAGGCCGGCGTTACAGCGTCGGCCTTTATTGTGTGAGGTGCTTAAATTGGACAAGAAAAAATCAAATTGTTGTAGCTTTTGCGGTGCGCCGGCATCTGAACGGTTGCAAATGATTGCGGGAAATGATGCTTTGATTTGTGATCAATGCATTGAGTATTGCTACGAGATCATTGAGCAAACGATTAAACCCCGAATTAAGGTAAGAACTGCCGAAAAGGAACTGAAGCTGTTGCGTCCCAAAGAGATCAAAGAGATACTGGATCAGTTTGTTATTGGGCAGGACCGCGCAAAAATTGCGCTAAGCGTTGCGGTGTATAATCATTATAAACGGATCATGCATCCGGATCAGGATGATGTCGATATTCAGAAGAGCAATATTTTGTTGATCGGACCGACAGGAAGCGGCAAAACATATATGGCATCCATTTTGGCCAAGATTTTGGACGTTCCTTTTGCCATTGCCGATGCTACCACTCTGACGGAGGCCGGTTACGTCGGCGAGGATGTTGAGAATATTCTGCTTCGTTTGCTACAGGCCGCTGATTTTGACGTAAGCCGTGCCGAAAAAGGTATCATTTATGTGGATGAAATCGACAAAATTGCCCGTAAAAGCGAAAACCCATCCATCACCAGAGATGTTAGCGGTGAAGGGGTACAGCAGGCTTTGCTGAAAATTTTGGAGGGAACAGTGGCAAACGTTCCTCCGCAAGGCGGAAGAAAGCACCCCAATCAGGAGTTTATACAGATCAATACTAAAAATATTTTGTTTATCTGCGGTGGCTCCTTTGATGGGATCAATCAGGTGGTTGAAAAGAGGATCGGCGGTGGCAGTATCGGTTTTGGTAATAAATTGAAGGAAAAAATTGAAAACGATTCTGCCGCAACCTATGCCTTGATTGAAAATCACGATATCTCGAAGTACGGTCTGATTCCCGAAATTGTCGGTCGACTTCCGGTGCTTGTTACGCTGGATCCTCTCGGCAAGGATGAAATGCTGCGTATTTTAACCGAGCCGAAGAACGCTTTGGTAAAACAGTATCAAAAGTTGTTTGGCTTTGACGACGTGGAACTGGTTTTTGAAGAGGATGCCTTACTCAGAATTGCAGAGCTGACGGTTGAGAAGAAAACCGGTGCCAGAGGTCTGCGGTCCATCATTGAGGATGCGATGATGGAAATTATGTACGAAGTACCGTCACAGGAAAACGTTGAAAAAGTAATCGTGACTCGTTCGGCGGTGGACAAGAGCGAAAAACCGAAGATTGTTTATAAAAACTGATATCAAAACGGGTGATTTGTTTCAAATCGCCCGTTTTGCTGTAAATAGCCATATTTTGAAGAAAATGTTTACAGAAAATTTGATTTGTCTTAGGCAAAAACTATTGCAAGTGGGTCAATTTTTTAGTATAATAAAATGAAAACCCATAAAGGAGTAAATTTGTGAGTGATACAATGATTAATATAAATGAAAAAAACATTTTGAAGTTGCCGGTGTTGGCTCTGCGTGGTCTGGTCGTTTTCCCGGGTACGTCTGTCAGCTTCGATATCGGCAGGGATGAGTCGGTTAATGCGGTGCAGCATTCTATGGCTCATCGTCGACTGATCGTTTTGGTGGCGCAGCAAGATATTGCCAAGGATCATCCTGAACCGGAGGATCTGTATACAATGGGCGTCGTTGCTGAGATCAAACAGGTCGTTCGGGTATCTTCTGATACGCTTTGCGCTTTCGTAGACGGTAAATATCGTGTTGAACTGTTGAAGGTGTTCCGGCGCGGCGGTTCGCTGTTTGCCGACGTGGTAAAAATCGAGGATGCACCCGCTCCTTGTGATTCTGCAGATGAAACTGCCGCCATCCGTCTTGCTAAGAAGGCGTTTTCGCAGTACGCGGATCTCAATCAGCAGGTTGCAACGGATGTTGTACTGAATATGAATCAGTACAGTGATTTTGGCAAACTGGCAGATTATATTGCCGGAAATTGCCTGTTTGATTACGTTATCAAACAAGAACTTCTGGAGATTTCCGATCCGCACGTCAGATTGCAAAACCTTACTGAGATCTTGATAAAAGAAAACGTTTTGTTACAGATCGAGGAAGATTTACAGCTCCGCGTTAAAGAAAATATGGATCAGAATCAGCACGAGTACTATTTGCGTGAACAGCTGAAAGTCATTCAAAACGAGCTGGGCGAAGGCGAAGAAGATTTTGAGAATCTGCAACAGTACCGAGATACGATTGAAAATCTCTGCATTGATGAAAAGAGCAAGGAAAAGCTTTATAAAGAAGTTTCCAGGCTGGCAAAAATGCCGCCTATGTCACATGAGGGTGCGGTCATTCGCAGTTATCTCGATTTGGTGCTTGATATGCCTTTTGGTGTTAAAACGGAGGACAATCTGTCACTGGAGCGCGCCAAAGAGGTGCTGGAGCGGGATCATTACGGCTTGACCAAAGTCAAGGAACGCGTTTTGGAAATGCTGGCTGTCAAACAACTTAGTGACTTAAAGGGCCAAATTTTGTGTTTGGTCGGACCTCCCGGTGTCGGCAAGACCTCGGTTGCAAAATCTATTGCAGAGGCTATGGGGCGCAATTTTGCCCGTGTGTCTCTCGGCGGTATTCACGATGAGGCGGAGATTCGCGGACACAGAAAAACCTATATCGGTGCAATGCCCGGCAGAATCATGGCGGCCATTGAAAATGCCGGCTCACAAAACCCTGTGATTTTATTGGATGAGATCGACAAACTGTGTTCGGACTTTAAGGGTGATCCCGGCGCCGCGTTGTTGGAAGTGCTGGATCCGGAACAGAATTGCAATTATACCGATCACTATATGGAAGTGCCATTCGATCTGTCCGAGGTATTTTTTATCACGACTGCCAATACGCTGGATACCATCCCCAAACCGCTGCTTGACAGAATGGACGTCATTGAAGTGCCCAGCTATCTTGAGTTTGAAAAGGTTGCGATTGCAGAGCAGCATTTGATTCCGAAACAACGGGTTTTGCACGGACTGACCACCAAGACCTTTAAAATCAATTACGATGCAATCGTTGCTATGATCACCGGTTACACCCGTGAGGCGGGTGTCCGTAACCTTGAACGCTTGATTGGTAAACTGATGCGTAAAGCGGCAAGACAATTGGTGGAGGGCACGAGAAAGTCGGTTTCGATCACCACTAAAAATCTCGAGAAATTTTTGGGCCCGAAAACCTTTAAGGATGAAGAACTTTATGACGGCGGTGTTGCCGGTATTGCAAACGGCCTTGCCTGGACAAGCGTTGGCGGTGAGATGCTTAACGTTGAGGTGATCGTACTGGAGGGCAACGGCAAGCTGGAGCTTACAGGGTCACTGGGTGAAGTGATGAAGGAATCTGCAAAGATCGCCATTTCGTTTATCCGTTCCATTGCAGAAAAATACGGCTTGGATACGGATTTTTACAAAACAAAAGACATTCACATCCATTTCCCGGAAGGAGCCGTGCCAAAAGACGGTCCTTCGGCCGGTATCACGGTTGCCACTGCAATTTTTTCTGCAATCAGCGGCATACCGGTTTCCAATAAAATTGCGATGACCGGCGAGGTTACGCTCAACGGACGTGTTCTGCCCATTGGTGGACTGAAAGAGAAAGCGACCGCTGCTTTAAAGCACGGTATAAAAACCGTTTTGATTCCAAAGGATAATTTAAGTGATACGTTTGAATTGGATCCAAGCATTCGTGAAGATGTTAAATTCTTGCCTGTTTCTGATATGGAGCAGGTGCTCGAACACGCATTGTTGTACGCGCCCGGCGTGGCGCAGGAAAAACAGCGTACCTTCGTTTCGCTTCCTAAGGATAAAAGCGCCTCGCGTCGGGTGGGTCAATAAGGAGTAGTTATGAACTATCATAATGCAGAATTTATTGTTTCTGCGGTTTCTAAAAAACAGTTTTTAAGCGATTTGCCCGAAATTGTTTTCTGCGGCAAGTCCAACGTTGGCAAAAGCTCGATACTCAATTCACTTTTAGGCAGAAAGGCCTTGGCGCGCACCTCTTCAAAACCCGGAAAGACGGCGCAGATCAATTATTTTAAAATTGATCGTTGTTGTTATTTTGTGGACCTTCCCGGGTATGGCTATGCGCAAGTCTCGGATAGCCAAATGAAAAAGTGGGGAGAGTATATCGGAACTTATTTTTCCGCAAACGACAATAAGGCACTGGTGATTTTGCTGATGGATATTCGTCACGCCCCGACTAAGCTTGATTTGCAAATGGCGGATATGCTTGCTGAGTATGAAATTCCGTATATTATTGTCGGCACCAAGGTGGACAAACTCAACAAAACCGAGAGAAAAAATCAAATCGAGTTTTATGAGTCTTATTGTGGTGAAAATGAAACGTATTTCATTCCGTTCAGCGCCAAAACGTCAGAAGGAAAAGATTTGGTTTTGGAGTGCATAGAGCAGGCTGTGGAAGATTTTTCGAAAGAAGGCATTTGATTGAGCTCATTTTTTTCTTATGAAAATATCAAAAATCTTATTTTGTGGATCCCTGTGATCTTGTTTTCCATTTCCTTTCACGAGTTTTCTCATGCCTGGATGGCAAACCGCTTGGGGGATCCCACTGCCCGTAACGAGGGGCGCTTGACCTTGAATCCGATGAAGCACTTTAATTTGCTTGGCTTTTTAATGATGATGATCGTGCATTTCGGTTGGGCGACGCCGGTACCCGTAAATGCAGGGAATTTTAAAAATCCGTCAAAAGGTATGATGTTAACATCCATCGCGGGACCGATTTCCAACCTTCTTCTGGCGTTTGCTGCTTCGTTTTTATACGTGGTATTGTTTGCTGTTGCGCAATTTATCGCGCCTACGGCAGATTTTATGATTGAACTGTTCAACAATTCTTTGCTGTTGGTTTTTTATTTGATGCAGATCAATATTGGTTTGGCAGTCTTTAATTTGTTGCCGGTATATCCTCTGGATGGAGCAGGATTCTTTAATTATTTTATGCCTGTTAAGTATAAAATTTTTGTACTGAAATACAGTCAATACATCCAGATCGCATTTATACTGTTAGTCGTTTTTACCCCTTACGTCAGTAATTTTATCAGTAAGGTTCAGATAACGATCGTTGAACTACTGATTTCTTTTTGGAGCACTATTTTCGGCGCACTAAATTTGATATAGGAGCATTATGGTGGAAGAATTAACTTTTGATTTGGAGGTATTCAGCGGCCCGCTGGATCTTCTGTTAAATTTAATATCAAAAAACAAGGTTTCCATTTATGATATTCCCATCGCCACCATTCTGGATCAGTATATGGAAAAACTGGAAGAAATGAAGAAAATGAATCTGGAGGTTGCCAGCGAATTCATTGAAATGGCGGCTCATTTGATTCTGATCAAATCCAGAATGCTCCTTCCGAAGGAAGAAGTGGAGGAGGATCCCCGGATGCCGTTGGCAATGGCCTTGGCAGAGTATCAGCGTTATCAATCGATCGTGCCGTCGATGCATCAGCTTAATGAAGCGGCATCGGGTAGTTACACTCGCGCTGCCGAGGCGATCGAACCTGACAAAAAAGAGCGTCGTACGTATGAGGTAGCTGTTTTGATCAAGGCGTACCACGAGGTGCAGGAGAAGTTGGAACGTCGGTTGCCGCCGCCCTCCAACAGTTTTCAAAATATCGTTGCTAAAAAAATCACGTCTGTTTCCGTCAAAATCTTGTCTGTGTTACGTAATTTGAAAAGATTTACTAAGGTTAAGTTTTTGGATCTTTTTAAAAACGTCAAAAGCAGATCCGATATCGTGGCTACGTTTTTGGCCATTTTGGAGCTGTCCAAAACCGATTACGTGACCATAGACGGTGATCAGCGGGATGCCGTAATTCTGTACGATCAGAAAAAGGGGAGTGAGCACAATGGAAATGATTAATTATAAAAGTGCTGTTGAGGCAATTTTGTTTGCCAACGGTTCGCCGATTGCGGCGCAACACATTGCCGATTGTCTTGAATGTGACATCAAAGATGTGCATGGTCTGATTTCCGAGCTAATGGCGGATTATGAGGCGGATCAACGAGGAATGAAGATCGTTCGCTTGCTTGACAGCTATCAGATGTGCAGTAATGCCGAATACGGCGAATTCGTTCGCCGCGCGTTGGATAAGCGCAGAAATACACCGTTGTCCAATGCAGCTCTCGAGATTCTTTCCATCGTTGCTTATAATCAGCCGGTTACAAAGTCATATATTGAACAAATTCGCGGTGTTGACTGCTTTTACGGCATAAATTCCTTGGTTGAAAAAGGATTGTTGGAAGAAAAAGGTCGTTTAGATGCACCGGGTAGACCGATTCTGTACGGTACCACAATGGAGTTTTTGCGTGTGTTTGGCATCAATGAATTGGGAGATTTGCCCGCATTGCCGAAAATGATCACTCCTGAAGATCAGGCGGATACGCAGGAAAAATTCCCGGATGAGGTGTTTTCCGAGTGATGATCACCGTCGTTATTGTTGTCCTTCTTGCCTTTTTATTATTTGCACCGACACATATCGTATTGCAATATTCCGGCGAGAATTTCAGCGGATATATTCGGTTGTGGTACGTTGTCAAAATCAAATTGTTCGGCGATAAAAAGCAAATTAAGGATAAGAAAAAAACAAAGCAAAAAAATAAAGAAAACCCGTCGGTTTCCTTTCGTTTGGAGCAAATCAATACGCTGTTGCGGTTGGCCGGGCAGCTTGTCAGTCAGTTTTGCAGGCACTTTGTGCTGTATCGTTGTCGATTTATGATTACGGTTGCGGGAGATGATCCTGCAGACGTTGCAACTGAATTTGGCGCAGCAAATGCAGCGGCATATGGTATAATTGCTTATTTAGAAAACAAAATAAGAATCAGAAAGAAAGAAATCCAAATCAACTTTGATTATGATGTGCTTGATAGCTCATTTGAGGTTGATCTGCGTTTTGGCGTAATTTTGCTTAAATTTTTGCTTGTATTGATTTGCACAAACATTCGTGATATAATAAATTTAATTCAATCTGTTTCTCAACCCCAAGAATTTCATCAGGAGGTAAAATAATATGGCAAATGCACTGGATAACGTTATGAGTAATGCTCTGGACGGCATTAAGAAAATGGTAGACGTGGACACTGTGATCGGTGATCCTATTCACGTCAATGATCAGCTCACCTTGATCCCAATCTCCAAGGTTTCCTTTGGCTTTGCGGCCGGTGGCAGCTCCTTTGGTAAGCAAGCTGAAAAAGATAATTTCGGCGGTGGCGCCGGCGGTGGCGTAAAGGTTACCCCTGTTGCCTTTTTGGCAATTTCCGGCTGCGACGTGAAGGTTCTCTCGATCAGCGAAAATCCCGATGCCGTTGATAAAATTATCACTCAGGTACCCGGTCTGATCGACAAGGTTTCCGCATTGTTTGCAAAAGATAAAAAAGAAGAAAAAGCTGAATAACCGAATCACCCGTCAATATACTTTAATTGACGGGTGATTTTTATGAAAAAAGCTTTACTTATTTTATTGTTTTTTTGTACCGTTGCTTTTTGCGTTCCTGTTTCTGCTGCATCCGGTGGTGCGGAATTGGTGATGGAGATGAGCGGTCGCCGCATTTTGCATGATGTAAACGGAGAGCGTAAGTTACCAATGGCAAGTCTTACGAAAATTATGACTGCACTGGTCGTAATCGAAAACTGCGATTTGGAAGAAAAAGTTAAAATCAGTGCAGAAAGCACAGGTGTGGAAGGGTCGTCTATGTATTTGAAGGCAGGCGACGTCTACACGGTGCGACAACTGTTGTATGGTTTAATGCTCTGCTCCGGCAACGATGCAGCCACAGCGTTGGCTTTATACGTTGGTGGGGACGTTGACTCCTTTGCGCTTCGAATGAACAAGCGTGCTGCGGAAATCGGCTTGCGGAATACAAATTTTGTCAATCCGTCCGGATTGGATGCAACGCAGCACTATTCGACGGCGTATGATCTGGCGTTGTTGACAGCTACGGCGCTGGACAATGAAACGTTTGCGCAGATCGTGGCCACCAAGCAATATACGATCGGTGATAAAACACTGGTAAATCACAATCGGCTTTTGTGGCGATTAGATGGTTGCATCGGTGTAAAGACCGGTTACACAAGATCCTGCGGCCGTTGTTTGGTCAGCGCGATTAAAAAGGACGGCGTTACACTGATCTGTGTTACTTTGAATTGCTCGGATGATTGGAACGTACATACAAAACTGTATGATAAGGCTATTCGCCGCTGCCGGAGGGTTTGTGTCCTTCGAGAAAGAGAACTGTATCACAAAATTCCGGTTGCCGGTGCTGATGACGCAGGTATCTATTGTAATACCATTTATGCAGTGGAGGTGGATGGTAATCCGCTTACGATCGTTGAAAGAGTGCCGCAATTTGTTTATGCCAATAAGATAATTGGAGAGCCGGTAGGCACGATTGAAATATACGACGGGGGTGAAATAGTCGGGTCGGGGAAGCTGTATATCGACCGTGATTTACGACCAAAAGAGGTAAAAAAGTCAATTTTTAAGAAATTATCGGATTTTGTGTTGCATCTGTTCGGTTTTTGATATAAAATAATAGAAAATACTAAAGGATTTTAATTAAATGGATCAACAAGTACGTCTTCAAAAATATATTGCCGACGCAGGCGTTTGCTCTCGCCGTGCCGCTGAAAAATTGATCGAGGAGGGACGCGTTACCGTTAATGGTAAACCGACTCATCTTGGGCAAAAGGTCACGGGAAATGAGAAAATTTGCGTTGATGGTGAACCGATTCGCGCGCAAAGAAAGCATACTTATCTTATGCTGTATAAACCGCGTGGATACGTCACGACTGCAAATGATGAAATGGGCCGTAAATGCGTTATTGATCTTGTCGCTTCCGTAGGGCAACGCGTGTTTCCCATCGGTCGATTGGATAAGGATAGCGAGGGTTTGTTGCTTCTGACCAACGATGGTGAGCTGGCCAATCGTTTGATGCACCCCCGTCATCATATCGGTAAAACCTATCGGACGATCGTTTCGGGAACGGTCGGTCGAGATCAATTGGTCAGTCTGGCAGACGGCGTTGTACTGGAGGACGGGTATAAGACTTCCCGTGCTGATGTTGAAGTGCTCCGAGCTAAAGAGGATCGCACGATTTTAAGTATTACGATTTATGAGGGAAAAAATCGTCAGATTCGCCGTATGTGTGAAGCGGTGGGGCTGCAGGTTCTTCGCCTGAAACGCGAACGTGTAGGAACCTTGTCCATCGGGACGCTTCGCTCCGGCCAGTACCGAAAACTGGATGATAAAGAGATCGAATATTTAAAATCTCTTTGATGAGGTGAGAAAATGAAAAAAAGAAATATAATTTTATGTTTACTCTTATGCGCGGCGTTACTCCTTTCTGCGTGCAAAAAACTTGATATTACCATTGGCGGTGTCGGCAAAAATAACACTACTGCCAAAAAAATCGTTACAGAGATTCAAAAGGATCTGTCTGCTGAAGATAAGGAAAATCATTTTGTCCTGTATGGTATAGATATGGCTATGGACGTTGAAGAAATCGGAAAAGCGCGTCTCTATTATACGGATAAATTACCGCAGGATCTTAAATACGGTGATATTCGCGTTGTGACTGTCGATACGCGTACCGGTGAAATTGATTCTATCTCTGATGCCGATTTTTACAGTATGGGAGCCTCGCCGTACGAATATATTGTGAACGGCGCTCCTTTGATGATAGAAGAGTGGAGCAAGGATAGCGGTGATGCACTGAAAATTGCCGAAAACACCTTTTATGCGCAGGATGATTTTGTTTATAACTACGTTGAGATCTCCGCTATGATCAAAAACGGACTTCGTCAGTACAGAGTTTCCTTTATTTCGTTTGTTAATCACCTTCGGTATACTTGCGTTGTTGACGGCATGACCGGCGGTGTGATTTCGACAGACGTTACAGAACTATAGGTGATTGCGATGAAAAGATTCTGTATTCTTTTTTTGTCATGTGTTTTGCTGTTTGGCGGTTGCAGCAACGTTAAGTATGCGGACGTTACACCGGATTTGAAGGCTATTGAAGGCGTTTGTTTCCAACGCACAAACGTGGATGAAAATAATACGTATACCTATTTTGAAAAAACGCTCAGTGATCCGGATGAGATTGTTTCCTTCTGCAAGAAGATTGATAAAATCAAACTTGAAACGACTGAACCGACAAAATTTTCTTCCGTTGATTATTTGATCGTTTTTCAAGGCAAAAAGGAACATAAGCTATATATTTCCGGTAATGAAGTTATTTACGACGGCCTTGCTTACAAGTTAAGCGGACTTTCTGATGAGGAACAGGTCGCCAAGCCGTCGAAACTCGGACTGAAATTTCAAAAAATTTATGAAGATATGCAGCAGCAGGAAAGTGCGGCGCAATCAAAACTCTTTAAATAAGTTATACTCACCTTTTGATTTTGTCGAAAGGTGAGTATTTCTTTTTGAACATTGTGTATTATTTGTAAAATTAGTTAAAATGCTTTTATTTTAATTATATATGTGCTATAATAAACAATAATGGGTTATTATGCAAAATTTATATGAAAGGATCATATTTATGCAGATTACGTATCATCCTCTATTTACGGATAATTTCAAATTTAACTCATATACACTTAACTTTTTGATGCCGCTCAATGAGAGAAATGCGACCTGTTGCGCTTTGCTTTCTCAAATTTTAAAACGTGGGTGTGAGAAGTACGGTGAAATGGATCAAATCACTGCACGACTGGAAGAGTTGTACGGTGCTACTGTTTCCATCTCTTCGGACAAGCTGGGGGATCGCCTTTCATTTACTGTTCAAACCTATTTTCTGGACGATCGTTTCGCTATGGAAGGCGAGGAGATTTGTAAAGGTGTGATGGACCTTGCCGGCGATTTGTTGCGGCACCCAATGACAGAAAACGGTGTTTTTCGATCCGACTTTTTTGAGCAGGAAAAACGGAATCACGCCGATCAGATCGCGGGCTTGATCAACGATAAGCGCCTGTATGCTTTGATCCGTTGTAAAGAGATCATGTTTGAAGATTCGGACTATAAATTCACTTCTGTCGGTACGCTTTCCTGTTTGGAGCAATTGACGCCGGAAAAACTGTACTTGTTTTATCAAGAACTTTTGGCGACGGCAGAGGTGGTTGTAACCTATATCGGTAGAAAGCTTGATCTTGCGGCTCTGACACAAACGCATTTTGATCTGCAGGATCGACCTGAACAGCCGTGTTCGGATTTTTTGCGCATCACTCCTGCGGAGCCCAAATACATTGCAGAAGAATTTGACGTTGCGCAGGGTAAGCTTACGATGGGTTTTCGGCTGATTTCCGCCACCGAATACTACGCCACAAGACTGTTTAACGTAATTTACGGCGGTAGCCCAACTTCGAAATTGTTCAACAACGTCAGAGAACGGCTGTCATTATGTTATTATTGTTCTTCGGCGATTGATTTTATCGTTCATAGTATGTTTATTTCTTCCGGAATTGAGTTTGCTAATTATGAAATTGCAAAAAATGAAATTCTGGCACAGCTTGAAGATATGAAAAACGGTGTTATCAGCGACGAAGAGTTTGAAAACGGTAAGCTTTATTTATTGGATCAGATTGCCGGCATCAGAGATTCCCACAGTGCGCTTCTTTCGGAGACCTTGCGAAATCATCTGCTTGGTATTGATGATACTGTTGAGGAGCAACTTAAGAGAATCGCTGCTCTGACCAAGGATGACGTCATTGCGGTGGCAAAGGCGGTTGCTTTAGATACGGTTTACTTCTTGAAGGGAAAGGAGCAAGCGTAATGAAAAGTGAGTGTATTGAATATAATCGAGTTGACGGAAAATACTATCGGATCGCCCATCCTTCCGGCGTAACGCTGTTTTATTACCCGATGCCGGGAAAAAGTAAGGCCGCAGCGATGATCGCGACGAAGTTCGGTTCAATCAATCAGACCTTTAAAAAATTTCGGTCGGACGAATGGATGACCGTACCGGATGGTATCGCTCATTTTTTGGAGCATAAATTGTTCGAGGGACCTCAGGGGAATGCATTTGATTTCTATGCCCGTACGGGAGCGAAGGCGAATGCCTATACCTCTAATGACCGCACGGCCTATTATTTTGTCTCCTCCGATCATTTTTACGAGTCGCTTGATATCTTGCTTCGTTTTGTTAAGCATCCCTATTTCACCCCGGAAAACGTCGAAAAGGAGAAGGGGATCATCGGACAGGAAATCCGGATGTATGATGACGAGCCGTCCTGGCAGGGTTATATCGGTCTGGTACAATCCTTGTATGTTGAACATCCGGTACGTGTTGATATTGCCGGCACAGTGGAAACCATTTCTGCCATTACCGATCAGACGTTGTACGATTGCTATAACGTGTTTTATAACAACGCCAATCTTACTCTATGCGTCGCAGGCGACCTGGATTTGGATAAGATTTTGGAGATTTGCGATCATCAGCTGCCTGTGGAAGAAAGCGACACTATCGTGCAAAAAACGACGGACGAGCCTGAAAATATTTACAGAGAATATATGCAACAAGAAATGGACGTTTCTAAAACCCAATTTTTTATCGGCATTAAAGATTGCGGCGCCGACGTGACGGGCGAGGCGTGGGCAAAAAGGGAATTGTCGGTCAAAATTCTGCTGGATATTTTGTTTGGAGAATCCGGTGAATTTTACAATTCTTTGTATCAACAGGGTGTTTTGAATCCCGAGTTTTCTGCTGATTACGAAAACGGCGTTGGTTTTGGCTTTTTACTTTTTGCCGGTGAAAGCAATCAACCGAAGCTTGTATGCGATAAGATCAAACAACTGTGTTCCGATTTTGACGAAAGCACGATCAAACAAGAGGATTTTTACAGAATTCGTAACGCGATGTATGGCGATATGATTCGTTCGCTTGATAATGCTGAAACGTTAGTCAATCGGTTTGTGGCGCACCGTTTGATGGATGGCGATATATTTTCTTTGCTGCGCGCCATTAACGATATTACCTTACAGGATGTTGTATCGGTGGGTAATGAGGTTTTAAGGGCTGATAAATTGGCAATGAGTGTCATAACTCCGAAAAAAGAGGTGAAGACTGATGAATAGTGTTTCTTTTCCGGGACTCGGAATCGGTGAGTTTGCTGTAAATCCCGATGCTTTTTCCATTGGCGGGCTGACGATTAAGTGGTATGCGATCTGTATTTGCATAGGACTGATTCTTGCATTTATTTACGGGGAGAGAAAGGCGTCATATTTCGGTTTAAAGAACGACGATTTTTTGGATCTGGTTTTAATTTGCGTTCCGGCGGGCCTGTTGGGCGCCCGCGTGGGCTACATATTGATGGATCTGAAAAGTTTTCCGACGTTTAAATCAATGATTTCGGTCTGGAACGGCGGCTTGTCTATTTACGGCGGTTTGATTGCAGCCTTTATTGCAATTATCGTCGTTTGCAAATTTAAGAAAATCAATGTTTTTAACGTTTTGGATCTGGCGGGCAGTGGTATTTTGATCGGTCAGATCGTTGGTCGGTTTGGAAATTTCTTTAACATTGAGGTTTATGGTGTGCAGACCAATTTACCCTGGCGTATGGGCATTGGAATGGACGGCATTGCAGAATTTGTACATCCGCTGTTTCTGTATGAAGCTCTGTGGAATTTGATCGGCTTTGTGCTGATTCTGGCGTTTCTTGATCAGAGAAAATTCCGCGGCGAGGTCTTTTTGTGGTATACAGGCTGGTACGGCCTCGGCAGAGCGTGGATGGAGGGGTTGCGTGACGAGCAGTTCCAATTGATGGCAGGCTCTATTAAAATCAATCAAATGATTGCCGTTTGCGCAGTTGTACTGTCGCTGGCTGCATGGATATTTTTCCGTTTTGTGAAAACGTCGGTCCACATTGACAGCGATGAGATCGAAAAAACGCTCAGCCTGCGGGAGTTGCATCGTCTGCGCGTGGAGCAAGCAAAAAAACGACAGGAAGAAAAGTATGATTCTCAGTTTGGTGAGGAATTGGAAGAAGAGGCTGCTATCACAGAAGAAGAATACGTGATGAAGCAGGTTTTTGACAGACTCGAGGATGGGGAAGAGGAGGAATCCGGCGATGGCAGTGAAGATTGACGGTAAAGCAATCAGTGAACAAATTAAAGAGGAGCTTCGTATACAGACGTTGGAGCTTAAAGAAAGAGGATTGGTTCCGGGCCTTGCCGTTGTATTGGTGGGGGATGATCCGGCTTCTCAAACATACGTTCGTAACAAGACGCTGGCCTGTGAGCGTATCGGCTATCATTCGGAGCAATATAGACTTCCTGCTGAAACCACACAGCAAGAACTGCTGTCTTTGTTGGATCGATTGAATGCGGCCGAGCATATTCACGGCATTTTGGTACAGCTTCCTTTGCCGTCTCATCTGGACAAGCAGGCAGTTATCAATCATATTTTGCCTGCCAAAGACGTGGATGCATTTCATCCGATTAACGTTGGCAAAATTATGACCGGTAATTTTGATTTTCTGCCTTGTACACCCGCCGGCGTAATGGAACTACTGGAGCGCAGTGGAATTGACGTTTGCGGAAAGCATTGCGTTGTGATCGGCAGAAGCGATATTGTTGGTAAACCTCAAGCAATGTTGATGTTGCATAAAAACGCAACTGTAACGATTTGCCATTCCCGCACCAAGGACCTGCCCGCGATAACGCGAAGCGCTGATATTCTGGTTGCGGCGGTCGGTCGCGCCGGCTTCGTTACAGCTGATATGGTTAGTCCCGGCACGGTTGTTATTGACGTTGGTATTAACCGCGACAAAAACGGTAAACTGTGCGGAGACGTTGATTTTGCAGAGGTCGAACCGATTGCAGACTATATCACCCCCGTCCCCGGCGGTGTCGGACCTATGACGATTGCAATGCTGATGAAGAATACTATGACTGCGGCGCAAAACGCCTTTGCCGCTAAGGAGGAATAATATGCTTTCTATGCAACAAATTTTACTCTTATTGCTGGCTGCATTACCATATTTTGCACTGATTGTTTGGCTGCTCATAACACGTAAAACAGCGCAATTTTCATTTTCTTCTATGTTTTTAGGCGTGCTTGATATTGCTGTTGCATTAGCCGGCGGGGGCGTTGTGCTGCTCTTGATCGTCGGTAATTTCCCGCAAACCAACAGTACGTTGACAAATTCATTTCTGATCGGCGTTTTTGCGGGAATAACGGCGGCCGCATTGGTCGTTGGTGAATTTTTTCGCTATATGGTTTTACGCAAAGAGCGTAATTCAAGTCAGGATGAGAAAGGCGCTTTGCCCGGCTTGTCCTTCGGTGTCGGCGTGTCTTTGGGCGAGTATGCCTTCTTTGTCGTGATGACGGTAATGAATCAGGATTTCAAAGTATCCATTGATATGGCCATTATGTTAATGGTTGATATTATGATTCAGTTGTTAATATCTTTCGTGGCGTACGAACTGATCAAAAACAACAATTTTGCCTGTTTTGCCGTAGGCGGCCTGTATTATCTGTCGCTGTTTTTGCTGGTGGCGTTTAGCAGTTCTACGGTTTTGACGATCGTAACTAAGGTAATCGTCCTTGGTGTTGCAATCGGTTTGCTGATAGCATATTTGCCCAGCAGAAAGAACAGGGGAGTGATTGAAGGATGAACTTGATTTCCGCTTTAGGCGCATATTTGGTTACGATTTTGATTTGCTTTGGCATTTTTGCTGTGTATTTTAAAAGCGCAAAAAAGAAACAGCAAAAATTTCATGTTGGTTATTTTTTGTGCGGCCTTGCTTTTTTTATCGTTTCTTTAATCGGTTATTATTTGTTGTTGAAGTATCATTTATCCATTAAAGACGGCGTTTCGGATTACTACAATACAGCCGTTTACCGTATTGCAATTATTTCTTTGATCACTCTTTTGATTTTTATTTTGATTTGGATTTTCTCGATGAGGGTTTTTGTAAAACGGCAGGCGTTGACGGAATGTAAAGCGTTTTTTGCCGGCTTTACCTGTAGCGCCGCATTGCTGTTGGGTCTTTACTCCGTGTTTATGTTCCTACATCTTGCGGTGATGGGCTGCACGTCCGAACTGCTGGCTTTTGATACAACAAAACTTGCCTTTCAATTTGCGCCGGAAACGTACGTGTTTGTCTTTGCGCCCTTTTGGGGGCACGTTTCCTTCGCCGTTGCGTTCGCCAGTTTTTTCTTTTTTGGTATTTCCCTTGCGCTCATTTTAAACCGAATGGCAACAAAAGTGTTACCGTTTAAGATCAGTTTGGTTGTTTTTCTGCTGACAGCATTGGTGATGGTGATCATGATCAATCTGATCGCTTTTATGAAAATGTTGTCATTACCACATTATGTGATGGCAATCATTATGATCATACTCGATATCTTGTTATTCGGTCTGATTTGCTTGGTTCATCGCGAACGCATGGATGAAAGCGAATACGAGGAACAGTTTTCATAACCATGTAGTAAAACTGTACAAAAAAAGACTGTTTTTTTAGTTTTTTTGAAGTTCCTTGTGCAAAGTTAACAAAAAAAATCCAAAAAATTGTTGAAAAAGTAAAGGAAATAGTGTAAGATGTATGTATAAACTTTTGGGGGTAAACACATGTCTAACAGATTTTTCCAAGGAATTGTATATCAACTCAAAGAATCGATTGACCGTGTTGTCGGTGTTATTGATGAAAAAGGTTCTATTGTTTCCTGTAGTGATCTGATCAGAATCGGGGAAGTATTTGAAAACGTTATTCCGTCAATTTCCGCTTCTATGGAATGTGTTGTTGACGGTGGTTTTACTTTCAAACCGCTGGATTCCAAGTCGGGTCTGGAGTACGTTGCCTTTGTCGAAGGTACGGATGAGCTGGCGGCAAAATTTGTATCTGTCGTTGCTATCACCTTGGCAAACACAAAGCAGTATTTTGATGAAAAATACGATAAGAACAATTTTGTTAAAAATGTTATTTTAGATAACATTCTGCCCGGCGACATTTATATTAAATCCAAAGAATTGCATTTTGAAACAGATGCATTTCGCGTTGCAATGCTGATTCGCCTGTCAGACAAAAGTGACGTTTCGGCGTTTGATATTTTGCAAAATCTCTTTCCCGAAAAACAGAAGGATTTTATTATTAACGTTAATGAGACCGACTTGGTTTTGGTTAAAGAGGTTAAAAGTTCTAATGATAATAAAGACCTTGAGAAGCTTGCCAAAAGTATCATTGATATTTTGGGGAGCGAACTGTATCTTAAGGCATACATAGGCATTGGTACCATTGTCAACAACGTGCGCGATCTGCCACGTACCTTTAAAGAGGCACAGGTTGCTTTGGAAGTCGGTAAGGTGTTTGATACTGAGAAATTTATCATTTCTTATGACAATCTCGGCATCGGCCGTCTGATTTACCAATTGCCGACAACCTTGTGCGAAATGTTTTTGTCGGAAGTATTTAAGAAAGGCTCGATCGAGTCGCTGGATTATGAAACGCTGTTTACAATTCAAAAGTTTTTTGAAAACAACCTCAACGTTTCTGAAACCTCGAGAAAGCTGTTTGTTCACAGAAATACGCTTGTATACCGTCTTGAAAAGATCCGTAAGTTGACGGGGCTTGATTTAAGAAAGTTTGATCACGCTATTGTATTTAAGGTGGCGCTGATGGTCAGACGGTATTTGGTTGCCAATCCGACCAAGTTTTAAGCAGTGGAGGAGCATCCGAACACGCCTGAAAGTGCATAATTTCGGTGCTTTTTGGATTATCATCGTCGGCAGGCGTCAGCCTTGCCTCCTCCTCTGCACCAAAAATCTCTTAAAATTCTGCGCTTTCGGG
>JAZQDW010000056.1:0-77720 GCA_045546995.1 Eubacteriales bacterium
CGTGCATCTCATCACCGAAGGTGTATATCATCAGCCGCAGGCTGCATTTCTTTTCGCAATGATGATATACAAAACTTCGTTTTGATGATATGCAATTCCTGCGGAATTGATGATATACACGGCTTTCGCCGTGATTTATGTAAGAGTTCGAATTCATATTCAATAATGCCAAAAATATCTTTTTCGTAGCCCATAGACATATTGGAACGCAAGTATTGATACGATACTTGCGTTTCTTTTCTTTTTATCAAAGATGCCCGTGGCACAAAGCTTTTCGGCATTTTCGTAAAAAAGATTAGTTTCATTGTGGGAGAATAGTTTCAGCGTGAGTAAGAATAATTTCATTGTCAAAATTATAAATAGTATTGACCTGTGTATCTACAAATACTACAATATAAGTATACATTGTACATTTGTTTACTATAATGCGGAGAAAGGAAACACAAAATGCAAAAAAAGAGTCTGTTTTTTGGGAGATTCCCCCAAGGGGAAAAAGGTGAATTACAACCTATAGAGTGGTTTGTTTTAAAAGAAGAGAACGAAAATAAACTGCTTATCAGCAAATATGCCCTTCTTTGTCGTGCCTTTCATAAAGGTTATAATGCTTGCTGGGAAACGTGTGATTTGCGCCAGTATTTAAATTCCGAATTTTATGATATTGCCTTTGATCAAAGTGAAAAAGACAGAATTGTCAAAACAAAATTGAAGTCTTACATATTTAATTTTAATCCTATTAGTAATATTTTTGATAACTATCAAGAACCGACACAAGAAGAATTATACAACACCTTTCTCCAGTTCATTGAGATGGCAGAAAATCCAACTTGTGAAACGGAGGATAGGGTTTTCTTGTTAAGCGCAGATGAGGTTTATGAGTATTTTTATGATTCTGCAGATGAAGAAAAGTGTAGACAAACGCAATACGCAAGAAACCTCGATAATGTTGAAACTTCGTATTCTTCTGCCGATTATTGTTCTTGGTGGCTTCGCTCAGGCTTTGGTTCTTCGGTTTCGGCGCCAAACGCAACTCACGATAACAAGTTACGCGAAGTGGGGACATATACCGACAATTGGCACGATGAACACCCGATTTTTTATGGTGTTTGCGTGCGTCCTGCCATCATAATAAAAGATTGAGTTTTTTTGCAAACAACTATTCTTTAGGATGGTGTATCATATTATAATGAGAGATGGTTGCATCCATCAAAAAGGTCGCACAGAAATGCAACTTTTGAAACCCGATGCAACTCGTATCAAAAAATGCGTTATAATTCAAAAGAGGGCTGATGCATCGCATCAGCCCTCTTTGATTAAATTGGTTTCATCGTGACATGTTGCAATGATTTTTTGGTTGTGATATAATAAAAAAACAGAGGTGAATTGTTGTGGATACGTTTTGCAAAAACAATGAACATCATTTTGTCGATTTGGTTCATTATACACACGGTTCTGAATGCCATTGCAGAAAATGCGGCTTGGTAGTAAAATTCAATCGAGGATGGCCTGAAAGAATCGAGCCTGAAGAAATGGCCGAATTTTTGAGAAAATATAAAGGCAGTACCGTTGAACTTTTGCCGCAAAAATAATAATGAAGCTGGGGAGTTGTCATAATTGAGACTTAAGAAAAATCAGTCTATCGAACAATATGTGTGCACAAAAATACGTGTGGAACCTATTTTCCGTTATGCTTTGATCGCATCCTTTCTTTTAGGGTGCATTATCGGTTTTGTATTGATGCAGGATTATGACAATCACAAAATGGCCTGGTTTGTGTTTTGCGTGATGTTGTGGCTGGTCGCTTTGATTATTTATTTTGGATCTTACTATCCGTTTTATCGTTCGGTGATTTGGTCACGAAAAAACGGAATCGATTTAGTAAGCGAAATCAATTCCGAAAAAGTCGTAATATCACGGTCGCCGGTTGCACTGATTCCGTATTCTCTAATTGCCTGGGTTTATCTCGATCCGATTTCGGAAAACGACAGTGAACTGTCGGATGGCGTACTGAAGATCCATTGCAAAGATGGCACCGTGTTTAAAATCGAATCGAATGCGGATGATTGGTACGAAATAATTGTTGCCGCGATTCCGGAAGTTATCAGCGGCGTTGGCCCGGAAAAACTACGGCAATATTTGCAAATGAATCCCGCAGTAAAGATGAAACAAGATCAAACCAAAAGTGCGTGGGGCATAGTTTTATTGCTTCTTTGGGCAGGGCTTGTTGCAATCAGCATCATAAACAGAGGCATTACTCCTATGGGGGTCATTCTTCAGGCGGCGTTGCTCTTTGGCGGAATTTGGCTGTTATGGAAGGGAAAACGCGTGCATTAACACGTCAATGACCAAAGATAACCATATAAAAAGCAAGGTATACTGCTTGTATACCTTGCTTTTATATTTTATTTAAAATAATATGTATATGAATTCCATGCCGGGGCATTTTCTATATCGCCAATGTTCGGTGATTTGTCCCAATCGATTTGTTCATATAAAACAAACCATTTTTTGGTGTTTTTATACATTGCTTTAATGATCAAATGACCATTACTATCGGTCTTTCTTTCGTAAATGGTTAACGTATGTCCCTCGACATTAATTGCATCGTTATTTACGATTGAATAACTGTGAGATTGAGTTATATTATTAAATTCTTTGTGATTATCGGTATGACTTTCAAAACGATTATACATATTGAAGAGATTATTCTTGAACTCCCAAATTCGGTGTTGTTTGCCATATTCGGCGTAAGTCGCGCTTTGATTTGGGAATGAATATTCGGTAATTTCGATCCACTTTGTCATTTCGCCGCTGTTATAAAATCCATAATTATCTGCATTGAAGTAGTTGGGATCTTCTTCTTGACATCGTGTGCAGAATCCTTCTTCATAATTATGGCCTAACGGTTCATCTACTGTTTTATTGCAATTTGTACATGTGATAGGCATTGTACAAGTTGCTGGTGCATAATCATGTTCGAGCGTTGTGCCTTCGGTGATATTACACACGGTACATGTTTTTGGAGTTGTGCAAGTTGCATCTGTAAATTGATGGTCACTTCTAAGGTTGCTTGTTTTATCGCAAAGAGAACATTTACGTGGGGTGATACAAGTGCCGCCCGTCCAATTGTGTTCGTGTCCGCATGCACACGTCGAAAGCATTAAGATAATTAATAGCGAGCAAATCAATGTTTTTCTCATATTTTCCTCCTTAAAATAAAAAGTGCGCCAACCGAAGTCAACGCACCGAAAAACGCAGACTCCAATTGTCGCCAAACAATCTATTCGAAGCATAGGTGAAACTACACAATCAAACGGGAGCTGCATTTTTACCAAAATGAGTTCGATTAATTGTGTAGCAAAAAAGGTGTATTATCTTAAAAAAGAAAAACACCTAAAACTACGAATATTCAGATTGTTTGTAAAAAATTTTACAACATTTTTAGACGATTTGCAAGTGCTTTTTTGAAATAAAAAAACAAGGCTACCAAAGATAGCCTTGTTTTTATATATTATTTCTTCTCCGGCAGGGGGATCTGTACCAGAATCACTGCAATAAATACCAGAGCGCATCCTATCAATTGCCGTGGGGTGACCTGCCCGTTGCCGATAATGCCCATCTTCCAGAAAACGTATCCGGACAGAGTGGCAAATACCGCCTCCAACGAGCCGATGAGGCTGACCATAAACGGATCTGTAAATTTCTGCGCCAAAATCTGCAGGGTGTAGGCCACGCCGCTGGACAGCACGCCTGTGTATACGATGGGGAGCCATGCGGATAAAACCGCTTGCGGCGCACTGGGGCCTGCAATCAGCGCCGCCACCAGACTCAACACACCGCACACTAAAAACTGGATGCAGGACATTTTAACGCCGTCCACCTTGGGAGAAAAATGGTCAATGACCATGATGTGCGCCGTGAAAGCGATGGCGCACAGCAGGACCAATAAATCGCCGATCTCCAATGTAAATCCGTCGGTCATACACAGCAGATAAAACCCAACGGTACTCAGCGCCACACCGGGCCAAACGATCCACGCCGGCTTTTTGCCGAACAGCAATCCTGCCACCGGAACAAAAATGACGTATAGGGTGGTGATAAATCCTGCCTTGGCGGTGGTGGTATATACGATGCCGTATTGTTGCAGGGCAGAGGCGATAAATAAAATAACGCCACAGAAAATGCCGCCCAGCCACAGCGTCTTGCGATCTCCGCTTTTTTCTTTTTTGGAAAACAGGGCAATGACGGGTAGCAGTACCACCGCGCCCAATAAATATCTCGCCGCCATAAAGGATAACGGATCCACGTTGTCCATGGCGTTGCTTTGCGCTACAAATGCCGTGCCCCAGATCAGGGCGGTCAGCAGCATCATTAAATTTCCTTTCAGCTTTTGACCTTTCATAGATTCCTCCATATGAAATATAGTATAGATGTTACCATATCCTGCACTTTTCGTCAAGAAACGGGGGTGGAAAAATGAAAAAAGATATGTTATAATATATTGAATCATGTTTTAAGGGAGAGAATGAATATGCCTTATAATGCAATTTCTGATTTGGTTGAATACGGTATCCGTTGCAATCTGTTGCGGGTGGAGGATGCGATCTTCGTTACCAACAGCCTGATTGCCGCCTTCGGGCTGTCCGACTATGCCCCGGACAGAGCGGCGGAGGAACGCCCCCTGGAGGAAATTCTGGATGAACTGCTGGAGGCCGCGGCCAAGCTGGGGCTGATCGACGGTGAAAGCCAGACCGAACGGGATTTGTTTGATGCCAAACTGATGGGTCTGATGATGCCCCGTCCCAGTCAGGTCATTGACGAGTTCTGGGCGGACTATGAGGAGGATCCGGTGCTGGCCACCGACCGCTATTACCGTTTGAGCCAGGACAGTGACTATATCCGCCGCTATCGTATTGCCAAGGATATCAAATGGCAAACACCCACGGCTTACGGTGATCTGGATATCACCATCAATTTGTCTAAGCCCGAAAAGGATCCTAAGGCCATTGCCGCCGCCCTCAGCGCTAAGCAGAGCAGTTATCCTGCCTGCGCCCTGTGTAAGGAAAACGAGGGTTATGCCGGCAGAATGAATCCGGCCGCCCGTCAAAATCACCGTATCATTCCCTTGCGTCTGGCAGGGGAGGACTGGTATCTGCAGTATTCTCCTTATGTATATTACAACGAACATTGCATCGTCCTGTGCGGTGAGCACACTCCGATGAAGATCACCCGCAAGACCTTTGAACGGTTGTTGGATTTCACCGATAGATTTCCGCACTATTTTCTCGGCTCCAATGCGGATCTTCCCATCGTGGGCGGTTCTATTTTGACGCACGATCATTTTCAGGGCGGTCATTATACCTTCCCTATGGAACGGGCGCCCATCGTTCATCCCGTTACCTTTACCGGCTTTGAGGACGTCAGTGCCGGTATTGTCAAATGGCCGTTGAGCGTGCTGCGACTTCGCTGTGCGGATAAGGAGCGTTTGGTCGAGCTGGCAGACAAAATTTTGGTCGCCTGGCGCGGCTATACGAATGAAGAGGCGTTCATCTTTGCTCATACCGACGGCGCAGATCATAACACCATCACCCCCATCGCCCGTAGACGGGATGAGGATTTTGAACTGGATCTGGTGTTGCGCAATAACATAACCACGGAGGAGCATCCCTTGGGCGTGTATCATCCCCATGCGGAGCTGCACCATATTAAAAAGGAAAATATCGGGTTGATCGAGGTGCTGGGCCTTGCCGTATTGCCCGCTCGCCTGAAACAGGAGATCGCCGAGCTGCGTACCGCTATTTTGGAGGGACGGGACATATCCGACGACGAGACCCTTGCTAAGCATAAGCCTTGGGTGGACGAATTCACCGCCCGGTACGAACGTCTGGACGAAAGCAATATCGATCAGGTATTGCAGGACGAGGTGGGCGCTGTGTTCTGTCAGGTGCTGGAGCACGCGGGCGTGTATAAAAATGTGGATGCCTTCGTAAAATTTACTGAATACGTAAATCAGTTGGTGTAAAATGAAAAAAATCAGTTTCACCCTTGGCCCGCGCGGTAAAAAAGTCTTGAAGGCGCTTGGGTTGTTCGGGATTACCATCGTTTGTCTTTGCCTGATCAGCGCCCTGGCGCTTGGCGCCATCGGTCTGGGCGTGTACAGCTATGTCTTTTCAAAGTTCGAGCCGGAAACGGTCAAGATCAAAACGGAAAATATCGCAATTTCTGAGAAGGCGCCGCAAACCAAAATGAAACATATTGCCGTATTCGGCATCGATACCGATGGTGAGGGTACGGGACGCTCGGACACCATTATGATCTTTACGGTGGATCAAGAGAATAAACAACTCAAGCTCAGCAGTATCCTCCGCGACAGCTACGTTTCGGTCAAGGGGCACGATCAGGATAAGATCAATCACGCCTTTGCCTACGGGGGCGCAGAGCTGGCGCTCCATACCATCAACAGTAATTTTAATATGAATATTTCTGAGTACGTGGCTTTGGATTTTCGTGATTTCGTGCAGATTATCGATATGCTGGGCGGCGTGGATCTGGAGCTGACGGCGCAGGAATGCGAGCAGATCAATCTCGGCGCAAAATTCATCGATCCCTCGGCAGGAACTGTGCCGTTGGGCGGCAACGTCCATCTCAACGGTGCGCAGGCTATCACCTATTCCCGTATCCGTAAAATTGACAGTGAAGTGGAACGCACCGCCCGTCAACGGCGTTTGATCCAGCAATTGGCCTACAAGCTGAAAAATCAAAATCTGACGGACTATCCGAAGCTGATCAGGGATTTTCTTCCACTGATGGAAACCAGCCTTACGGAGGGCGAATTGTTAAATCTGGCAATGGACGTACTTGCCTGCGATCCCGATATTAAGCAATATACGTTGCCGGGTGATGCAGATGAGCCATGGGGCGGCACTTACGACGGCTTTTGGTGCTGGCGTTTTGACATTCCTGCCGCCGCCCAACGTTGGCATAATTTTTTGAAAACAAAAGTTGAGTGAAAAATATGGAAAAGCAAACCTTGACCCGTGAAGAACGGGCCCGCATCGCCGCACGGCGGCGTACGGCACAACTGGGTCAGTATCCCGGGGGAGAAAGACAGCCATCGCCCCGCCCGTCCCACAAAAAAAGAAGAAAAAAGAAAAAGCATACCGCTTTGGCGGTATGCTTGGTCGTGGTGGCTGTTTTGGTGCTGTGCGTGGTTGGTGTGATCAATTTTGTGCTGGGTGACTATCATAAGGCAGAAACCTTTTCAGCCAAGGATTTGGCGGTTTCCGCCGATGCTCCCTCCGGATTGCGGCATATTGCTGTATTCGGCGTAGACAGCTATGATCAGTTGGAGGGGCGTGCGGACAGCACCATGGTCATCACTATGGATAAAAAGCATCGACAGATCAAATTAACTTCCATTCAGCGGGACAGCTATCTGCCGGTCAAGGATCACGGTAATGATAAGCTGACGCACGCCTTTGCCTACGGTGGGGCCGAATTGATGTTGCACACCATCAATAGCAACTTTGATATGAACGTCACCGATTACGTGGTGCTCGACTATAAGGACGTTGCCGATATGGTGGATATTATGGGCGGTCTGGTGCTTGATATTTCCGAGTCGGAACGAAAAGAACTGAACCGTATCTGCCTTGAAATGGATCCCACTCACGAACAGGTAGAGGAATCGGGGGAACAATATCTGGACGGTTTGCAGGTCACGGCCTTTGCCCGTATCCGCAAAATCGACTCCGAGACACAGCGCACTGCCCGACAACGGTTGGTTTTAGGCAAGTTATTTGAAAAAATGAAGCAAAAAAATGTGGCGGATTATCCTGATTTGCTGCGCAAGCTTGCGGCCGTTCCTACCTGCTCGCTGAGCAAGCAGGAGCTGATTTCACTGGCAACGCAGGCCTTGACCTATGATACGCAGGTGCGTCAGTACGTCATTCCGTCCGCAGAGGACGACGCCATCGGTGGTAGCTATTCCGGCTTTTGGTGTTGGCGTTACGATATCGACGCCGCTAAAGAAAGATGGCATACTTTCCTCAAAGAGGATGTCTCTGTTGAAGAAAACTAGCGGTTGCTTTTGACCCAGATGGTCTCCTCGGTGATGCGCTGAATCTCTTTCCAGGGGATCTGCCGTGTTTCGTTGCGGGTAAACCGCAGGGAAAAACCGGGCGTGGCAAGGCATAAATACAAAATGTTGCCGCATTCGTCAAAGACGATATCATCGGGAAAACCCAAACGAGCGCCGTCGCAGACGTCGATGACTTCCTTTCGCTTTAATTCGCATACGGTGTATGTCAATTGTTATCACCCGTAACAGTATATGCACGGCAAAGAAGAGGTATGACGCTATGCGTTAGCGACGATCTATTTCTTCCATGCGTTCCAGATGCGACCGGATGGGCTCCACCGCCTTAAAACAGCCGAAACTCAATAGGATCATAATGACCAACGTGATGGCCGCCGGGAGCAGGCGCAATAACGCCGTGGCCCAAAATCCCGTGCCGTACATCACACAGAGGGCAACGGTCTTAAGTATCAACTCAATGATAACCGTTTCTGTTACACTTGCAATTATGCAGCGTGACAGGGACGGTTTTTCTTTATAATAAAACAATCCGAACAATAGTCCCATGGCAGCCATACACAGCGTGATGCCGATATTTAAGGGGCCGGGGGTGCGCAAGATCCATGCAATAAGATCGCCCAATCCGCCCACGATCGCCCCCATTACCGGCCCCAATAAATAGCCGGTGATGGCAAGAAAGATAAAGCTCAGGCTGATTTTGACAGATTCGCTGGGATAAAACTGCAAAAAAAAGGAAGATAAAACATACAATGCCATCAGCATGGCGCCGACAGTCAGAGTGCGGAGTTGTTTTATCTTCTGAAATGAATCTGTGATTTTAAAAATGAATTTACGCATAGCAGATACCTCCTTACAAAATTTTTCCGTTCGTTGTAAGGGAAGGTCCTTATACAACGCAGCGGGATGCGATGGACAAACCGCAAGCCTTCCGGCTTTTCGTGTCTCGAGCAACTCCCCGTCCCGAGACCACTTGACGCTTGTCCGTCTACTCTGCTTACGAGTTTATTATATCACGCTTGTTTGGTTTGTCAATAAAAAACGGATATCCGTTTTAAAAATTCGGATATCCGTTAAAATTAAAAGAATTTTGTGATGATGCCCTGTATCCAGAAGATGAGCAGCAAGGCGGGCAGGATCCATTTTGCATAAAAATACATCCATTTGGCGGCCGGGATCTTGACGCCTTTTCCGGCGTTAGCCTCGGCTATAAAGCGTTTCCAGCCCCATGCTCCCTTTTCGCGTGTACAAAACAGTACGTAGATCACGCTGCCCAACGGCAGGATGTTGTTGCTGATAATAAAGTCCTCCAGGTCCATAATATTGGTGCCTGCGCCCAATGGGGCAAAGCCGGACCATACGTTAAAGCCAAGAACGCAGGGGATAGACAGCACCAGCAATAAAATGCCGTTGACAAGGCAGGACTTTTTGCGGCTCCAGTTCCATTTGTCACACACGCAGGAAACGATGTTTTCAAAAACACCGATGATGGTGGACATGGCTGCAAATACCATAAAGACGAAGAACAGCGCGCCCCATACTCTGCCCAGGGGCATTTCGTTGAACAGATTGGGCAGGGTCTCAAACACCAGACCGGGGCCGGCGCCGGCATCCAGATCGTAGGCAAAGCAGGCGGGAATAATGATCAGTCCTGCGGTAAAGGCCACAAAGGTATCCAGCGCGGCAATGGACATGGATTCTCCGAACAGACGGCGGTCCCTGCCGATATAACTGCCGAATATAGCCATACTGCCCATGCCGATGGAAAGCGTAAAGAACGCCTGTCCCAGCGCAGCAAAGATCACCTCACCCCATCCGTGCTCATTGATACCGTCCAGGCTGGGGAGCAGGTAGTATTTAATACCTTCACCGGCGCCGGGCAGGGTGACCGAGCGTACCGCCAGTACGATAATAATGGCAAACAACGCCATCATCATTACCTTGGTGATGCGTTCCACACCGTTTTGCAGTCCCAGCGAGCAGACCAAAACACCGAGGATCACGGATAGCGCCATAAATATAAGCATAATTTTCGGTTCAGCGGTCAATTGCTTAAATTGTGCGCTGATCGCATCGGGCTGTAATCCTACAAAATCTCCCCGCAGCATTTTCAGTACGTAGGCAAACATCCAGCCGGTAACGGTGGTGTAAAACATCATCAGCAGATAATTGCCGATCAAACCGACCCATCCGAAGGTGTGCCATTTGGTGCCGGCCGGCTCCAGTCGACGAAAGGACGTCATAATACTTTTTTGACTGGCTCGTCCCACTGCAAATTCCATCGTCATAATGGGAAGACCGAAAATGACCAAAAACAGCAGATAAATCAAAATAAAGGTGGCGCCGCCGTATTGACCGACAATGTATGGAAACCGCCATACGTTTCCAAGTCCGATGGCGCAACCGGCTGCAATCAGGATAAAGCCGAGTCTCGATCCGAATTTTTCTCTTGCCATTGTTTTCTCCTTGTGCGACAAAACAGAGGGAAACGATCGTTTCCCTCTGTTTGTACGTTGTACTATTTTACAGTTCGATGGTGTTGAGCAGATCACGCAATGCGATGAGCTCTTCTTTGGTAAAGGTCAAGCCCTTGTTCATTTTGGTGCCATCGGGAGACCAATCACGAATATCGTATTTGGGATCTCTTCCGGCCCAGCTGATCAGCTTAACTTCCTTTGCCCAGCCGTTGGGTCCATCGACCAGTTTGCCGAAAGTGTCCTTAACTTCGTAAGTGAATCCTGCCATTTATGTAGCCCCCTTATATAAAAATTTTATTATCTTTATTATATTAAATTATATTTATATATGTCAACACATTTTTTTCTTTTTGGGGCTGATTTGTTAAAAAATAGCAAAAAAATACGCAAATCAGCCCCAAAAAGCTTATTCTTTATCGATTGAACGGTGATCAGCGGGTACGATTTTTTGAAACAGAATCGAAATTGCCCACAGACCTGCCAGACCGACAACGGTAAAGATGATCCGGCTGATCAATGCATCGGTGCCGCCGAAAATAAATCCAACCAGGTCAAAGCCGAACAGGCCGACCAACCCCCAGTTGATTGCGCCGATGATGATTAAAACCAAGGATAACTTATTCATATTGGTACACTCCTTTTTTTGATATTTGTTTTCATTGTGCCCGATTTGAAATAAATTATGCATCATTCGGTTTAAATACGGCGCTGTCGATCATTTTGCCCCGTTCGACCAGTATTCCTTCATATTCGACGCCGGTACGGCAAGGAAGGCCGTATTCGTTCAGCTGTAACATCAGCGCCGCAAATTTTGGATGTTCCAGCTGCATCGGTGAGAATTCCATCGTACAATACAGCCGATTTTGATATAGATACAAGGAACTTTCCGAGGGCAACAGCGTCGGATGACCGGCAAGGATCTTTTGCATACCGCGGATATGATCGGGATGCTGTAATAAAAAGATCCGCATTTCATCATTTTCGCCGCCGCTTTTTCGTAACTGAAGCGGTGTATCCGGATCGTTACCGACGGTAATGGTGATATAATAATTACCGCCGCAGGCAGGCGTTGCCTCTAAAATCAACGCATTCTCCAAAAAGGATATGCCCGTTTCTTCTAAAATTTTCAAAAGGATCTTATATATAAATTCTGCGCTTTGATCGTCGGCAGTATTCAGTCGTTGATAGGGGACTTTATAGTCGCGAATATCCTTTGCTTCAATCAGTACCTTAACCCGTTTGTCGGTGATTTTTTTGATGATCACAGCCGTCACCTCTCCTTATATAATATACAAAACTGCATCGGAAAGTGAAAAAATGAAAACCGGTCAGTTTCCTGACCGGTTTTGCGGCTGTTTTAATTGTGGTTTCAGATCACTCTGACGCGGATGATGCCATCCAGAGCGGCAATATCCTTGATGTTCTGTTCGGATACGTCGGTGTCGCAATCGATGATGGTGTAGGCGAAGTCGCCCTTGGAACGATTGGTCATATTGCCGATGTTGATGCCGTCCTCGGCGATTTCGCCGGAAATGGAGGACAGAACAGCGGGAATGTTTTTGTGAATGATACAGATTCTGGTTTTGCCGCTACGCGCCATTTCGGTGTTGGGGAAGTTGACGGAGTTGATGATGTTGCCGTGCTCCAGATATTCCTTCATCTGATCAACTGCCATCACGGCGCAGTTGTCCTCGCTCTCGGGAGTCGAGGCGCCCAGATGAGGAATGCAAAGCGCATTGGGCATTGCCAATACTTCAGCATCCGGGAAGTCGGTCACGTACTTGGCAACCTTGCCCTCTGCCAACGCGGCGGCCATATCGGCGTTGTTGACCAGACCGCCACGAGCCAGGTTCAGAATACGAACGCCATCCTTCATCAGTGCAATGCTGGTTTTGTTGATGAATTCCTTGGTGTCGGGGGTGAGGGGAGCATGAATGCTGATATAATCACACTCTGCGTAAATCTCAGCCAGCGTTGCCATTTTAACGTTGTTGGACAGGTTCCAGGCGGACTTGATGGACAGATAGGGGTCCTGACCGTAAACCTTCATACCCAGTGCCTGCGCGGCATTGGCCACGTGTACGCCGATGGCGCCCAAGCCGATCACACCCAGCTTTTTGCCCATAATTTCGGGGCCGACAAATTGGCTTTTCCCTTTTTCAACCTGTTTTGCAACGTCATCGCCGGTCAGGCCCTCGGCCCATTTGATACCGTCAACGATGTTACGGGAGGCAAGCAACAGTGCGGCAATGGCCAACTCTTTTACAGCGTTGGCGTTAGCGCCGGGGGTGTTGAAAACAACAATGCCCTTTTCAGCGCACTCGTCAACAGGAATGTTATTGACGCCGGCGCCTGCTCTGGCAATAGCCAGCAAGCTGTCGGGAGTCTCATATTCATGCATATTGGCGCTGCGGACCAAAATACCTTCGGGGTTGGTGACGTTATCACCAACGGTATAGTTTTCGCCCAGTCGGTCGGTACCGAGCTTGGAAATTTTGTTTAAAGTAAGAATGTTCATTATGCATTTTCCTCTTCAAATTTTTTCATAAATTCGATGAGAGCTTTTACGCCCTCAACGGGCATTGCGTTGTAAATGCTGGCGCGCATACCGCCAACGGAACGGTGACCCTTCAGGTTGACAAAGCCGGCGGCAGTGGCCTCGGCAATGAACTTTTTGTCCAGATCGGCATTGCCGGTAACAAAGGGGATGTTCATCAGAGAACGGCTGCCCTCAGCAACGGTGGCGCTGAACATTTTGGAGGAATCCAGATAATCGTACAGCATACCCGCCTTCAGCTCGTTGATCTTCTTCATTTCTTCCAGGCCGCCCAGAGATTCCAACCACTCCAGTACCAAACCCAGTACGTAGATGCAGTAGCAGGGAGGGGTATTGAACATAGAATCATTTTCGGCATGAGTGGTATAGCGGAACATAGTGGGGGTGATCTCCTGTGCCTCACCGATGAGATCTTCACGAATGATCACAACGGTTAGACCGGCAGGGGCCATGTTCTTCTGCGCACCGGCATAAATGATGCCGAACTTGGAAACGTCCACCGGCTCGCTGAGGATGCAGGAGGACATATCGGCAACCAGCGGAACGTCGCCGGTATCGGGCAACTCGGGGAACTTGGTGCCGTAGATGGTATTGTTCATACAAATGTGGAAATAATCCGCCTCTTTATCAAAGGTGGAGGCATCCAGCTCGGGAATATAGCTGAAGGTCTTATCTTCAGAAGAGCCGACCACACGGCACTCGCCGTAACGGCAGGCCTCTTTGTAAGCCTTCTTGGCCCAGGCGCCGGTGATGACAAAATCAGCCTTTTTGCTGCCGGTCAGCAGATTCAGGGGAACCATGGCAAACTGACTGGATGCGCCGCCCTGCAGGAACAGTACCTTGTAATTGTCGGGAATGTTCATGATCTTGCGCAGTTTTTCTTCGGCGGACTGGATGATCTGTCCGTACTCTTTAGATCGATGGCTCATTTCCATAACGGACTGGCCGCTGTCTTTATAGCAAAGCATATCGCTTTGTGCTCTTTTCAGAACCTCTTCCGGCAAAACGGAGGGGCCTGCGGAAAAATTGTAAACTCTCATACTCAGTTCACCTTTCTTTATAAAATATACAAATATTATAGACACATTTTTTGGGGATGTCAATATTTTAAAATAATAAAGATCAATAAATTCTTGAAACCGTGCACAGGATATGATATTATAAAGATAAATAAACGATCAATATTTTTGTAAGGAGCGTGGCCAGTGAAAATCCGTGATATTCAGAAAATTTTAAATGCTACGGTACATTGCGGTCAGGAACAGCTGGATCTGGAGGTTTCCTCTGCATTCGGCTCGGATATGATGAGCGACGTACTGGCTTTTGTGAAAGACCAGGGCGTGCTGTTGACCGGTCTGCTTAACCTGCAGACGGTTCGTACGGCTATGATGATGGATATGAAATGTATCGTTTTCGTACGTGGAAAATTACCCGACCAGACTACGGTCGCATTGGGTGAGCAAAATGGGCTGGTTCTGATGTCCACAAAGGAAAGAATGTATGCCGCCTGCGGTAAGCTGTATCAACACGGCCTGCGGGGAGAAAGCGACGGTGAAGCATAATGGAATCGATCAAATTCTCATATAAGGTCGACGGTGATAATTTCATTTCCGCCGGCGAGGCCTCTTCTGCCGTCAAGGCGGCGCTGAAGCAAATGGGCTTTCCTCCCGATGTGATCCGTAAGGTGGCCATTGCCATGTATGAGGCGGAGATCAATATGGTCATTCACGCGCAGGGCGGTACGGCCGACGTGGAGATCCTGCCCGATCGGATCGAAATCGTGCTGGCGGATCGAGGTCCCGGTATTCCCAATATCGAGCTTGCGATGACTGAGGGCTATTCTACCGCCCCTGATGACGTGCGTTCGTTGGGATTTGGCGCCGGCATGGGCCTGCCGAATATCAAAAAGTATTCTGACGATCTGCAGATCGAAACGGAGATCGGTGTGGGCACCACACTTAAGATCACTATTAACTGTTAAGGAGTGCGTATGCGTAATTTTCATTCTGTTACACTTGATCAAGACAAGTGTAGGGGGTGTATCAACTGTGTTAAGCATTGCCCGACGGAGGCGATCCGCGTTAAACAGGGGAAAGCGCACATTATTGCCGAACGGTGTATTGACTGCGGCGAATGTATCCGCATCTGTCCCCACCACGCAAAGCGGGCGGTGTACGACCATTTGGATGCCTTGCAAAAATTTAAATATAATATTGCTATTCCCGCACCGGCATTGTACGGGCAGTTTAATAACCTGGATAACGTGGATTACATATTGGCCGGCTTGTTGGAACTTGGCTTTGATGACGTTTTTGAAGTGGCAAAAGCAGCAGAATTGGTCAGTGAGATCAGCAGAGAAAAGTTTAAAAATCATACCGGGCCCAAGCCGATTATTTCCACTGCCTGCCCTGCGGTGGTGCGCCTGATTAAGGTGCGCTTTCCAAAGCTGATCAGTCATTTGCTTGACGTCAACGCCCCGGTGGAGGTGGCGGCAAAAATCGCCAAAAAACAGGCGGTCAAGAAAACAGGCTTGTCTTCCGAAGAGATCGGCGTTTTCTTTATTTCACCTTGCCCCGCAAAGGTTACGGCGGCCAGCAATCCCATCGGAACAAAGCAGATCAGCATTGACGGTGTGTTGGCGATCAATGATATTTACAAGCCCTTACTGTCCGTAATGAATCGCATTAAGGACGAGCCGCCTGTCTTACACAATTGCGGCCTGACCGGCATCTCCTGGGCTTATACCGGCGGTGAGGCAACGGCGTTGCTCCGCCCGAAATATTTGGCGGCCGATGCCATTCGCAACGTAATTGCTATTTTAGAGAATATTGAGGATGAAAAGCTGACCGATCTGGATTTCGTGGAGTTGAGCGCTTGCCATGCCGGCTGTGTCGGCGGTTGCCTTACCATTGAAAATCCGTTCGTTGCCATCACTCGGATCCGTCGGCTGCGTAAATATTTGCCTGTTTCCGGCACACGCCTTGCCGATTTTGGCGAGAGCGTTGACAGCTTTGATTGGGATGTTCAGGAGACGGCTGCGCCGGTTATGCAGCTGTCCGCTGATCGTAGTAAGGCAATGGAAATGATGCTGGAGATGCAACGTATCGAGCAGTTGTTGCCTGGAATCGATTGCGCCGCCTGCGGTTCGCCGTCCTGTCATGCCTTTGCCGAGGACGTGGCGCTTGGAAAGGCCAAAGAGGCAGATTGCGTGTTTGTAATGCGCAACAAATTGAAAAATATTATGGACAATATCACAGAATAGGGGAGAGAATATGACTGTTCAACAGCTTGCCGCCACGTGCGGTTTTGAGGTATTACATTTGGCGCAGGAGGATGCGGTGGTTACCGGTGCCTATGCCTGCGATCTGTTGTCCTGGGTCATCGGCCGCGCAGAGGCCGGCTCTGCGTTGATCACGGTAATGACCAACGTGAACGTTATCGCCGTTTCAGTGATGGCAGAATTGCCCTGCGTCATTTTAACCGAGGGTGTAGTTCCTGACGCCGTTGCCCTGGAAAAGGCCAGACAGCAGGGTGTCAGCGTATTGTCCAGTAAACTGCCCAGCTATGAAACCAGCCTTGCCGTGGGGAAAGCATTGTGAGGGTATACTACGATCTTCATATGCATTCCTGCCTTTCGCCCTGCGGCGATGAGGATATGACACCGAATAATATGGTCAATATGGCAATGCTGGACGGTTTGCAGGTGATTGCCATTTCCGATCATAACACTACCGGCAATGCCGAGGCTTTTTTGCAGGTGGCCCGGTCGGTGGATTTGATCGCTTTTCCGGGTATGGAGCTGGAAACGGCGGAAGAGGTGCACGTTTTGTGTCTGTTTTCCGATCTTGCGTCGGCCCGTGCCTTTGATGCCGAGGTGGTTGCTCCTGCCTTGCCGCCCATTGCTAATCGGGTGGATATTTTCGGCCATCAGTATTTGATGAATGCCGAGGATGAAATCGTAGGGGAGGAGGAACGTTATCTCATCAACGCCACCTCTATCACTATTGATGAATTGCCCGCGCGGATCGCACCGTATGGCGGTATCGCTATTCCCGCTCACGTTGACAAGGGAAGCAAGAGCGTTTTTTCACAGCTCGGCTTTTTGGAGGAGAGTTGGGGGTATAGCCTGCTGGAACTTTCCAAAAACGCCCCCGACGACTTTTTAGAACTGCATCCGGAACTGCGGAATTGCACCTTTTTATATGACAGTGATGCGCATTATTTGCAGGACGTGGGGGAAGAAGGCGGCAAAAATTATTGGGAACTGGACGAGCTTTCAACTGAATCGGTATGGCAATATTTGCTTAAAGCGGCACAAAAAAACAATATAAAATAATATTTTTAAAAATTTTGTGTAATTTTGAGAAAAATGGTGGAAATTTGCCGCTTACTATGTTATATTAAATGTTGGTATTATTTATATCCGTAAGAAGGACTGTACTGCCTTCTTATGCGATTATTTTTATAGGAGGACATATTATGAGTACAAGATGCACCATTCCTTTTAAAGGGACTAAGGAGCAGGAAGAGCGTCTGATGGCTGTTATTGCTGAACATAAAGAGCAGCAAGGCAATCTGATGCCCATTCTGCAGGGCGCGCAGGAGATCTATGGTTATCTTCCCTATGAAGTTATGACCATTATTTCCGAACAACTGAACATTTCCATGGCACACATTTACGGCGTTGCCACGTTCTATGCTCAGTTTTCTTTGGTGCCCAAGGGCGAGTACAAGATCGGTGTTTGCCTGGGTACGGCCTGCTACGTTAAGGGCTCCGGCGACCTGATCGATAAGGTGAAGGAAGTTCTGAATTTGGAAGTTGGCGGTTGCACCCCCGACGGTAAGTTTTCTTTGGAGGCTACCCGTTGCATCGGTGCCTGCGGTCTGGCTCCCGTATTGACAATCAATGATGACGTATACGGCCGCCTGACGGTGGATCAGATCCCCGGTATTTTGGCAAAATATATGGACTAACGTCCTATGAAAGAAATTTCACTCAATATTTTGGATGTGGTCAGCAATTCCGTTAAGGCAAAAGCTGAACGCATTGACATTCTCCTTACCGAAAGTATGGCGCGCAACGTTTTGGAGTTGGCCATCATCGATAACGGTTGCGGTATGTCGCCGGATTTTTTGTCGGGCGTCACCGATCCGTTTACCACTACCCGCACCACCCGTAAGGTTGGACTGGGCTTGCCGCTGCTCAAAATGGCGGCTCTGGGATGTGACGGCACCTTTGATATCACCTCGCAGATCGGAATCGGAACGACGGTTAAGGCCACCTTCCGATTGGACCATCTGGACCGTATGCCGCTTGGCAATATGGCGGAAACGATGGTTACACTGATCAGTATGTGTGATTCGATCCGGTATGTGTATACGCACAAAACGGATGAGGGCGAATTCGTTTTCGACAGTAAAGAGATTGCAGATACCCTGGGGAGTGAGATCCCGTTGTCCACACCGGAGATCCTGGCGTGGATATCCGATTATATTAAAGAAAATTTAGAAAATATTAAGGGAGGCAATATATAATGAAAAGCTTAGCAGAATTGCAGGCGATCAAGGCTAAAATGGCCAACAAGGTCGTTTTGCGTGAATATGACGAAAGTTCCGCTGTCCGTGTGGTTGTCGGTATGGCAACCTGTGGTATTGCTGCCGGTGCTCGTCCCGTACTGAACAAATTCCTGGAAGAGGTTCAGGCCAAAAATCTGAGCAATGTTATGGTCACCCAGACCGGTTGTATCGGCATCTGCCGTTACGAGCCTGTGGTAGAGGTCGTTGAGGGTAGCAAAAAGACTACATATATTAAGATGACCCCTGAGAAGGTAGCCAAAATTGTTCACGAGCATCTTGTTAACAACAAGGTAGTTGAAGAATACACCATCGGCGCAGCCGAAGACGCGAAATAAGGAGGAATAGACATGGTAAGAAGCCATATTCTTGTATGTGAAGGTACCGGTTGTACCTCTTCCAACGCGCCGGCGATTGTTAAAGCGCTGAATGACGAGTTGGCAGCAAACAACCTGCAGGACGAAGTAAAGGTCGTTACCACCGGTTGCTTCGGTCTGTGCGCATTGGGTCCGATCATGATCGTTTATCCCGAAGGCGCATTTTACAGCCGTATGACCCCCGAACGTATTCCGGAGATCGTAAGCGAGCATATTATTAAAGGTAGAATCGTTAAGAAATACCTGTATGAAGAGACGGTTGATTCCGAAAGCGGTGCAACCAAGTCTTTGAACGAAACCAATTTCTACGCCAAACAGGAGCGTGTTGCACTTCGCAACTGCGGTGTTATTAACCCCGAGGATATCGAAGAGTATATCGCCGTTGACGGTTATGCCGCATTGGGTAAGGTTTTGACCGAGTGGAAACCCGAGGACGTTATCAAATGCATCAGTGATTCCGGTCTGAAAGGCCGCGGCGGCGCCGGTTTCCCCACGGGCCTGAAATGGTCCTTGGCCGCCAGAACTGTTGCTGACGTAAAATACGTTTGCTGTAACGCTGACGAAGGTGACCCCGGTGCCTTTATGGACCGTTCCGTTTTGGAAGGTGACCCCCACGCCGTATTGGAAGCTATGGCCATTGCCGCTTATGCAGTGGGCGCCTGCCGTGGTTTCATTTACGTTCGTGCTGAGTATCCCATTGCGATCCATCGTCTGCAGATCGCCATCGATCAGGCCAGAGAATACGGTCTGTTGGGTGAGGGCATCTTCGGTACCGACTTTAATTTTGATATCGAGCTGCGTTTGGGCGCAGGTGCTTTTGTTTGCGGTGAGGAAACTGCACTGATGACCTCCATCGGCGGTAACCGCGGTGAGCCTCGTCCCCGTCCTCCTTTCCCCTCCGAGAAAGGTATTTTCGATATCCCCACTATGAACAACAACGTTGAGACCTATGCCAACATTCCTCAGATCATTCTGAAGGGTGCAGATTGGTTTGCCTCCATGGGTACTGAAAACTCCAAGGGCACCAAGGTATTTGCTCTCGGCGGTAAGATCAAAAACACCGGTCTGGTTGAGATTCCCATGGGTACCACCCTGCGTGAGATCGTTGAGGACATTGGTGGTGGTGTTCCGGACGGTAAGGCCTTTAAGGCAGCCCAGATGGGTGGTCCCTCCGGCGGTTGTATTCCTGCCTCTTTGATCGACACGAAGGTTGATTATGAATCTCTGGCTGCTGTTGGCGCTATGGTTGGTTCCGGCGGTCTGATCGTTATGGATGAAGACAACTGTATGGTTGACATCGCCAAATTCTTCCTGGAGTTTACGGTTGATGAATCCTGCGGTAAATGTACCCCCTGCCGTATCGGCACCAAGAGACTGCTTGAGTATCTCAACAAGATCACCGATGGTAAGGCTACCATGCAGGATCTGGAAGATATGGAAGCTCTGTGCTATCATATCAAGGCCAACTCCTTGTGCGGTCTGGGCCAAACGGCTCCCAACCCCGTTCTTTCCACTTTGAGATATTTCCGCGATGAGTACATTGCTCATATCGAAGAGAAGCGTTGTCCCGCCGGCGTTTGTAAGAAACTGGTTCAGTACGTCATCACTGATAAGTGTATCGGTTGTACCAAGTGTGCACGTAACTGCCCTGTAAATGCAATCAACGGTACCGTCAAGCAGCCTCACGTGATCGATCAGAGCAAGTGTATCAAGTGCGGTGCCTGCGTTGACGGCTGTAAGTTCGGCGCTATTATTAAAAAGTAAGAAAGGAACTGAAAATCATGAGTGTAAATCTTAAGATCAACGGAATTGATGTTACGGTTCCCAAGGGCACGACCATTTTGGAAGCTGCCAGAACCATCGGCGTCGAAATTCCCACCCTTTGTTATATGAAAGAGATCAATGCGATCGGCGCCTGCCGTATCTGTATGGTCGAAGTTAAAGGTGCCAAGGGCCCCGTGGCCGCTTGTGTTTATCCTGTAAACGAAGGTATGGAGGTATTTACCAATACTCCCGCCATCATTCAGTCCAGAAAAACAACGCTGGAACTGATCCTCTCCAATCATAACAGAAAGTGCTTGTCTTGCGTGCGCAGTGAAAACTGCGAACTGCAAAAGTTGTGTAAGGAATTCGGTGTTGACGACTGCGGTCGTTTCGATGGCGATAAGACTCCTTCCACCATTGATGACAGCGCGGCTCATATGATCAGAGATAACAGCAAGTGTGTTCTGTGCCGCCGCTGTGTTGCTGTTTGTAAGCACAACCAGGGCGTAGACGTGATCGGCGCTGTTGAAAGAGGCTTTGCCACCAGCATCAATTGCGCTTTTGAGGACAACCTGGCTGACAGCCCCTGTATCTCTTGCGGTCAGTGTATCGTTAACTGTCCCACCGGCGCTCTGTCTGAGAAAGACGACACCGCTAAGGTTTGGGATGCTCTGAAGGATCCCGAAAAGACCGTCATCGTTCAGTTTGCTCCTGCCGTTCGCGCCGCCATCGGCGAAGAATTTGGTATGCCTATCGGCACCAATGCAGAAGGTAAAATGATCACTGCGCTGAAGATGTTGGGCTTTGATAAGGTATTTGATACCAACTTCTCTGCAGACCTTACCATTATGGAAGAAGGAACCGAGTTTATCGATCGTGTTCAGAACGGCGGCAAACTGCCTCTGATTACTTCCTGTTCTCCCGGCTGGATCAAGTTCTGTGAGTATTATTATCCTGAGTTCATTGAGAATCTCTCCTCTTGTAAATCTCCTCAGCAGATGTTCGGTGCCGTAACCAAGACCTGGTATGCGGAAAAGAACGGTCTGGATCCCAAGAATATCGTTTGTGTCAGCGTAATGCCTTGCGTTGCCAAAAAGTTTGAGTTGGATAGAGACGATCAGGCTGCTGCCGGTGTTCCGGATGTTGATATTTCCATCACCACCAGAGAACTGGCCAGAATGATCAAAGCTGCTTGTATCCATATGGAAAATTTGCCCGATACTCCCGCAGACAATCCGTTGGGCGAGTACACCGGCGCCGGCGTTATCTTTGGCGCTACCGGCGGTGTTATGGAAGCGGCTCTGCGTACCGCTGTTGAGATTCTCACCGGCGAGGAAGCTCCTTCTTTGGATTTTGTGGACGTTCGCGGTCTGGAAGGCATCAAGGAAGCTACCTACAATGTCAACGGTATGGATATCAACGTTTGCGTATGTTCCGGTACTGCCAATGCCGCCAAGGTTTTGGAGGCTGTTAAGAGCGGCGAGAAGAACTATCACTTTATCGAGGTAATGGGTTGCCCCGGCGGCTGTGTCAACGGTGGCGGTCAGCCCATCCAACCTGCCAGCGTTACCAACTTTACCAACGTGCCCGCCCTGCGTGCCAAGGTATTGTATGATATTGATGCTGCTGCTCCCCGCAGAAAGAGTCACGAGAATCCTGCTGTCAAGGCCGTATACGAAGAGTATTTTGAAAAGCCCGGCAGCCATAAGGCACATAAGGCTTTGCATACATCCTATGTTGCCCGTAGCAAATACTCCAAATAAGCAAACCAAAAAGGTGCTTATCCTAAGGGATAAGCACCTTTTTTATATTTGGCTGAATCAGAGGTTAAAACGAGGGACAACTTTCGTGAAATACAGTGCAATAATTAAGTATTTATCCGGTGTCTTTTCGAACATATCGATCAGGATTTATGCACAACGTTATGATCTCCGTTATCAAATATTGTCAAATGTTTTGACAGATTATTAACTTTTTTCCGTCTGCATTGACTTGCATTGTGATTTGGGATATAATCCCAGTGTGAGAAATGTTTGTATTTGAATGCTTTTGAAAGAAGGAAAACATTAAAATGTTAAGTTTGAAAAATATCACAAAGGATTATCAGGCGGGCACTACGGTGGTACAAGCGCTTAAGGGGGTTTCATTGGATTTCCGTAAAAGCGAGTTTGTTTCCATACTCGGCCCATCCGGCTGCGGTAAGACCACGATGCTGAATATTATCGGCGGTCTGGATCAATATACCCAGGGCGATCTTGTTATCAATGGTCGATCCACCAAGGATTTTAGGGATCGTGATTGGGACGGATACCGCAACCATTCGGTTGGCTTTGTTTTTCAAAGTTATAATTTGATCCCGCATCAATCCGTGCTGCAAAACGTCGAGCTGGCCCTCAGCCTGTCCGGCGTATCTAAAAGTGAACGGAGAAAACGTGCCAAAGCGGCGCTGGAGCGTGTGGGGCTCGGCGATCAGCTGAAGAAAAAGCCCAGTGAAATGTCCGGCGGACAGATGCAACGCGTTGCCATCGCACGCGCTATTGTAAACGATCCGGATATCATTTTGGCGGACGAGCCTACCGGCGCTCTGGACAGTGAGACCAGTATTCAGGTTATGGAGATCCTTAAGGAGATCTCGGCCGATCGTTTGGTCATTATGGTTACTCACAATCCTGATCTGGCTGAAAAATATTCTACCCGCATTGTTCGTATGCTGGACGGCGAGATCACCGATGACAGCGCTCCGTTGACGGAAGAGGAACTGCAAACAGACGTAGCAGAAATGCCGGACAAAAAGAAGAGAAGACGGGAGAAAAAGCCGTCAATGTCTTTTGCCACTTCCTTTGGTCTGTCTTTGAAAAATTTGTTTACAAAAAAAGGCCGTACCATCCTGACCTCCTTTGCCGGGAGCATTGGTATCATCGGTATTGCGTTGATTTTCGCCGTGTCCAACGGTATGACGGCATATATTAATATGGTGCAGGAGGATACGCTTACTTCTTATCCCTTGACGATCGAGGCGACCACCGTAGATATTAGCACGCTGATGAAAACCTTTATGGGTGTGGCTGAAGAAACAGAAAACGGTCACGAGAATGATAAGGTCTATTCCCAGTCGGTAATGGTAGATATGATTACGGCACTTAATAATCAGGAGGATAAAGAAAACGACCTTCGTTCTTTCAAATCTTATATAGAAAGCCAGCTTGCCAATGAGAATAGTACCTCCGGTTTGAAGGAGGCGCTCAACGGCGTACAGTATACCTATGATTTCGATCTGCAGGTTTATACCAAAGATGAAAACGGGGACGTCGTTTTCTCCGATACGGAGGAATTGCTCAGTAAGGCGCTTGCTGAAAATCTGGGTCTGGATACGGCGGCGATGATGAATGCCGGCGAAACCATGGGCTTTTCGATGGATTCATCGGCAATGGGTGGTATGATGGGCAGTCCCAAACTGTGGAACGAAATGCTGACGGGTAAGGACGGCTCAATGATCAGCCCGGTGCTGGAAAATCAGTATGACGTGGTGTATGGCTCTTGGCCCAATTCCAAGGAAGAGATTGTTCTGGTGCTCAACGAGCGTAACGAGCTGGATGATCTGACCCTCTATGCTTTGGGTCTGGAAACCAAGGCGGAGATTGATGCCGTATTTGATGCGGTTAAGAATAAAGAAGAATATGAAACCAAGCAACGTACCTGGAGCTATAAGGAAATTTGCGACCTTGAGTTTCGTGTGGTACTGAATTCGGATTGTTTTACGTTGGATGAAAAAACGGGATTGTATCAGGACCTGCGGGATACCGATTCCGGTTTGCGATATTTGTACGATAACGCTATGAAGTTGAAGGTCAGCGGCGTCATCCGTCCCAGCGAGGATGCATCCTCTCATATGCTGACCGGCTCTATTGCCTACACCAAGGCGTTGACCGATCATTTGGTAGAAGAGGGAAAGAAGAAAGATTCAATCAGCGCTCAGCTGGAGAAAAAGGATAAGGATATCTTCAGCGGTCTGCCCTTCAAATCCACGACCGGCAGTCTTTCAGATACTGAAAAGGAAAAAGAGTTCAGAAAGTATATCGAAGATCTGACCCAGGCGGAAAAGGCGGACACTTACGTTAAAATTATGAGTATTCCTGCGCAGGAGCAGGTTGATGCCGCTGTTCAGCAAGCCAAGGATTCGATGGATCGCGAACAAATGGAAGAACAAATGGCTCAGGCAATGGGGCAGCAGGTCGGCATGAATACCGAAGAGATCCGTAAATATATTTCGGAGATGAGCGATGAAGATCTGAATAAACTCATTGAGCAGATGGTCACTGAACGGATCAAGGCGGAAATGGCGGCGCAGGTGCAGGCGCAAATGGCATCGCTGCCGGACGTTCAATTGGCCACGGCCTTGGAGCTTGCTATGGCTGACTACACTGTCCAACAATGTGCTCAGTATTATGATGAAGTACTCGAGTTTTCCGAAAGCACCTATGAGGAAAATATGCGACAGTTGGGATACGTTGATCTGGACGAGCCTTCGACCATTAATTTGTATGCAGCCAGTTTCGAGGATAAGGACGTTATTGAAGACGTAATCGCCAGCTATAACGATTCCGTTCCTGAACTTTCGCAAATTCACTATACCGATTACGTGGGCATTATGATGTCGTCTATCACAACGATCATCAACGCCATCTCTTACGTGCTGATTTCCTTCGTGGCCATTTCTTTGATCGTATCCTCCATTATGATTGGCGTTATCACGTTGATTTCGGTACAGGAACGTACTAAAGAGATTGGTATTTTGCGTGCCATCGGCGCATCCAAGAAAAACGTTTCCGGTATGTTTAATGCCGAAACGATGATTATCGGACTTGCGTCAGGCTTGTTAGGTGTTTTGATTACGTATTTGTTGTGTATTCCTATCAATGCGATCATTCAACACTTGACCGGTATCCCCAATCTTTCGGCACAATTGCCCATTGAGATTGCGGCTGTTTTGGTGGTGATCAGTGTTTTGCTGACCTTGCTTGCGGGTATCATTCCGTCCCGCTCTGCCGCTAAAAAGGATCCGGTTGTCGCTTTGCGCACAGAATAAAAAATGACCTATGAAGCTTTGCTTCATAGGTCATTTTTTAGTATCGCAGATAATAATCCAAAATGCCATCGGCGATGGCGCGTGCCAGCAATGATTTGTGGCTGTAGATCCAGTTGGCATAGCGGCTGTAGTCGTGATATTCGACCTCGATCAAAACGTTTGCCATTTTTGGGAACAGGATCTCTGTGTACGGCCCTGCTGCATAACTGTTATTTTTGATTCCGTTATCTTTGGTCGGTGTCAATGCGGAAATATAGCTGCTTGTCATTTTGGCCAGTTGCTCGCTGCCGGGATTGTTGGAATGATACACGATCGACCCCTGCCAATAACCATTATTTTGGGTGCCGCAGGCATTGGAATGAATTGCAACGTAAATATCGGCCTCCAATCGCTTGGCTTCAAAGGCACGGTCGACCAATTGCGTGTTTGTGTTGGCGGTATAAACCTGAAAACCCATTTCTTTTAACATGGGCGTTAGACGTGATGCAATGGCTTGCATCTGCGCTCCTTCATTGGTGTCGACACCGGTATAGGGGTTGTGCATTTGGCGGGAAGGGCTGAGATAGATCAGGGGTGGGGCAGTGATCAGATCGTTCAGTACGTACAATTTACTGTAGGCATTGTTCTTTTTGCCCTCATCTTGTCCCTCGTATGCCTTAACTGCGGTGCGATAAGCATCTTTTAATCGAGTGCGAAACACCTGGGGAACCGTGTCGATTTTTTGGATCAGCTTCCACGCTTTGGTGATCTGTCCGTACAGTATTTTGTCAATGTCAAAATCCATTCTGCGTGCGATCATTGCCATCATTTCTTCCCGAGTGATGCGGTGGGAAGGGTTGAGGTAGAGTTTGTTTCCGCGGGCGGAGCCATTGTAAAACTTGAAATAATTTACGGCAAGTGCCATATAAGGGCGTGCCCACGAGGCGATCGTTTTTTGATCGGCAAAGGAACTCAATTTCTTTTCGTAGGTACTTTTGTTTTTTTGATACAATGATGTGGCGGAGCTCTGATTTCCGGTTTTTAACAAAAGGAGATTTACCATGATGACGGCTACTTCCTGACGGGAAACGTGCTTATCTCCGCGAAAATAATATTTTCCGTTCTCTTTGTGGCCGCTTATGATGCCCAGAGTTGCCAGCGCATAGGCCGCCGGACGGGCCCATTGGATCGGCGTATCTTCAAATTTGACGGAATCAGTCGAAAATTTGGCGCAATCAAGTCCTAAAAACCTGGCCGAAACGGTAGCAATCTCGTTGCGCGTCATAAAGGCGCGTGGGGTTGCATTACCGAATTGGTCGCCCAATATGATCCCCATACCTTCCTCGTTGCAATAATTGAGATAGGGTAACGACCAGACGGAAATATCGATCTCGTCCTTGTAGTCTGTTGGAGTGCGTGGGGAGATTAATTGCAGGGTATATTGTTGGGTATCATTGATTGTAACGTATAAATAGGTATATTTTTGTGTGAGATTTACACTTACTTTTTGACTATCATTGAGTGAGACGGGCTGTTGCTTGCAAGGGGCGGCATAAATTCTGGCGCGTTTGCCGAATTGTTGCGTGATTTTTAATACGGCTGTGCTTGTGTTTTCCGGATAGGTAATCTTTAGGGTGTTGTTAGCCCTATCTACGGTAGTTTTGGCTCCCTCTGCCGTTACCGTAAAAGGAAAGACGGAGACGGCGAAAGAACTGAAACTACATGTGGAAAGCAACAAGCACAACAGCATAAGCAGAGTGATTGTACGTCGTGACTGTTTCAATTAAAACTCCTTCATATTATATATTATTTGGACAAAACGTCGACAATGGTTACGGCGACCGCCGCGCGAACCAGCTTGCACATTTCTGTCATATCGCAGGTCTTGATGTTGGTAAAGGGTGGTAGGATTATATCCCGTTGCTCGCTTCGATGTACGGTGGATTGCTTTTGTCCGATGGCAGGGGAGGGAGCAAAGGTGACGCGGGTCAGCAAAGGCATGCCGTTGCTGATACCTCCTTGCACGCCGCCGCAATGGTTGGTCTTGGTGGAGATCTGCCCTTTCAATGTATCAACGAAGGGAACGTCGTTGTAAGTGGCACCACTCATCAATCCACTGCTTGTCCCGGCACCGAATTCAACGGCGGTCACACGGGGCAGGGAAAACAGCATGGATGCCACCTGTCCGTTCAAACCTGCAAATACAGGATCGCCGAGTCCTGCGGGAAGCCCCAATACGGCACATTCGATCTGACCGCCGATGGTATCACCCGCATTTTCAATTTGGGCAATTTTCAGAGTCATCAACATCTCTTTGCGCTTGTCCAAAACGGGCAATGCTCCTTTGATGTTGCCAAACACCCGTTCCGGCTCGGCCACGTTTTCAAAGGATTCGTCTTGCACTTCGCCGATGCTGAAGATGTGCGAATACACACGGATCTGTTTGGTTTCCAGCAATTGCTCCGCCAGCGCTCCTGCAAACAGCAGGGGCGGGGCTGCCTGCTCGGCAAGATGTCCCTCGCCACGCAGCTCGGGATGAGAGGATGATTTTTTATATTCACCGATGTCGGCAAAACCGGGGCGCAACACCTGCGGAGTGATGGGCATATCGGTTTGCGGTGTCGAAACGGGCGGGAATATGGCAGTCAGAGGCGTGCCGGATGTTTTATCCTTGTGTACACCGCTTAATAATTTAAACGGACCAACGGTATCGCTGAGCGACTTAATGTCGATGGGCAGACCAACCGGCAGACCTTCGATTACAACGCCTACGCCGTTGCTTTGCGCATCGCCGAAAACGGAAAGGGTAAAATGCTTGCCGAAATGAGATGACATATTGTTTCCTCCAACTTAAAAATTACTTTACTATTTTATAACTAATCTTATAAAATGTCAAATCTCTTGATTTTTTTAAATTTTGGTATTGACTTGTGTGGAAAGGCGTGATAGAATATTATACTGTATCATAATGGATTATAATGCCTTTGATATACCATTTTTGGTTTTTTAAGGGAATTTGATTCATTAAAAAATGTGTTAGAAAATGCGTCGGAAAGGGGCTGACACACTCTTTTCGTCACGTTGTAAAAAGAAATGGAGTGAGCGTTTTTATGGTGAAAGAACAAGTCTTGGGCAAGACTACCAGAATGAGCTTTCAAAAGATCACAGAGGCACTCGAAATGCCGAACCTCATTGAGATCCAGAAAAAATCGTATCAATGGTTTTTGAAAGAGGGTCTGAAAGAGGTATTTCGTGATGTTTCTTCCATCACGGATTATTCGGGCAATTTGGTGCTGGACTTTCTGGATTACACCATGGACGAAGAACCGAAATATTCGGTCATCGAGTGCAAGGTCAGGGATGCCACTTATGCCGCCCCGATCAAGGCTAAGGTGCGGTTGACCAATAATGAAACCGGTGAATTGAAAGAGCAAGAGATCTTTATGGGTGATTTCCCCATCATGACCGACAGCGGTACCTTTATCATTAACGGCGCCGAGCGTGTTGTGGTTTCTCAGCTGGTTCGTTCTCCCGGCATCTATTACACCACTGAAATGGACAAGGCCGGTAATCCCATCTTCAAGACCACGGTGATTCCCAACAGAGGCGCTTGGTTGGAATATGAGACTGATTCTTCCGGTGTTTTCTACGTTCGAATTGATAAAAACCGCAAACTGCCGGTAACCACTTTCCTGCGTGCCGTTGGCTTTGCTAAGGATCAGGAAATTTTGGATACCTTTGGCAGCGGTGAACTGATCACCAAAACTTTGGAGAAAGATACCGCTCACGACAGTGATGAGGGTTTGATCGAAGTTTACAAAAAGTTGCGTCCCGGCGAGCCGCCCACAGTGGAAAGCGCCGTGACCCACTTGAACAATCTGTTCTTTGATGAGAAGCGTTACGATCTGTCCAAGGTCGGCCGTTTCAAATATAATAAAAAGTTGGCTTTGGGTGCTCGTCTGATCGGCTGCACTCTGGCTGAAAACGCCATTGCCCCCATGACCGGCGAGATTATTGCCACCGAGGGCGAAAAGATCAACAAAACCACCGCTATGGCCATTGAGGAAAGCGGTATTTCCCGTATCGACGTTATGGTTGGCGACAGCCGTGTCAGCGTGTTCTCCAACGGTATGGTCGATATGAGCAAATTTGTCGGATTTGATCCCGCAGAGTGCGGCATTACCGAAAAGGTACGTTTTTCCGTTCTGCAGGAAATCCTGGAAAGCTGTGACAGTGATGACGCTATCAAGGCTGCCGTCAGCGAGCGTATGGGTGAACTGGTTCCCAAGACCATCATCTATGATGATATGTTCTCCTCCATCAACTATTTGATCTGCCTGTCTTATGGTATCGGTGTCAATGATGATATCGACCATTTGGGTAACCGTCGTATTCGCTGTGTCGGCGAACTGCTGCAAAATCAGTTCCGTATCGGCTTTGCCCGTATGGAGCGTACGATTAAAGAAAGAATGTCTCTGCAGGATCTGGACGTTGTAACTCCGCAGGCATTGATCAACGTTCGCCCCGTTGTTGCTGCAATCAAAGAATTCTTCGGTTCTTCTCCGTTGTCTCAGTTTATGGATCAGACCAACCCCTTGGCTGAACTGACCCATAAGAGAAGACTCTCTGCCCTCGGTCCCGGCGGTTTGTCCCGTGACCGTGCCGGTTTTGAGGTTCGTGACGTTCACTATACCCATTACGGCAGAATGTGCCCCATCGAGACCCCTGAAGGTCCCAACATCGGTTTGATTTCTTATCTTGCTTCCTTTGCCCGCATCAATGATTACGGCTTTATTGAGGCGCCTTATCTGAAGATTGATAAGGAAACCGGTAAGGTCACCGATGTCATTGAGTATATGACCGCCGACGTGGAAGACAACTATATCGTTGCACAGGCCAATGAGGCACTGGATGATGAGGGTCGTTTCGTGTCCGAGCAGGTTACTGCCCGTCGCCGCGAAGAGATCATCGAGATCGAGCGTGAAAAGATCGACTATATGGACGTTTCACCCAAGATGATGGTTTCCGTTGCTACGGCAATGATTCCCTTCTTGGAGAACGACGACGCCAACCGTGCTTTGATGGGTGCGAACATGCAGCGTCAGGCTGTGCCGTTGCTCAAAACGCAGGCGCCTATCGTTGGTACCGGCATGGAATATAAGACTGCTCATGACAGCGGTGTTTGTGTTTTGGCCAAGCGTGACGGTATCGTTGAATATGTCAGCGCCGATAAGATCGTGCTCAATTACGGTAAGGGCGAGAAGGAAACCTATGAACTGGTTAAATTCCTGCGTTCCAACCAGGGCACCTGTATCAATCAGCGCCCCATCGTTGAGGTAGGGGAGAAGGTCAAGGCCAGCCAGATCATTGCTGACGGTCCTTCCACCTGCAATGGTGAGATCGCACTGGGTAAGAATGCCTTGATCGGTTTTATTACCTGGGAAGGTTACAACTACGAGGACGCCGTTCTGCTGAACGAGAATTTGGTGAAGGACGACGTATATACCTCTATTCATATTGAAGAGTATGAAATCGAGGCCAGAAGCACCAAACTGGGTCCGGAAGAGATCACTCGTGATATTCCCAACGTGGGTGATGATGCTCTGAAGGATCTGGACGAGCGTGGTATTATCCGCATCGGCGCTGAGGTTCGCAGCGGCGACATTCTGGTCGGTCGTGTTACCCCCAAGGGCGAGACCGAACTGACCGCTGAGGAAAAATTGCTGCGCGCTATCTTTGGTGAAAAGGCCAGAGAAGTCCGTGATACCTCTTTGAAGGTGCCGCACGGCGAATACGGTGTCATTGTTGACATCAAGGTATTCACCCAGGAGAATTCCGATGAGCTGTCTCCCGGTGTAAATAAAGTTGTACGAGTTTATATTGCTCAGAAGAGAAAGATTCAGGTAGGCGATAAGATGGCAGGTCGTCACGGTAACAAGGGTGTTATTTCCCGTGTTCTGCCGCAGGAGGATATGCCTTATTTGCCGGATGGCACGCCGCTGGATATCGTTCTCAACCCCTTGGGCGTACCTTCTCGTATGAATATCGGTCAGGTGCTGGAGGTCCATCTGGGCTATGCCGCAAGAGCGCTTGGCTGGAAGATCATGACTCCGGTATTTGACGGTGCTTCCGAGGCTGACATTCGTCAGTGCCTGAAGAAGGCCGGTCTCCGAGAAGACGGTAAGAGCATTCTGTACGATGGTCGTACCGGTCTGCCTTTTGATAATCCTGTTACCATCGGTGTTATGTACTACCTCAAACTCCATCATCTGGTTGATGATAAGATCCATGCCCGTTCCACCGGTCCTTACTCACTAGTTACCCAGCAGCCTTTGGGCGGTAAAGCTCAATTCGGCGGACAGAGATTCGGTGAAATGGAAGTTTGGGCACTGGAAGCTTACGGTGCCGCCTACACTCTGCAGGAGATCCTGACCGTTAAATCTGACGACGTTGTGGGTCGTGTCAAAACCTACGAAGCGATCGTGAAGGGTCAAAACGTGCCCACCCCGGGTATTCCCGAATCCTTTAAGGTTTTGGTCAAGGAATTGCAGGCATTGGGTCTGGACTTCAAGGTCCTCTCCAAGGATCTGGAGGAGATCGATCTCAAAGAAACCTTTGCGGATGACGACGATCTCTACAGCGATCATTATAAGAAGGATATGGGCGGCGACGTTGCTGTTGATTCTGAAATTCAGGCCGGTTTCAGCCTGGAGGACGAGAATGGCGATCCTATTATGGACGAAGCCGCAGACGAGGATTTTGAAGACTAATTTTGAAAGGAGCCGGAACTAATGGAATTTAATGCTTTTGAAGCAATAAAAATCGGCCTTGCCTCTCCCGATAAGATCAGAGAATGGTCTTACGGCGAGGTAAAGAAGCCCGAAACCATCAACTACAGAACCTTAAAGCCTGAAAAAGAAGGCTTGTTCTGTGAAAAAATATTCGGACCTACCAAAGACTGGGAATGCCATTGCGGTAAGTATAAAAGAATCCGCTATAAGGGCAAGGTTTGCGACAAGTGCGGTGTAGAGGTTACCCGTGCAAAAGTTCGTAGAGAAAGAATGGGCCACATCGAGCTGGCAACACCCGTTTCTCATATCTGGTATTTCAAGGGAATCCCTGCCAGAATGGGCCTGATGCTGGACATGACCCCCAAGGATCTTGAAAAAGTTCTGTATTTCGATTCTTATATCATTGTCGATCCCGGCGATACGCCTTTGATGAAAAAGCAGATCGTTACCGACCGTGAGTATATGGAACTGCAGGAAAGATACGAGGACGATTTCCGTGCCGGAATGGGCGCCGAGGCCATTAAGGAATTATTGGCCGAGATCGATCTGGAGGAGCTTGCCACCGAGCTGCGAGAAGAGTTTGAGACCGCCACCGGTCAAAAACGCGCAAGACTGGCCAAGAGAATCGAGGTTGTTGAGGCGTTCCGTCAATCCGGGAACCGTCCCGAGTGGATGATTCTGGATGTCATTCCCGTAATTCCTCCGGATATTCGTCCTATGGTTCAGTTGGACGGCGGCAGATTTGCCACCTCCGACCTGAACGATCTGTACCGTCGTGTTATCAACCGCAACAACCGTCTGAAGAGACTGCTGGAGTTGGGTGCGCCCGACGTAATCGTACGTAATGAAAAGCGTATTCTGCAGCAGGCCGTCGATGCTTTGATTGATAATGGCCGCCGCGGACGTCCCGTAACCGGTCAAAATAACCGTCCTTTGAAATCCCTTTCCGATATGCTGAAGGGCAAACAGGGCCGTTTTCGTCAGAACTTGCTGGGCAAGCGTGTCGACTACTCTGGTCGTTCGGTTATCGTTGTCGGTCCCGAACTGAAGATTTATCAGTGCGGTCTGCCCAAGGAAATGGCAATCGAGCTGTTCAAGCCCTTTGTTATGAAGAAATTGGTTGCTGACGGTCTGGCCACGAACATCAAATCCGCCAAGAAAATGGTGGAAAAACTGCGTACCGAGGTTTGGGATGCGCTGGATGCTGTTATCAAGGAGCATCCTGTTATGCTCAACCGTGCGCCCACCTTGCATCGTCTCGGTATTCAGGCATTTGAACCCGTATTGGTCGAGGGTAGAGCACTGAAACTGCATCCCTTGGTATGTACCGCCTTCAACGCCGACTTTGACGGTGACCAGATGGCTGTACACGTACCCTTGAGCGCTGAGGCGCAGGCGGAAGCCAGATTTTTGATGTTGTCTGCCAACAACCTGCTCAAACCCCAGGACGGCCGTCCCGTTGCGGTTCCTACGCAGGATATGGTACTCGGTTCTTACTACCTCACTATTATTAAAGAGGATGAGCCCGGCGCGGGCAAAGCCTTTAAGGATGTTGACGAAGCCAAGCTTGCCTATGATGTCGGCGCCATCGGTCTGCACGCACCCATCAAGGTTCGTATGACTAAAGAGGTGGATGGCGAGAAGAGAAGCGGTATCATCGAGACCACCATCGGTAAGCTGATCTTCAACCAGCCCATTCCGCAGGATCTGGGCTTTGTAGATCGTAGCAAACCCGAAAATGAGTTTGCTCTTGAGGTCGATTTCCTCGTCACCAAGGGTGGACTCAATAAGATCGTTGATCGTTGCATCCGTGTTCACGGTTCTACCGAGACCGCTGAGATTCTGGATGCCATCAAGGCTCAGGGTTATAAGTTCTCCACCCGTGGTGCCATCACCGTTTCCTGCGCGGATATGAGTGTTCCGCCCGAAAAGGAAGCTTTGATTGCCGAGGCAGAGGAGAAGGTTGCCAAGATTACCAGAGATTATCGCCGTGGTAAGATGACCGACGAGGGTCGTTACAGAATGGTTATTGACACCTGGAACGACACCACCAAATTGGTTACCGATGCACTGCAGCAGAATCTTGATGAGTTCAACCCCATCTTTATGATGGCAAATTCCGGTGCTCGTGGTTCTATGAACCAGATCCGTCAGTTGGCCGGTATGCGTGGTCTGATGGCCAACACCTCCGGTAAAGCGATCGAAATTCCCATTCGTGCCAACTTCCGTGAAGGCTTGAACGTAATTGAATATTTCATTTCCTCCAGAGGTGCCCGTAAGGGTATGGCTGATACCGCTCTGAGAACTGCTGACTCGGGTTATTTGACCCGTCGTCTGGTTGACGTTTCTCAGGAGGTTATTATCCGCGAACAGGATTGTGGTAGCAAACAGGGTATTATGGTTTGTGACATCGTCGAGGGCGGCGGTATCATCGAAGGCATGAAGGACCGTCTGTTGGGCAGATACCTTGTCAATGACTTTGTTGATCCCGCTACCGGTGAGGTACTGGTATCCAACGAAAAAATGATGGATGAGGATGATGCGGCCAAGATCATTGCCACCGGCGTGACCGAGGTTGAGATTCGTTCCACCCTGACCTGTCACCTGATGCACGGTGTTTGCGCCAAGTGTTACGGCGCCAATATGGCCAACGGTAAAGGCGTTAACGTTGGTGAGGCTGTCGGTATCATCGCTGCTCAGTCCATTGGCGAACCCGGTACCCAGCTTACTATGCGTACCTTCCATACCGGTGGTGTTGCATCTGCCGAAGATATCACCCAGGGTCTTCCCAGAGTTGAAGAACTCTTTGAGGGCCGCAAACCTAAAAAGACCGCGATTCTTGCCGAAGATGAGGGTATTTTGACCACAGAGGATGAGGGCAATATCAAACGTGCCACCATCCGCAACCCCGAAACCGGTGAAGAGAAGCAGTTTATGATTCCGTTTGGCATCAAGTATAAGCAAGAACTGGAAGGCACTCACGTTGCTAAGGGTCAGATCATCACTGATGGTGTGCCCAATCCTCACGACATACTTCGTCTGAACGGCGACATTGCCGTGCAGGATTACCTCATTAAAGAGGTACAAAAGGTTTACCGTATGCAGGGTGTTGATATCAACGATAAGCATATCGAGGTTATCGTTCGCCAGATGATCAAGAAGGTTCGTATCATCGAGCGCGGTTCCACCGATTTTCTGGTTGGCTCTTTGGCTGATCGTTATGAGGTCGATACCGCTAATGAGGCGATTCGTCAGCGGATCGCAGCAGGGGAGGCCGGCCTGACCGAAGCGACCTATGAGGTGATCCTGCTTGGTATCACCAAGGCTGCCTTGGCTACCGATTCCTTCATGTCTGCCGCTTCCTTCCAGGAGACCACTCGTGTACTGACCGATGCTGCCATTCACGGCAAGATCGATCATCTGGTTGGTCTGAAGGAAAACGTTATTATCGGTCGTCTGATCCCTGCCGGTACCGGCTTGTCCATGTATCGCAGTGTTGATATGGAGATCGCTTCTCCCGAAATCGAAAATGACGATACCTTTACCACTGAAAAAGTTGTCGCCGGTGTGCAAGAAAATGCTTGACATCTTGACAAAAATATGTTAATTTAATATTTGGTGCCGTATGGGCACTGAAAAGTAAATAGCCTGCCGAGTATCGACAGGCTATTTACTATGTTTGATTGCAGGACGTTTTTGTATAGAAATGTCTTCAATATAAATAATAAAGAAGGAGGTGCCATATGCCTACATTTAACCAGCTCGTCAGAAAGGGTCGTGAGATGTCTGAAAAGAAGTCTACTGCTCCCGCTTTGAATAGAGGCTTGAATACGCTGCGTGGTCGTGCCATTCAGTCCAATTCTCCTCAGAAGCGTGGTGTTTGCACTGCTGTTAAGACTTCCACTCCCAAGAAGCCTAACTCTGCTCTTAGAAAAATCGCCAGAGTTCGTTTGACCAACGGTATGGAAGTTACTTCTTACATTCCCGGTATCGGTCACAACCTGCAGGAGCATAGCGTGGTTTTGATCCGTGGCGGCAGAGTTAAGGACTTGCCCGGTGTGCGTTATCACATCATTCGCGGTACTCTGGATACTCAGGGTGTTGCCAATCGTCTGCAGCCCCGCTCCAAGTACGGTGCAAAGAGACCCAAGGCCGGCAAGTAATTTACTGCCAAACAAAATTGCTTTCATCATTTGAAAAAGCAAAAACTGCTTTTAGAGTGTTTAATATATTAAACCTCTTTAAGCTGACGGAGACCCCCGCGCGGGTTTTCGAGTACCTAAGAGATCATATTATTATAATGAAGGAGGGAAGAACATGCCTAGAAGAGGTTTTGTCCCCAAAAGAGATGTTTTGCCCGATCCCGTCTACCAGAGCAAGTTGGTTACCAAGCTGATCAACAACATCATGTATGACGGCAAAAAGGGTGTGGCTCAGAAGATCGTTTACGATGCTTTTGAGACTGTTAGAGCAAAAACCGGTAAGGATCCTATGGATGCCTTTAATGAGGCTATGGAAAACATTATGCCTCAGTTGGAAGTTAAGGCTCGCCGTGTAGGTGGTGCTAACTACCAGGTACCCATCGAGGTAAGACCGGAAAGACGTCAGACCCTGGGTCTGCGTTGGATCACCGCTTATTCCAGAAGCAGAAGTGAGAGAACCATGGCTGAGAGATTGGCCGGCGAGATCATGGATGCTTGCAACGGTACCGGCGGTGCTGTTAAGAAGAAGGAAGATACCCATAAGATGGCTGAGGCCAACAAGGCCTTTGCTCATTACAGATGGTAATCCGGGTCGAGGAAAGGAGTTAATATGTCAAGAGAATTTCCCATTAACCTGTATAGAAATATTGGCATCATGGCTCATATCGACGCCGGTAAAACCACCACTACCGAAAGAATTCTGTTCTATACCGGCCGTACTCACAAAATCGGTGAGACCCATGATGGCGCTGCCACCATGGACTGGATGGAACAGGAGCAGGAGCGTGGTATTACCATCACTTCCGCTGCTACTACCGCACACTGGAAGGGTCACCGTATCAATATCATTGATACTCCCGGACACGTTGACTTTACGGTAGAAGTTGAGCGTTCTTTGCGCGTTTTGGACGGTGCTGTTACCGTTTTGTGTGCAAAGGGCGGCGTTGAGCCCCAAAGTGAGACTGTATGGCGTCAGGCTGAGGAATATAAAGTTCCCAGAATGTGCTATGTCAACAAGATGGATATTCTGGGCGCCGATTTTTATCGCGTCGTTGATATGCTGAAGGATCGCCTGAAGGCAAATGCAGTTCCGATTCAGCTGCCCATCGGTGCAGAGGATACCTTCCGTGGTATCGTTGATCTGGTCACCATGAAGGCAGAGGTTTATTATGATGATCTGGGTAAGGACTTCCGTGAAGAAGAGATTCCCGAAGATCTTAAAGATCAGGCCGAGGCCTATCGTGCCGAGCTGGTTGAGAAAGTTGCTGAAACCAGTGAAGAACTGATGGACAAGTACTTTGAAGATGGTGATCTGTCCGAGGCTGATCTGCGTAAGGGTATCCGCGAGGCTACCATCGGCAACACCTTTGTTCCCGTTTGTTGCGGTACTTCCTACCGCAACAAGGGCGTTCAGCTGTTGCTGGATAACATCATTGAGTATATGCCTTCTCCCGTCGACATTCCCGCCATTAAGGGTGTTAATCCCGACAGCGGCGAAGAGGATGAGAGACAAGCAGATGATAAGGCACCTTTCAGTGCTTTGGCATTTAAGATCATGACCGACCCCTTTGTTGGTAAGTTGTGCTTCTTCCGTGTATATTCCGGTACTTTCCAGGCCGGTACTTCGGTTTACAACTCCGTTAAGGGCAGCAAGGACAGAATCGGCCGTATCGTAGCCATGCACGCTAACCATCGTGAAGATATCACGGAGGTATTTGCCGGTGATATCGCTGCTGCTGTTGGTTTGAAGAACGTCGGTACCGGTGATACGCTGTGTGATGAGGATCATCCCATCATTCTGGAATCCATGGAATTCCCCGAGCCCGTTATTCGCGTTGCTATCGAGCCCAAGAGTAAGGCTTCTCAGGAGAAGATGGGTATTGCTTTGGCAAAACTTGCTGAAGAAGATCCCACCTTCAAGACCTATACCGATGATGAAACCGGTCAGACCATCATCGCCGGTATGGGTGAGCTCCATCTGGAGATCATCGTTGACCGTCTGTTGAGAGAATTTAAGGTTGAGGCCAATGTTGGCGCACCTCAGGTATCTTACAAAGAGACCATCCGCAAGAATGCTGACGTGGATATGAAATATGCTCGTCAGTCCGGCGGTAAGGGTCAGTACGGTCACGTTAAGATTCGTGTTACTCCCAACGAAAGCGGCGCTGGTTACGAGTTTATCAACTCCGTTGTCGGTGGTGCAGTTCCCAAGGAGTATATCCCTGCAGTTGATGCCGGTATCCAGGGCGCTATGCAGTCCGGTGTACTGGCCGGCTATGAGGTTGTTGACCTGAAGGTCGAACTGTATGACGGTTCTTACCATGAGGTTGACTCTTCCGAAATGGCATTTAAGATCGCCGGTAGTATGGCTATTAAAGAAGCTATGCGTAAGGCTGATCCCGTTCTGCAGGAGCCCATTATGCAGGTAGACGTTGTCGTACCTGAGGAATACATGGGCGACGTTATGGGCGACCTGAACTCCCGCCGTGGTCAGATCCAGGGTATGGAGGCCATTCCCGGTGCCCAGCACATTGCAGCTCTCGTTCCTCTGAGCGAGATGTTTGGTTATGCTACCGACCTGCGTTCCAAGACCCAGGGCCGTGGTAACTATTCCATGCAGCCGCATTCTTTCCTCGAAGTGCCCAAGAGCATTGCAGAGAAAATTATTGCCGGTCGTGCTAAAAACTAATTTATTTTCAAAAAACACTTGATTATATTTTAATTTTATATTAGAATAACTTTATCAACATTAAAAAACCTTTTAAGGAGGAATTCAACAATGGCAAAAGCTAAATTTGAAAGAACTAAGCCCCACGTAAACATTGGTACCATCGGTCACGTTGACCATGGTAAGACCACCACCACTGCTGCTATCACCAAGTATCTGTCCTTCCTGGGTCAGGCCGCTTTCGAAGATTATGCAAACATCGATAAGGCTCCCGAAGAGAGAGAAAGAGGTATTACCATTAATACCGCTCACGTTGAGTATGAGACTGCAAACCGTCACTATGCTCACGTTGACTGCCCCGGACATGCTGACTACGTTAAGAACATGATCACCGGTGCTGCTCAGATGGACGGTGGTATTCTGGTTATCGCTGCTACCGACGGTGTTATGGCTCAGACCAACGAGCACTTGCTGCTTGCCCGTCAGGTTGGTGTACCTGCAATCGTTGTTTTCATGAACAAGTGTGATGACGTTGACGATCCCGAACTGCTCGAGCTCGTTGAAATGGAAATCAGAGAAGCTCTGAGCAACTATGATTTCGATGGCGACAACGCTCCTGTTATCCAGGGTTCCGCTAAGGTTGCTTTGGACAGCACTTCCACTGATCCCAACGCTCCCGAGTATGCTTGCATCAAAGAGCTGATGGATGCTGTTGACTCTTACATTCCCACTCCCGATCGTAAGGCTGACCTGCCCTTCCTGATGCCCGTTGAGGACGTTATGACCATCTCCGGCCGTGGTACTGTTGCCACCGGTAGAGTTGAGCGTGGTACTCTGAACACCAACGAAGAAGTTGAGATCATCGGTCTGACCGAAGAGCGCAAGAAGACCGTTTGCACCAGCATGGAAATGTTCAGAAAGATTCTGGACAAGGCCGAAGCCGGTGACAACATCGGTGCTCTGCTCCGTGGTGTTACTCGTGACGAGATCGAAAGAGGTCAGGTTCTCTGTAAGCCCGGCTCTGTAAACCCCCACACCAAGTTCAAGGGTGAAGTTTACGTTCTGAGCAAGGAAGAGGGCGGCCGTCATAGCCCCTTCTTCTCCAACTATCGTCCCCAGTTCTATTTCAGAACCACTGACGTTACCGGCGTTATCACTCTGCCCGAAGGCGTAGATATGTGTAAGCCTGGCGATAACGTTACCATCTCCGTTGAACTGATCACCCCCATCGCTATCGAGAAGGGTCTGCGTTTCGCTATCCGTGAGGGTGGTAGAACTGTTGGTTCCGGCGTTGTTTCCGAAATCGAAGAGTAATTAAAACACAATAAACGATTCTTTTGGGGCAGGGTGTAACTCCCTACCGGCGGTACAGTCCGCGAGCGTAAGCTGAGCAGGTGAGATTCCTGCACCGACGGTATAGTCCGGATGATAAAAAGAATGTTTCGTTGTAAAACAAATATGCCCCAAGGTGCCATTGGCGCCTTGGGGCTTTGTTTTTACCCATCCCAAAAGAGTTGACTTTTGGGATTTTTCTTTTTCCAAAAGAGCGACAGAAAGGCTGACTTATGAAAAAAGAAACTTTACTGCAAAATGAAACGGCACCGCAATCCCGTGTGGCGCAAAAAAAAGCCGCCGTTCGCTTTATTACTTATGGTGCGGTGCTGATTGCCATTTCCTATGCGTTGACCTTATTGCCCGGCTTTTCCATCTTTCCTGCGGCTCCGTTTTTGTCCTACGATCCGAAGGATATTGTGATCGCGCTGGGTGGATTGATGTTTGGCCCAATTATGCCCGTGATGGTGTCTGTGGTGGTTGCGTTGCTGGAAATGGTTACCATCAGCGCAACCGGTCCCATTGGTTGCATTATGAACGTTCTTTCCACCTGCGCTTTTGCTTGCACGACCGCTTTGATTTATAAAAAGCGACGTTCATTGTCCGGTGCGGTAATCGGCCTTGTTTGCGGCGTGGCCGCAATGTCGGTCGTGATGGTATTGTGGAATTGGCTGATCACCCCTCTCTATATGGGCGTACCGAGAGAAGCGATTGTCAATATGCTCCTGCCGGTATTTCTGCCCTTCAACCTGCTGAAGGGTGGTATCAATGCAACGTTTACCTTTTTGCTGTATAAACCGGTTGTTGGCGCCCTGCGCCGCGCACGCTTGCTGCCCGCAATGGATGGAGCAGGGGAGAAACGCAAGAATTCCGTTTGGTTTGCAATTGTTGCGCTTCTGATTTTGATTACCTGCGTGCTGATCATTTTGATCATTAAAGGAATTATTTGATTGATATCATACTTTTGAGCGCTATGGCATTTTGTCATAGCGCTTATTAATTATTTTGATGAATTTGCGTATAGATCAAATCGGGAATTTACTTTGATATTATAACAAATTATGCTCTCAGCATAGGACACTTTGCCAATAATGTGATATAATTTATGTATATAGTGAATAGTGTTTACATTTTGCCTATTTGGTGTTATAATGATGCTATTAAGTGAAAAGGAGATGGAACTATGAAAAAACGTATAATTGCAATGTTGATGGCCGTAATGATTCTCACCGGTCTATTCAGCGGTTTTTCTGTATCTGCCGTCGGCGGTAAATGCGGTGACAATGCCTATTGGTCTATCAGTGGAAACGTGTTGACCATTACGGGGAAAGGTGCAATTTACGATTACACTGCTCCGGCGCAAACACCATTTGATAATCCGCCGTGGATTCCATACAGCGACAATGTGAATACAGTTGTCGTGTCCAAGGGAATTACTCGGATCGGTAGAGAGAATTTTGCCGTTTGGCCGGAGTATATCAGTATTACTTTGCCGGATGGCTTGCTGGAGATTGGTGAGGCTGCTTTTGCTGAAAACACCTTTAAAAAAATCACTATTCCCAACAGCGTAACTAAAATTGGATGGTGCGCTTTTGCGGACAATAACGAATTGGAGGAAGTCATTCTCTCAAAAAATCTAAAGGAAATTGGCAGTCACGCTTTTGTTGGTTGCAACAATTTGAAGAAAATCACTATTCCGGCGGGTGTTACCAAAATTGGCGAGCACGCCTTAGGATATTGGGGCACCTACTTCCCCGGTCACTGCGGTGGTTGTGGACATGTTGCGGATCCGAAATTCCATGATGATCCATATAGAATCGGTTTGACAATTTATTGTGAAAAAGGTAGTGCTGCTCATAAATATGCCGTGTCCGAGCAAATGAACTTTAGATTCACAAACGTCTGCGAAAAATTTACCGACGTTCTTAAAACGGATTGGTACCATAAAAACGGCGCCATTCATTACTGTGTAGATAAAAAACTGTTCAGCGGCACTTCCGCCACCACCTTCGGTCCCACCAAGAATATGACTCGTGCTATGTTTGTGACGGTGCTGGGACGCCTGCACGGACAATCGGTCAACCACAAGGTGACAACGGCCTTTATTGATGTTAAGAAAAATCAGTATTATACCGGCTACGTGAAATGGGCCTATGAAAATGAAATCGTAGCGGGTACTTCCAAAAGAAAGTTCGAGCCTAATGCCAACATCACTCGTGAACAGATTTGCGCAATGATGCTCCGTTACAGTAATTATGCCGGCATTCGTATCAAGCAGTTCTATAAGGTCATTACCTTCAGCGATGCCGACCGGATCTCCGCTTGGGCGAGCGATGCTGTGCGCGCCTGCCAACAAGGGGGATTGGTTACCGGTGAAAAGGTGGGCTCTTCTTACCGTTTCCGTCCCAAAGGTAGCGCCTCCAGGGCAGAGGTTGCCACGATTATGATGAATTATTCCAAAACTTACAAATAAGGGCTTTAAGTGGTGAGCTTCGTGCGGATCAAAAGATTGGCATTGTAGTTGCCGCAATCTATTAATAAAATAAAATGCGCGCACAAAGCAGTTGCTTGTGCGCGCATTTTGTTTTATGTGGTGAGCAAACCGTAAGCCGAGTTCTGTATTTGGCGGTCATCTATCTCGAATGTATGTTGCCACACATCTCCAGCCACCTTTCGAAGCCGGCCGGACCGACCCATTGCTTCTGCTGGTGTTGCATCGAATAGGGTTTACAGACCCTCTATGTCACCATAGAGCGTGGTGAGCTCTTACCTCGCCTTTCCACCCTTACCTGTAAAAACAGGCGGTATATCTCTGTTGCACTATCCCTAAGGTCGCCCTCGGTGGGTGTTACCCACTATCCTGTCCTGTGATGCTCGGACTTTCCTCACAGATTGCTCTGCGCGACCGTCTGGTTTACTCACAAGGTTAGTTTAGCATATTTTTTTCCAAAAGTAAATCCTAAAATGATATTGATAAATCGTTTTTCTTTTACTATAATATAAAATGTAAAGGAGTGGAAATATGTATTTACAAAAAATCAATGATTATTTTAAATCTTTACAAAATAAATCGGTTACGGTGCTGGGAATCGGTGTTTCTCATTTGCCCTTGATTGAAATGCTGGTAAAGAAAGGCATTTCCGTCACCGCCTGTGACCGTCGGGACGAGGTGGCCTTGGGCGCCGAGGCCGAGCATCTGAAACAGCTGGGCGTTGCTTTGCAGCTTGGCGAGGACTATTTGGAGCATCTTACGGGCGACGTGATTTTTAAAACACCTGGTATGCGTTTTGATCTGCCGCAGTTAGCCGCCGCCGTGGCGCGGGGCAGTGTGTTGACCAGCGAAATGGAAGTGTTTTTTGACCTTTGCCCCTGCAAGATCATTGCGGTTACCGGTTCGGACGGCAAAACCACTACCACTACGCTGATTTCCGAAATGCTCAAGACCGCGGGATATACAGTACATCTGGGCGGCAATATTGGTAAACCCTTGCTGCCGGAAATCGAAACTATCGGACGTGACGACGTGGCGGTGGTGGAATTGTCCAGTTTTCAGTTGCATACTATGCGTCGCTCGCCGACTGTGGCGGTAATGACGAATCTGGCTCCCAATCATCTGGATATGCATAAGGGTATGGAAGAATACGTGGAGGCCAAACAAAATATTTACCGCTATCAGGGCAAAAATGACCTGCTGGTCTTGAATTACGACAATGATATAACTCGTCCTTTTGCAGAAGAAAGCACCGCAAACGTGCGCTTTTTTAGCTTCAAGAACGAACAGAACGGCGGCATTTACTATCGTGATGGTCAGGTGATCGACGCCACAACGTCGCCCGAGCGAGTCTTGCTTTGTCGGGAGGATATCGCCTTGCCCGGCAATCATAACGTTGAAAATTATATGGCCGCCATTGCCGCCGTGCGGGAAATGGTGTCCGATGAGGATATCTTGCAGGTTGCCCGTAACTTCGGCGGCGTAAAACATCGGATCGAATTTGTCAGAGAGGTAAGCGGCGTTCGGTTTTATAACGACTCGATCGCATCTTCTCCTACCCGCACCCTTGCCAGTATCCGTGCCTTTGATCAAAAGGTGCATTTGCTGGCCGGTGGATATGATAAACTGATTCCCTTTGACGAAATGGGGCAGGTGTTGCCGCAATATGTAAAGGCGCTGTATCTCAGCGGTCACACCGCCGCAAAGATCCGTGCGGCGGTCGAGCAGGGAAGTCAATACGATGCCGCCGATCTGCCCATTTACGAATTCGAGGATTATCGGCAGGCGGTGGAATGCGCCTATGCTAAGGCAGAGCCGGGGGACGTTGTGATTTTGTCTCCCTCCTGCGCCAGCTTTGATCATTTTAAAAACTTTGAGGTCCGCGGAGAATATTTTATTAACTGTGTAAAGGAACTGAAAGAAAAATGCAGCGAATGAAAACCATTTTGAAAAATTTGTGCAACATTTCTGCCGTTACCGGAGACGAGCGACACGCCCGTGGTCTGGTCGAACAGTTGCGTCCGTTTTGCGATCAAGTGCGGCAGCTTCCTTGCGGCAGTATTGTTGCCCTGAAAAAGAGTGCAAATCCAAATGCAAAAAAGCTGATGCTGGATGCCCATCTGGATCAGATCGGTTTGATGGTAACGAAAATTGATGATAATGGATTTGTACATTTTTGTGATCATGCAGGGGTGGATCCCAAAATTCTGCCCGGCGCCTCGGTGATCATTTTGGGCAAGCAGGCTGTGCGTGGGGTCGTTTCGGCCAAGCCACCGCATTTGCTGTCGGATGAGGAACGGGAAAAACCTGTCAAGGTTGAAAATATGACCGTTGACGTGGGTCTTTCGGCAGAGCAGGCCAAAAAGGTGATTCGTGTCGGCGACAAGATCGCCATGGATTGCTACGTGGGCGATATGCTCAATCATTGTGTGACGGGACGCTCTTTGGACGATCGTGCCGGTTGCGCTGTTTTGTTGTCTTTGCTGGATATGCTGAAAAACGAGGAAACGGATATGGATGTTTGTGTCGTGCTCAGCAGTGGCGAAGAATTCAGCGGCTTTGGCGCCGTGGCAGCAGCGCTGGATGTTGTGCCGGATGAGGCCATTGTTTTGGATGTTTCTCATGCGGATATGCCCGCTGCCCGCAGTGAAGATTGCGGCGAATTGGGCAAGGGCGTGATGATCGGCATCTCTCCGGTGCTGGACAGGGGGATCACCGGACAGTTGTTGGCGTTGGCCCGTGACCGTAAAATTCCTTATCAGCGGGAAGCAATGGGTGGCAACACTTACACAAATGCCGATGCGATCGTGCCTTTGTGCGGCGGTGTGCCCACGGCGTTACTCAGTATTCCTCTGCGCTATATGCACACGCCGCAAGAGGTGATCTCGCTGGAGGATCTGGTCAGCGTGCGCGCTTTATTGATGGCTTATCTCGGAAAGGAGCGTGGCTGATATGAATCCGTTTTTAAAACAGCTTACCGAGCTTGACGGCGTTTCCGGCAACGAGCAAAACGTCCGTCGGACCATTGCCGCCCGCCTGGACGGTCAGGTGGAATATACGGTGGACCGTATCGGCAATCTGTACGCCCATAGTAAGGCGTACTTTTCTAATGATATCAAGCTGATGATCACGGCGCACATGGATGAGGTCGGTTTTACCGTTACTCACATTACCAAGGACGGTTATCTTAAATTCCAAAGCATTGGCGGTATTGACGAGCGTATTTTGCCCGGCAAAGCAGTGCTGGTTGGAAATAAGCAGATCTGTGGTGTCATCGGTTCGCTTGCCATTCATCTGCAAACCAAAAAACAAAGAAAGCAAATTACCGAAATGCGTGATTTGTTTATTGATATCGGCGCCAAAGATCGGGAACAGGCTGAAAGGCACGTTTCTGTTGGTGATATCGTTACCTTTGCGGCTACTACCGAACAGCTTGGGAACTTGATTCGCGCCAAGGCGTTGGACGACCGCGTGGGTTGTACGGTTTTGTGCGATCTGCTGGAGGAGGTGTCCGACGGAAACTTTACTGCCGTATTTACGACCCGTGAGGAAATCGGTTGTTTTGGCGCAATGGCGGCGACAGGGGCTGTAAAGCCACGTTATGCTATTGTGTTGGAGGGAACGACTGCCTCCGACATTGGTGAGACCGATGAGGTGGATCAGGTATGCGCTGTCGGTAAGGGCCCGGTGCTTTCCTTTATGGATAATGGCGCAATTTATGACCGAAAGTTTTTAAACCTTGCGCGCAAGGTGGCTGAACGGGAGGGAATACCGTACCAACTCAAGCAGGCGGTTGCCGGCGGGAACGAGGCCGGTCGCATTCAAAAAATGGGTACCGGTTGTCACGTGCTGGCCATTAGCTTGCCCTGCCGTTATATTCACGGCCCTGTCAGTATGGCCTCTGAGCAGGATATGAAGGCAATGAAACAACTGGCCGCCGCCATTATTCGAGAATTAAAGTGAGGTAAATAAAATGATCAATACACTTGAAAAAATCATTTCCATTGGTTCTGTTTCCGGCGCGGAGACCGCCTTGCGGGATTATTTGACCGATCAACTCTTACCATTTGTAGACAAGGTGCAGACCGATCCGATGGGAAATCTAATCGCTCATAAAAAGGGCGACGGTCACAAAATTATGATCACAGCTCATATGGATACCATCGGCGTGATCGCTACGGCGGCAGACGACAAAGGATTTTGGAAGGTCGCGCCGGTAGGCGGCGTTGACGTGGCGCGCGCCATTGGACGGACAGTAGTGTTTGAAAACGGTATCACCGGCGTGCTCTTTTGCTCCGGTGACGGCAAGGATGCCAAATTCTCCGACTGCTTTGTTGACATTGGCGCCGCCAATAAGGCGCAGGCATTGGAACGTGTTTCGGTGGGCATGACGGCTCGTTTTACCGGTTCCGTCAGTACCTGCGGTGATTTGATCACAGCCCCTACACTGGATAACCAGATCGGTTGTCTGGTGTTGCTGGAAACGATTAAAAAACTGAATGCAACGGCTCATGACGTTTATTTTGTATTTACCTCGCAAGAGGAGGTTGGCCTGCGTGGCGCCGGTGTCAGCGGCAACAGCATTCGTCCGGATATCTGCATTGCGGTGGACGTTACGGTGGCTTCAGATACACCCGGTGCTAAAAGCGGTACGACCGCTCTCGGTAAAGGCGCGGCTATCAAATTGCGTGATAACAGCGCCATTTGCAGTAAGGCGGTGGTGGATAAGCTGGAAAGCGTTGCGGAATATTACCACATTCCCGTACAGCGTGACGTGCTGGATTTCGGTGGCACAGACATCGGCGCTCTGCAACGCAACGGTAGCGCTGCTCTTGTGGGTGGCGTAAGCATTCCGTGCCGCTATATCCACACTCCTGTTGAGACGGTTTCCCGCAAGGATGTGGAAAGCTGTATCAAATTATTGACCGCCTTTGCTGGCAATGTGATCATTAAATCCTGAAAAGGAATTTAAAAAGAGATGCAAAATAATTGCATCTCTTTTTTTACTGTGTTACAATATAAATAACAAAGTGTACGGAGGAAGACAAAATGATTTTTAAAAATGTGTCTTTAAATGGCGTTATAACAGATATTACCGTAGAGAAGGGAAAGATCCTTTCACTGGAAAGAACGGATGCTCCCGGTACGGATATGCAGGGATTGCGTGTTTTTCCCGGTATGATCGACGTGCACGCCCACGGCTGTATGGATATTGAGGCCAACAGCGGCCGCATTGATGAATTGTCCGATTATGAAGCGCGTCACGGCACCACTTCTTGGTTGCCCACCACCGCCACCGTAGCGATGGAAACCATTTATGATGCCGTCAACCGTGATATTACCAAAATTAAAGGCGCTCACGTGCTCGGCTTCCATGCGGAAGGTCCGTACATTGCCGAAAAGTATAAGGGCGCGCAGGATCCCAAATTTATCCGTAAACCCGATTTGGAGGAATTTGAAAAATTGCCGAATATCAAAATGGTTACGGTGGCGCCTGAAGTGGACGGCGCTTTGGAATTCATTAAAAATTGTAAGGCAATTGTGGCAATGGGTCACACCGAGGCCGATTATGACGCCGCGATTCGCGCCATTGATGCCGGCGCCAATTGCCTGACCCATACTTTTAATGCCATGCCGCCTATGCTGCATCGCGCTCCCGGCGTGATCGGCGCTGCGGTAGAGAGAAATATTTATGCGCAGCTGATTTGCGACGGATTACACGTACAACGGGGCGCTGTTTGGGCGCTGTACCGCGCATTTGGCCCCGATCGGGTGGTGCTGATCAGTGACTCCGTTCAAACGGCGGGTCTGCCCGACGGTAAATATACCTCCGGCGGTTTGGATGTTATTTTGAAAAATAACGAATGTCGCCTGCTCGACGGCACCCTGGCCGGTAGTTCCGCCTTTTTGCTGGATTGTGTTAAAAAAGCGATTGAATTCGGCATTCCCGAAGCAGATGCTTTTAAAATGGCCACACAGACGCCGGCAACCTTGCTGGGCGTAAACAAAGGTAGGGTCGAGGTTGGTTACGATGCCGATCTGATTTTCCTGGACGAAAGTTATGATTTAAAGTATACGGTGATCGATGGAGAAATCTATTACCAAAAATAATCAAAAGGGATGCCATGGCATCCCTTTTTGTATTTAAAAATCAACCGCTGGTTGAAAATACAATAATGCATATAGGAAAATACATTGAAAATATCAACCAACGGTGTTATAATGAGGTCAAAAGAGGTGAGGCTTTTGAGTCATACGTACTATCTTGCAGAAAACATCAAACAATTTCGTCTGGCTGCCGGGATGAAACAATGGGAGCTGGCAGAGCGACTGTTGGTCAGCACACAATCGGTCTCGAAATGGGAAAAGGGGAGTAGTGTGCCGGACCTTGATAATCTGTGCGCCTTGGCAAAAATTTTTGACGTCAGTGTGGATGCTTTGCTTGGGGCGCCGCAGATGGAGGAAGAACTGCTGATCGGCATTGACGGTGGTGGCACCAAAACCGAATTTGTGCTCTTTGAAGAGAATGGCAACATTCGACAGCGGATATTGCTGGATGGAAGCAACCCCAACGTTTGCGGCATGGAAAAGTGCTGTCAAACCTTACGGACGGGGATTGATCGATTGATGAATAATCATACGGTCAAGGCAATTTATTGCGGGCTGGCTGGATATATTTCCGGCAATAACGGACCGATGATTTTGTCGTTTTTACAAAAGACCTATCCCGATATCACTGTCGGAAGCGGCGGTGATATCCTGAATGTGGCTGCCAGCGCTCATCGCGAAGACGAATGTGTTACCGCCATTTGCGGCACCGGATCGATTGTTTGCGCCATCCAAGATAAAAACGTGCGCCGTATCGGTGGTTGGGGCTATCTGTTCGATCATAAGGGGAGCGGTTATGACATTGGCCGGGATGCGTTTACTGCTGCTCTGGCACAGCGCGACGGCTTTGGCAGAGAAACGCTCATTACTGAAATGATGGAAAAACGCCTGGGCAGTACCGTATGGGACAGTATCAATTTTATTTATTCGCGCGGCACCTCATATATTGCATCCTTTGCGGGTGTCGTGTTTGAGGCTTATGACGCAGGAGATGCTCTGGCAAGTGAGATTCTGGACAGCAATTTTGCCGAACTTGCCGGTAAAATCAATTTTGCTGCAGCGTGTGGAAAAAATACGGATACGCTTGTCATTTCCGGCGGCGTGCTTCATTTTCGCGAGACGGTGCTGTCTTTACTGCGTCGGCACCTGAATAAGGAAATGGAGATCGTGGTGCCTGAGTTACCGCAGATCTACGGCGCCTGTGTTTTGTGCCGCAAAATGTGCGGTGATATCCCTACGGAATTTATGCAAAACTTTAAAACAGATTATCAAAAACAAATCAGCGGAGAGTGATCAAAATGCTTACAACAGAAATGAGAAATCCTAAAACCACTCATATTGATACGATGGACACCTTATCGCAGGTGCGCCTGATGAATGAAGAAAATTTTAATGCCGTGCGTGCGGTAGAGGCGGCCTTGCCGCAGATCGCTGCCGCTTGTGATGCCGTCAGCGCCGCTATTGCAAATGGCGGTAGAGTGTTTTACGTAGGCGCCGGTACTTCAGGTCGTCTGGGCGTGCTGGATGCGGCGGAATGTCCACCCACCTTTGGCGTGTCGTCGGAGCAGTTTGTGGGTATTATTGCCGGCGGTTATGAAGCGCTGCATCATGCAGGGGAGGGCAATGAGGATGATCCTCTGGCCGCTGTGGCGGAACTGAAAAAATATCAATTGTGTCAAAAGGACGTGGTCGTTGGTATTTCCGCCGCCGGCGGTGCCGCTTTTGTGCTGAAGGCGCTTGCCCATGCCGCAGAAATCGGCTGTGTGACCGTGGGGGTAACCTCTAACAAGGGCAGTTTGCTTGCCACGCAAAGTCAATTTCCTATCGTGACGGATACCGGCGCCGAGGTAATCACCGGCTCCACCCGTCTGAAGGCCGGAACAGCACAGAAACTGGTGCTGAATATGCTTTCTACGGTTTCCATGATCCAAAACGGCTATGTGTACGAAAATATGATGATCAATCTGCGTCCTTCCAATATTAAACTGGAAGGGCGTGTGATTCGAATCGTAGGCGAGATCACCGGCCTTGATGAACAAAGTGCAACGGTTCTGCTGGAACGCGCCGATTGGAATATCAAACAAGCCATTGAACTTTATAAAAGCGAAATTCGGTAAATAAAAAGCGGTCATTTGACCGCTTTTATTTTTGTTGCATCAACAGGCATACGCTGTGGGCGGAGATGCCCTCGCCGTTGCCGGTGAAACCCAGCTTTTCTTCAGTGGTTGCCTTGACGCTGATCTGATCGATCGATACGCCCAATGCGGTTGCGATATTTTGTCGCATGGCGGGAATGTGATCTTTCAGTTTGGGCTGCTGCGCAATGATGGTAACGTCAGCATTTCCAAGGACGTATCCCTTTTGTCTGCAAAGTGCGGCTACGTGCTGTAACAGCTTTCTGCTGTCGCATCCCTTATAGGTGGGATCGGTATCAGGGAAATGCGCGCCGATATCCCCCAATGCCAATGCGCCCAGCATAGCATCCATCAGGGCGTGCAGCGCAACGTCTGCATCGGAATGGCCGAGTAGACCTTTTTCATAGGGGATTGTTTCTCCGCACAGGATCAAAGCTCTTCCTTCCACCAATTTGTGTACGTCGTATCCGTGTCCGATTCTCATACGCTTTCCTTTCCGGCAATCGTCTCCGCCTGTAAAATATCTTCCTCCGTGGTGATCTTGATGTTGTCGTAATCGCCGATAACGGGTTGTACCCTTTGGTTGTATAATTCGAAAATAGATGCGTCGTCGGTAACGTCGTGCCCGTCTTGAATACTACGTTCCATATATTCTGTAAATGCTTGTAAAGAAAACGCCTGCGGCGTCTGGGCCAATAACAACTGTGCTCTTGGAGGTGTGTGTCGGATAAATCCGTCGGGGGAGAGCTGCTTGACCGTGTCCTTCACGGGAACGCATAATATGGCGCCGCCATGCTGCTTTGCCGCCGTAACGGTCTGATCGATGTGTTGCGGCTTGGTAAAGGGACGGGCGCCGTCCGCAATGGCTACGATACTTGCGTTTTTGCATAATTGCAAACCGTTTTGCACGGAATGCTGCCGTGTCCGGCCGCCGAGAGCACAATCGCGGAATTTATCAATTCCGTACTGTGTTGCAAGTGTAGCCACAGTTTCGCGCAACTCCGGACGGGTGACTACGTAAATATCATCAATGCTGTCGGCGACCTGATATTGGATCAGGGTGCGCGCCAAAACCGGAATGCCCTTTATTTCCAGTAATAATTTGTCCTTGCAGACCTTTTTCATCCGTTGGGACGAGCCGGCAGCTACGATCAGGGCGGCGGTACGGTCGTTCATATTTTCCTCCGAAAAACAAATACAGAAAAGGAGGCCCTTTTCTGTATTTGGTATTATTTCACGATTTTACTATGGATCACTTCACTCAAACGGTCAGCCAGGGTCGCTTCGTCTAATTCAAGCACCATTGCCATTTCAGTAACTAAAATTCCGCGGGACAAGATCAGCATTTTTCTGTCACCGGTGGAAAGGCCGTTGGTGGCATCCCGGATCATCAGCTCTCTGACGACCTGAGCCACGTTGTCAAGATCACCTTTTTTCAAGCGTTCCATATTGATCTGATACCGCTTGGTCCAGGTGAGATTTTGGTCGATATTGCAGCATTCAAACTCGTGCAGAACACGTAATGCTTCTTCTTTTTCAGTGATGGGTCGCAGTTGTATTTCTGCTTTGTTTTCAACGGGCAGACAAAGCTTGATGTTGCCATTGATTATGTGGATGGTGTAATAATCTGCGGTTTTGCCGCTGATTTCCCTGCTTTCAATATTTTCTATATAACCCGTGCCATGCATGGGGTATACAATTTTATCGCCGATGGCATACATTTGCTTTCTCCTCCTATTTCTACAACAATTATACTCTTTTTTTCCAAAATAATCAAGTGAAAAAACCATTAGAAATTGAAAAAAAGGTTGTATTCATTGGGGTTTGCTGTTATACTATATTTGTAATAAAATGTTAAAAGGAGAGATTAAAGTGGCAATTTTTGATGATATCGTTCGTACTACGCAAAAGGCTGGTAAGGCAATTGCCGATACCGCTACGGATGTTTACGACTTTACCAAGGTAAGCTATAATCTGGCCGCCTTGGAGAATAAACTCAAGGAAGTGCTGATTAAGATCGGTCGCTATACCGTGGATGCTCAGCATAATGAGCAACCGGATGAGGAGTATTTGTCGTTACTGCTCTCCCAGGTTGAGGAACTGGAAATTCAGATTGAAAAGGCCAAGGGGCAACGGGCTGAAATCAAAAAAGAGGTGATTTGTCCCGAGTGCAATCATTCCAATTCCAAGAACAACGCCTTTTGCGCTGCTTGCGGTGCAAAACTGGCTCAATAAGCTGTAAAAGCATCCCCAGGGATGCTTTTTACGTGAAAGGAACTTCAAAAAATGTCAAAAGCACAACGCAATTTTCTTAGTGGTGCGCTGATCCTGACCATCGCCAATGCGCTCAGCAAGGTGATCGGTGCGATCTATAAGATCCCGCTGAATAATTTGGTGGGTACGACCGGTGCCAGCTATTATAATGACGGGTATCAGATCTACGCTTTGCTGTTCGTTCTTTCAACGGCGGGCGTTCCCGTGGCCATCGCTAAAATGGTTAGTGAGGCGGTTGCTAAGGGCCGCACTAACGAGCCACGTCGGATTTTAAAGAATGCCCTGTGGATCTTTGGTGCCATTGGTCTGGTGTTGGCGGCTTTGATGATGATCTTTGTCAAACCGTTGTCCAGCTTGTTGCAAAACGGTACGACGGTAAACTATTGTATTGCCGTCATCGCGCCATCTATATTCTTCGTTTCCGTTTCGTCAGTTATCAAGGGCTATTTTCAGGGCTATAAATGTATGACGCCCAGCGCTTATTTTCAGGTGATCGAGTCGGCGTTCAAACTATTCGGCATCGTTATTCTCCTGATTTTGGTTGCTATGGGCTATGGTGAGAATTATATCGTTCTGGCCTGCGGCGGTATTTTGGGCGTAACCTTCGGCTCTTTTGCCGCATCGCTTTTTATGGTGATTCGCTTCTTACGGGAGAAAGATTTCGGTAAATTTGATCCGATGGCGTTGCCTTCCCAGCCGTCTCGCTCTATTATTAATACGATTATCACGCTGGCTATTCCTATCTCTCTCAGCTCCGCGGTAATGAGCGTCACCTCCACGCTGGATATGATTTTTGTCAAATACAGCCTGCAGATGCACGGCCTGTCCATTGAAGAGGCGATTGACGTTTACGGCGCGTATATCGGCGCGACCTCCTCTTTATTTAATCTGCCGCCCACCATTACCATTACGGTGGGTACGGCGGTGTTACCGTTTTTGACCTCTGCATTCGTTTCGGGACGCAAGGAGGAGGCGTATCGGAATATGCGTTCTGCCTCTAAGGTAGTCTCTTTGATTGCTATGCCCTGTGCGCTTGGTATGTCAGTCATGAGTGAGGGTATTTTGAAATTACTGTATAAGCGTGAGTATTGGGAAGTCGGTATTCCCACTATGCGCTTTTTGGCTATTTCGATTTTCTTTGTCAGCTTTGTTTCGTTGACCAGTACCTTCCTGCACAGCGTCGGTAAGGTTAAACTGACGTTGTTTACAATGGGTATCGGCGCAGTTTTAAAATTGGTAATCAACCTTGTGATGGTCGAAAAGATCGGTATTATGGGCGCTCCGATGGGTACCTTTGTGTGCTACGGTGCGATCTTCCTGCTGAACTGTATCTATATTAAAAAGTATATGGGATTTTCCATGCCGATGGGTACGATCTTGTGGCGCCCGTTGCTTTGCTCCGGTATTTGCTGCGGCGTGGCGTACGGCATTTGGTGGGGATTGAGCCTCTGGAAAGAAAGCAATCTGTGGGTGCTGATCGCTTTGGGTGCTGCTGTGATCGTTTACGTGATCTGTGTGCTGCTGTTCAAGGTATTGGAGGCTGAGGATCTTACGCTGGTCCCCGGCGGAAGCAAGATCAGTGCGTTTTTGGAAAGAAAGGGTTGGCTCCATGAGTAAAGAAATCTTGAAAAAGAAGGAACGTTATAGCTATGAGGATCTGGTGGAGCTGGTCGATATTTTGTGCGCGCCTGACGGCTGCCCTTGGGATAACTCGCAGACTCATCAGTCGATCCGTAACAATTTTATCGAAGAAACCTACGAGGCTGTGGAGGGCATTGATAAAAACGACACTGCCATTATGCAGGAAGAATTGGGTGACGTGCTGCTGCAGGTGGTGCTTCATTGTAAGATCGCCGAAAAGAACGGCACGTTTACAAAGGAGGACGTATTGACCGAGCTATGCAAAAAGCTGATCTTTCGTCATCCCCATTTGTTTGCCGAGAATTACACGGCTGAATCTCCCGATCAGGCGCTCTCCAATTGGGAAGCGCTGAAAAAACAGGAAAAGGGATACGGAACACCCCAAAAAGTGGTTTCTTCCGTCAGCGCCGCATTGCCTGCATTGATGCGCGCGCAAAAGCTGAATGCCAAGGCGCACAAAAATGGAATCATTGATTCTTTTGCTACTGTCGGGCAGGTTGCAACGGCGACTGAAACGTTGTCTGCCGCTGTCGAAAGCGGTGACAAAGCGGCGCAGAGTGCGGCACTGGGACAATTGCTTTTTGATATTTGTTCGCTGTCTGCTGCTTTGGATATCAACGCCGAACAGGCACTTTTTGTACAAAATGTAGAATTTTGTGAGAATATTTGTGCAAATTGCTCACAAAACAGTGAAAATATTTAATTTTTTTTGAAAAAGGTATTGCAAAATCCGTTCATTTTTGGGATAATATAGGCATATAAAAGCGAGGCGATTTTTAATATTCGTCTTGTAAAAATAAGGAGGAAATACTCATGAATAAAGCAGAACTCGTCGCAGCCGTTGCTGCAAAAGCAGAAATTTCTCAGAAAGACGCTGCCAAGGCTTTGGCTGCTATCCTGGACGAAATCCAGGGCGCGCTGAAGAACGGCGAAAAGGTTCAGTTGGTTGGCTTTGGTTCTTTCGAAGTCAGAGAAAAGGCTGCCAGAAAGGGCAGAAACCCCAAGACCAACGAGGAGATCGATATCCCCGCTTCCAAGTGCCCCGCTTTCAAGGCCGGCAAAGCATTTAAGGATTTTATTGCCTAAGTTAAATCCGTGAAGGGACTGAGTTTCAGTCCCTTCTTTCTTTTAGGCTCGTAAAGGAGATTGTATATGCGATTGGATAAATATTTAAAAGTGGCCCGATTGATCAAACGGCGTACCGTGGCGCAGGACGCCTGTAAGGGTGATCGTGTAACCGTCAACGGCAGGGAGGTTAAGCCTGCTTACCGTGTGAAGGTGGGCGATATCATCGAGATCACGTTTCACAATAAGAGCACACGGGTGGAAGTGCTGGCCTTGGCCGAGCATATCGGCGCCGGAGAGGCGGATACACTTTATCGCGTAGTGGACTAACTGCATATTCAAGACCTCTGCTTCATAGAATATATAAAACTATGAAAAGCAGAGGTTTTTGTTATGGATGATATGAAGCAAAAGCATCAGGTCATATTGAAGAACAGAGAAAAGGTGGTAATCAGTGGTGCGGCCGAGGTGGATAGCTTTGACGAAAATCACGTGGTAATGATCACCGAGCTTGGCGTATTGCTTGTCAAGGGTGGGGGATTACATATTCAATCACTCAACGTTGACAGCGGTGATGTCAGCGTGACGGGGAAGATCGATGCGGTGGAATATATAGAGGCGCAATCAAAGGATACCTCCTTTTGGGGGAAACTCTTTAAGTAATGTATCTTTCTCTGCAACAGCAGTTTTTGGCTCTTTGGCTGTCATTTTTGTTGGGCGTCGCCATCGGAGTGCTGTTTGAGGGAATTCGCGTCATACGCCGATTTTGCTCCTCGGGAGTCGTCTGCTTTTTCTGCGATTTTTTGTTTATTTTTTGTGTGGCGATACTCAGTTTTCGATTTTACCTGAATCATACGGACGGACAATTCAGATGGTTTTATGTCTTGACTGAATTCGGCGCGGCAATTCTGTTTCACCGTTTGCTCGGACGCTGGTTGTATCTTGCGGTCATTTGGCTGCTGGAGCGGCTTTTTCATTTGCTCGGATGGCTGTTTGCGCCCATTTTCCGTTTTTGTCGGATGCTTTTCGTTTTTTTTCGTAAAACAGTTAATGTAATTTCTAAAAAACTCTTTATTTTTATAAAGAAATGTTTTATAATATTCATATATCCGGCGCGACGGATGAAAACGAAAATTAAGGAAAGGAGTGGTACGTATGGCACGCAGAGAAAAAACGATGCCGCGGAAAGCGGAAAAAGTGAAGAAAACCAAAAAGGTGGCGAGCGGCGGTGTTCGCAGTTTTATCATTAGAATACTGTTTGTGGTCTTTGTTTGCTACGTAGCCGTTTCTTTTATACAGATACAGGTGAGTATCAATGAGAAAAAGCAACAGTTGACCGTGCTGCAGGAAAAAATTGCAGAGCAGGAACAGACCAATGCTGAACTGCAGGAAATGTTGGACAATGGGATCGACGATGATTATATTGCCAAAATTGCCCGCGAACACGGATATGCTATGCCGGATGAACGCGTGTATGAAAGCACGGCAGAGGCGTAGGCAGAGGAGTTTTATGTTTTAAAATGGGCGAGCCTAATCGGCTCGCTCGTTTTTGCTTAGAAAGGAACGGCGTATGAAAAAAATTAAAACGATCATTTGTTTGGCGATGATTTGCGTACTGTTTGGGGCCTGCGCCCCGAAACGCCAAGCGGACAAGCAGTTGAAGGACGTACCGTATCTGCACGCCGCAAAAATGCAGATCCTGGATGCATCGGGGCAGGAGATTCGGTTGGCTTCCAAACGGTTTACGATTACCGATGTTACGACGGATCGAACTGCCATTATCGACACGTTACAGGAAGAGCGGTATAACAGTATCACTTTGGATTTAAACGGCGCGCTGATCGATGATAGCGCCCTTCCGTGGAAACTGCGGGATGAGGCGGAAACGATGATCGATGACGTGATGCAAAAATGTCACGATGCAGAAAAGTATTTGTTGATCGATATTTCCGAATATCCCAAGTCGTATTACGCTTGGTATGATGATTCGGATTTCAAAACCGGCGTGGTGGACGTTTGGAAACAATTGGCCGAAAAAATGGCATCACAGCCCTATTTCGGCGCATACGTTCTCAGCGGATTGCCGCGTACCGGCTCTGCAGAAGAGCGGACAGCGCTTTCTTTTTTTGAGGAAGCGCTGCAAACGATGTGCGATGGGATTCGTCAGCACGATACGGAACATATGATTGCGGTCGGTGCGATTTCTCCTTATGTAAAGGACGAGGATGCATTCCACGGTTTCCCCTTGATTCATGATCCGAATTTTGCCTATTGCATCTATCCGCAGGAAATGGACTTTTTTACCGAGCAGACCCGTGCGGATGATCGGGGCTGTGAGCATCTGACGTATCCGTCAACATATTTGATAACACCGGAAAAACTGATGCCTTATGAGGAGATCACGGGTAGCGACGTAAATTTCTCCTCTATTCAGTATCAGACTCGCGCCACCAAGGTTTTTAAGATTGAGGATGAACAGTTGTTTGCGCGTATCGGCGTCAGCGTTAAACCGCCTGATGTGGATGGCGGCGGTGAGCTGCGTGTCTGGACGGTGCATTTTGCCGAGTGCGATCAGGATGGTAAGGAACTGAAGGTATTATATGATACCGACACAACGGTGGATATTCCGTTTATGTCGATTGCCGGCTCCGGCGTGCTGGATGAAGGATCGGTGTATGAGGATGACGGCTCGGCTTATCTTGAGAGTATCAAAGAAAGCACGTTTTTTTATATTAAAGATCTCAATATTCCCGTTGAAAAGGGGAAGTACTATCAGTTGACCGTAACGATGAAACAGCGAGGGATGAACAAAGATTTCAGCTGTGCCCCCGCCGTTGGCTTGTACGAACGAAAAGAGATTGCCGCGACCTTTGACGCTTCCTTTGTGCAGCAATATTATGATACATTATTTGCTGAGGCGGAACAGGTAGGTGTGCCGCTGATTTATGAAGGAATCGGTACAACTGCACCGGCGCAAGGCCGTGGTGGCGAGCAATACGTTCAGGATGTTAAAAATATGATCCTGCAGCAACAACAGCATTATATTGAACGATGAAAAAATCGTCTGAAGAAATCTCTTCAGACGATTTTTTTAATAATAAAAATAATGACAGCTGCTTGCAGTACCAAAATCAAGGGGATTCCCAGTACAAAATACCAATGTCTTGTTTTGTGGCGAATGGCGTGCATGGCAAGAAGACAGCCCGGGCTGCCACCGAGCAATGCCAGCAGAAATAGCGTTCGTTCCGAAATGCGCCACTTGCCGTGTGCGGCCCGGTATTTATCTACGCACCAGACAATGATGGCAAGAACGTTGATAAGGATCAAATAAATTTCAAAATATATCATAGCGTTTTTCTTACAGCGTTTCCAAAAAAATATCGATTAACGGCGGCTCAACGGATAATAGGGCGGCCATTTGCGTTCGTGTGGTGCCATCGGCCGCCAATTGTCGCACCTGTGTTTCATCCAGTAAAAGATGGGCGGCAAATACGTTTGCTTCATACTCCGGCTGGGAGGAAAGGTCGTATAAAACCGTCTCTCGTACTCCATCTTGTTTTGCCAGATGGGCGTGCAGGATGTGATGCCCCAGCTCATGGGCCAATACGATTTTTGCCTCGGTCTCATGGAGGCTTTCATTCAGTACAATAAAAGGATTGCCCAGCATGATGCTGTAAAATCCTTTTAGGGAACCCAGATCTGCATATTTGATTCCGATGTCCAACTCCCGTGCGATCTGCAGGGGATCACGAGTTTGTAAACGCTGAATCAAAAGCTCTGCTTGTTGTTTACTGTATGCTTTCGACACCGTTTCAGTCCTTCTTTTCTTTCTTTTGATTTTTGCGTTTGGCATCCCAGTACAGCTGATTGATAGCGCTCAGCACCTTATCCATATCCTCTTGGCTTAATTCGCCGCCGGAAAACAGGCTGCCGGCCCGCACGATCAACTCCTTGGCCTGATAGGCGGCCTCCTGCTGAGGCGGAAGCTCGGTATCGGCGGTAATGTCTCCCAAAAGATAATCGGTGCTGACGCCGAATAATTTGGCAATGCGGCCGTAAATTTCCGTTTGTTTGGGATAGATCTTACAGGTTTCATAATTTTGCAGGGTGCGCAGGGAAACCCCCAATTTGTCCGCCAACGCGCTTTGGGTCAGATGATTTTGGATGCGCAGAACCTTTAATTTTTCTCCGAATTTCATAAAAAAGCCTCCAATACGAAACAAATTTCGCAAAAACTATTTACAACGCAGGTTGTTTCGTGTATAATAAAAACAAGACGAAACAACTTTCATATATATCTTATCATTGAATTACGCAAAAGTCAAGGAGGAAAGCGGATGGAACGAGTGATATTGCATTGTGATATGAATAATTTTTATGCTTCGGTGGAATGTAAGCTTAATCCGTCCATCCGTAGCAAATACGTTGCCGTTTGCGGCAATACGGCCGAACGGCACGGAATCGTGTTGGCTAAAAATCAACGGGCGAAGCTGAAAGGCGTCAAAACCGGACAGGCGATTTGGGAGGCGAAGTTGCGTTGTCCCGATCTGATCGTAGTGCATCCTCATTTTGATCAATACGCCCGCTATTCCAAACGCGCCAGGGAAATTTACTATCGTTTCACGGATATGGTCGAGCCGTTTGGTATGGATGAATGCTGGCTGGACGTGACGGCATCGGTGGCGCTGTTCGGCAGTGGAGAGGAAATCGCTGAAATGATTCGCCGGACCGTGAAACGCGAATTGGGGTTGACCATCTCTATCGGCGTTTCATTTAATAAAATATTTGCAAAGCTGGGCTCGGATCTGAAAAAACCGGATGCGATCACCGTCATTCGCAGGGAGGACTTTCGGGAGCGAATTTGGGATCTGCCGGTGGAACAATTGTTGGGCGTTGGCCGTTCCACCCTTAAAAAACTTAAAAATATCGGCGTGCTGACGATCGGTCAGCTGGCTCAGTATCCCAGAGAATTTCTCGTTGCCAAATTCGGTAAAAACGGCGGCGCTTTGTGGGATTATGCCAACGGACTGGAAAACAGCAGGGTAACGGATCACGATAGTTACGCTCCCATCAAAAGTATCGGACACGGTATTACCACGACCGGAGATCTGACCGATCAACGGCAGGTATGGCGATTGATGCTGGAACTTTGTCAGGAAATTGCGCGAAAATTACGGAAAAATAGGTTGTCCGCCTCAGGCGTGCAGGTAAGTATTAAAAATCATGAATTGACGGTGCAGGAATTTCAGGCGCGGTTTACCTATCCGCAGCAAAGCGCCATTGCTCTTGCCAAACTTGCATATAAGTTATTTTGTAAACGGTACGATTGGCGTAGTACGGTGCGGGCGGTCAGCGTTCGTGCCATTGCGCTGGTGGATGAAACGCATCCCACACAGTTGGATCTGTTTTCTGATTTGCAGGGGACCGAGCGACAGGATAAAATCGACCGTGTGGTGGATAGTATTCGATTGCAATACGGAGAGCAGGCGGTGCGGAACGCAGTATTGCTGCAGGACCTTAAAATGCCTCGGATCAAGCAGGAGCCGATGCTGCCGGGCACATTTTTCAGAAACACTTGACAAAAGGATGCTTTTAGGATATAATGATGCCGCATTATATTGAAAAGGAGAAATTGCAAACAAATGGACAGCGACAGTAGCGACGAAGAAAACTGTTTTCGATCCAAGTATTGTTTATATATGGCATATCTGTCACCTATGTTTGGTTACAGATATGCCTTTTTGCGTTTAAATCGCATTCGTAGCTGAAGGGATATGGACTTTAACTGCAATATAAACAACGATAGAGGAGTAAAACGATGACTGTATATATAATCATAATGTTGGCGTGTGTTATTATGTCTGCCTACTTTTCAGCAACGGAAACTGCGTTTTCCTCGCTGAACAAAACAAAACTGAAAACTCTGGCGGAGGAGGGCAATCCTCGCGCCGCCCTGGCCGTCAAATTGAGCGATGCTTATGACAAGCTCATCTCGACGATTTTGATTGGTAATAATATTGTAAATATTCTGGTGGCTTCTATTGGTACGGTGTTTTTTACACAACTTTTAAAAGACGGTGATATGGGCGCAACGATGTCGACCGTAGTAATCACCGTAGTGATTTTGATCTTTGGCGAGATCACTCCTAAAAGTATAGCTAAGGATATGCCCGAACGGTTCGCTATGTTTTCGGGCCCCATCATTCAGTTTTTTGAATGGGTATTTTTACCGCTGAATTTCCTGTTTGGTCTTTGGAAAAAACTGGTTAATAAAATTATCAAGACCGAGGATGACTCGAAAATGTCGCAAGCAGAGCTATTGATGTTTGTAGACGAGGTTGAACAGGATGGCAGCATTGATGAAAATGAAAGCGTACTGCTGAAAAACGCTATTGAATTTACCGAGCGTCGGGCTGAGGATATTTTGACCCACCGCGTGGACATCGAAGCGGTTTCGGTGGATACAGATAAAAGGGAAATTGCCAAGATCTTTACGCAAATGCGATTTTCCAGAATGCCGGTCTACGAGGAAAGCATTGATAATATCGTCGGTGTCATCCATCAAAAGGATTTGTATGAAAACGGCGAGCTGACGGATAAACCGTTGGAAGAATTGATGAAACCGGCATTGTTTGTACAGCGTGGCGGTAAAATTGACGATTTGCTGCAAAAACTGCAAAAAAACAAGTCCCACGTTGCCATTGTTGTGGATGAATACGGCGGCACGTACGGACTGGTGACGATGGAAGATATTCTGGAAGAATTGGTGGGCGAGATTTGGGACGAGCACGATGAGGTGATCGTACCCTTTAAAAAGATTGCCGACCGTACCTATACGGCGGACGGCACGGCTGAGGCTGAGGCGTTCTTTGAATACTTCGGCATAGAAAGCGAAACGGAAAGCGTTTCTGTCGGCGGCTGGGTGATGGAACAACTTGAAGAGGTTCCCGAAGAAGGTGCCACCTTCGTATACGATGATTTTGAGATCACGGTTATGGAGATCGAAATGCACCGTGTTACAAAAATCAAAGTGATCGGCACCAGAAAAAAATAAAATAAAAGCGAAGTGGTAACAACCACTTCGCTTTTTGATTTATTCTTCCTCTTCTACGGGAGGGGTAACGGTAATCTGTAGGAACTGTACGCGTCGTTTGCGCATTTTATGTACCTTTAGCTCCAGATTTTCGTAGATAGCAGTATCACCGACCTTGGGGTATCTGCCCAACAGTTCGACGATCCAACCTCCCATGGTGATGTTGTCATCATCAAAATTGCGTTCGTCTTTTTCGATTTCGTCAAAGAAATCCATAATACGCATATCGCCGACAACCTCGTAAACGTTCTCTTTGATCTGCTTGCATTCCTCGACGATCTCGTCGCTTTCGTCCCAGATATCGCCTACCAGCTGTTCCAGTACGTCCTCCATGGTCAAGATGCCCATCACGCCGCCATACTCATCGGTGACGACGGCCAAATGACGGTTTTCCTGCCGCATGCCTTTTAAAACGTCATCTAAGGGCATGGTTTTATGAATGTAGTATACACTCATCAGACGATTACGCAGATCCAGCTTTTCGCCGGCAACGACGTCCTTTAAACAGGAGTTGAGATGGAGAATGCCAATGATATTATCAATGGTATCCTCATAAACGGGGATACGGGAATAAGGGGAGGAGTAGAGAGTTTGCATGATCTCCTCTTCACTGTCATCAACGTCGATGGCGATCATGTCCACACGGGGTGTAATGACCTCATAGGCCAGCACGTCGTCAAAATCCAGCGCACTTTGTAACAAATCGGCGCTGTTTTCATCAATAACGCCTTCATCCTCAACCGTTTCAATAATGGTTTCAAGATCGTCCTCGGTTACGCTCGGCTCATCCTCTTTCTTCGCTTTTCTCCATAAGAGGGAAAAGAGGCGGACGATAGCCTCCGAAACCAATACGATGGGACGGGTAATGATCATCATAACGTACAGGGGAATTGAAACCAGGGTGCTGAATTCGTTGGGAATCTGCTTTGCAACGATTTTGGGCAACGTCTCACCGAAAATCAGTACGATGACGGTCATTACAATAGTAGAAATGGTAGAGGCCCAGGCAGCGTATTTAGTTCCTTCCAGCCAGCCGATCACGATCAAGGTGGATACAGCGGAGGAGGCGATGTTTACCAGGTTGTTGCCAACCAAAATAGTACCCAGGGCACATTCATAGTTTTGATAGATGTGAAACGCCAGACGGTGATGCAACTTGTTCTTTTCTTCCGTTGCCGCCTTCAGCCGCCGCTCGTTTGCGGAAGCGTAGGCGATTTCCGAAGCGCTGAAATAGGCCGAAAAACAAATGAAAATTACAATCAGGAGGTAATTCATACGCCGACACCTCCCTTGATGTCTTCCTCGTCATAAATCTCGCCAACCAGCTCTTCCAAAATATCCTCGATGGTAATGATACCCAAGGCCTTGCCTTTGTTGTCAAGAACGACCGCCAGATGAACACGGTGCTGACTCATACTTTCCAGCAACTCGTCTACCGCCTTACCCTGTTGAACAAAGTGTGGCGCAGAGATCAGCGGCTGAAGTTCGGGAGCGCCGTCTTTAAGATAAGCGCGCAGATAATTGCGGATGTGCAGAATACCGACCACCTTACCGTTGGGGTCGGTGACGGGGAGACGGGTAAAAGGGGTCTCGCGAATGGCAGCAATGATCTGATCGGGCGTCATATCGTTGCAGATAGTGGTTACATCGCTCATAGGGGTAAACACTTCGTGCACCACTGAATCGGTAAATTCCAAAACGGACTGGATCAAATCGCCGGTATCCTCGTCAATTTCACCCTCCTGCACAACCGTTTCAATGATGTCGTGCAGTTCTTCTTCCGTAACGGTGGGTTGGACGGTGGCTTTTTTAAGAAACGGCCGGCTGAGCAGATCACCCAACAATGTAAATAAAAAGCTGATGGGTGTAAGCACCTTCATTAAAAAGATCAGCGAACCTGCAATGTTTTTTGCAAAGGCCTCGTTACAATCCTTGGCAAAGCATTTGGGGATCATTTCTGAAAACTGGAATACGATCACTGTGGTCAGCAGGGTGGAAACGGTCTGGATCCAGGAAGGCCAATCGGTATGCTGTTGCAGCAACTGATAGGTCATGGTTGTTGCAATGGCGGAACAACCGATGTGGGCAATGTTGTTGCCAATAAGCAGCGTGGTCAGCGCCTTGTTGAAATTGTCCAGAATATACTGAACACGCTTGGCCTTCTTATCGCCATCATCTACTTGTCCGGCAATGCGGATCTTATTAACGGAAGCAAGGGCGATCTCCGCTCCTGCAAAATAACCGCCTGCCAAAATCAGTAAACAAAATAAAACTATGCTCGTCGTACTTCGCGCGGGGTCCATAAATGGAACCAACTCCTTTATGATTTGTAATAAAAAATATTATACTATATATTCATATAATATGCAAGAATTATTTGCTCTTTGTCGTGATTTGTTGAATCGCTTTTGCCAGCCTTGCCACCGGGAGACCTACCACGTTAAAATAATCGCCGTTGATTTTCTCTACCAACAGCATCCCTTTGCTCTGAATGCCGTACGCGCCGGCTTTGTCAAAAGGCTCCGCCGTGGAAATATAGGCGTCAATCTCCTCGTCGGACAGAGGATAGAAGGTAACTTCGGTTGTTTGACTGAAGCTTTCAACGGCGCCGCCCGCAAAAACAGCGCAGCCGGTGATGACCTTGTGTGTTCTGCCGGACAGCGTGCGCAGCATGGCGCGAGCATGATCGGCATCATTGGGCTTGCCTAACATTTTTCCGTCGATAAAAACACCGGTGTCGGCGCCAATGACCACGGCAGACGGATGCTCGGCAGCAATATCTGCCGCTTTCAGACGCGCCAGATATTCAGGTGCCTGTTCCTGCGGCAGGGTGGACGGAATGATCTCCTGCGCGCCGGATGGTAATACAGTGAAGTTGTCGATGCAATTTTTCAGTAGCTCTTTCCGTCTTGGAGAGGCGGAGGCTAAAATATATTCCATAATGCTGATCCTTTCAAATGAACTGAAATAAATATAGTAAATTTATGGAAGAATGTCAAGACGACCTTGTCAAATACAGTCAAATATGTTACAATGTCCATATTCTGTTTTAGGAGTATATTTCGTTGAAAAGAAGTTTAAAGAGAATAATCAGCTTTTTGCTGATGCTGATGATTGTTATTTCCGCTTTGCTTCCGGCGCAGGCGGCTAAGACGTCTTTCTATGACGTTGAGAGCGGCGCCTGGTATGAGGCGGCAATTGCCTTTGCTTTTGATAAAGATTATATGCTGGGTGTGGATAACCGTATTTTTGAGCCGCATACCCCGGTGAATCGGGCAATGCTTGCTACGGTTTTATACCGCATCAGCGGCAGTCGCGCAACCTATTCAAATTCATCCTTTACGGATAACCCCAAAGGCACCTGGTATTTCACCGGCGTTGAGTTTTGCTATCGTAATGAGATCGTGTTTGGCTACGGCGATGGTCGTTTCGGGCCGAATCAGCCGTTGCGTCGTGAGGATATGATGGCCATGTTTTACCGTTTTGCCACGGTGATGCGGTATGATTCCGATGAAAATGAGCGGGATATCCTCAGCTCGTACGCGGATAAAAAACAGGTCAGTGCTTATGCGGTTTCGGCGGCCAATTGGTGCCTGAATAACGGCGTCGTTTCCGGTATGAATTATACGGAAATTTCGCCTCGCACCGGCGCCACTCGGGCGCAGCTGGCGCAGGTGTTGATGAATTTTGCCGAGCATATCTTGCGTATGGATGTCAGCAAATACCGCAAAAGTGAAACCAATCCTTACGGTATTGCCGTGCAGAACGTGCGCTACTATCAGGATTGTCTGGATTTTCATTTGACGGGGCTTGATCGTGCCCGCAAGGTACAGATGCAAGTTCAGTATTTGCTGGACGGAAAAGTATTTGATGAGGAAACTATCAGTATTGCCGCCTATCGTCGGGATTATGACTACAACGGCGACGCGACGGTTTTTCAAAACGCAGGCCCTCGTTATGTTGGAATGAATATGCGTGCGCAACTTCGTGTGACGGTGTTCGAGGAAGAAAACAAGGTATTCCGTACCACCGTGAATATCGGCAAATTGTTTCAAAAGTCCCCGGAGGGCACCCCGCTGTATTTTAAAGGTGAGGCCGAGATGGATTGCCGCATCTTGCTCTACCACGAGTTTTACGAAACAGCGCCGGAGGAAAGTCAGTATGGTGAGATTTCAACACCGGAACGGTTTGAAGAAAATATCAAGCTGATTTTGGAACGGGGGTATACGGTGATCCCGCTGTATGCGTTGCTGGAATACGATCAGGGCTTGCGTGCTTTGCCCCAAAAAAGCGTTATCCTTACCTTTGACGACGGATATGAAAGTAATTATACGATGATCTATCCGTTGTTGCAGCAGTACGGCGCGCACGCCACGATTTTTATAAACGTGTCGTATATGGGCTTTCCCGGAAAACTGACTTGGGATCAGATGCGGGAGATGGAGGAAAGCGGTTTGGTGGAGATCCAGTCGCATTCCTTAGTACATAACGATCACACCACTCTTACGGAGGAGGAACTTCGTACACAGGTGTCCGAATCTTTTAGTATACTGGAAAATGAACTGGGAAAACGCGCTCCCCGTATGTTTGCCTACCCTTACGGCAGAAAAAATGCGCAAACCGAAAACTGGGTGGGGGAATATGAGGTCGCCGTACAATTGACCACCGTTTGGCGAGCATTGGATATGGAGCATTTAAATTTTAATGCTTTGCCTCGCTTTACCGTGTCCTACACTGCGGATATTGACCGTATTTTGTTGTTACCGTAAATAAAAAACAGAGGAGTGATCCTCTGTTTTTTTATGCAAACGTATACGTTTTGTAAGGCGTTCCGTCCTCGACGTTTTTCCAGGTCAACGTTTTTCCTTCCAGGATCATATAGCTGTGCGCGCTTCCCTCCTTGGGAATGGAAAGTGAACCGGGATTGAGACATAAAATGCCGTCAATGTTTTTGCATTTCGGCACGTGGGTGTGTCCCTGTAAATATACGTCACCTGCCCGCAGATGGCTGACAGAATCGTATAAATGACCGTGGGTGGCAAAGATACGCAAGCCGTTGATCTCCAGCCAGGCATAGTCAGCCAATACCGGAAACTCCAGTACCATCTGATCAACCTCAGCCTCGCAGTTGCCCCGTACGCACAGTAAATCATTTTTGTGAAGATTAAACTGTTCGATCACCGCCTTGGGGGCGTAGTCTTTCGGCAGGTCGTTGCGGGGACCGTGATACAACAGATCACCCAAAAACAGCAGACGGTCAGCCTGTTCTTCGGCAAAGCGTTGCCATAATTTCTTGCAATAATAGTCCGATCCGTGTAGATCGGAAGCAATCAAAAATTTCATAAAATTTCTCCTTTCAGCGTGTTTTACAGCAACTACCGCAGGGCTTGTATTGTTCTGACTTTGCCAGTTCCATTGACCACGCGGTTGCGTTTTTACCGGCACATTTTTTGCTGTAATGATATTTCGTGCCGCTTTCGGTGACGTACACGGTGTCCGGGATTTCGTTTCTTTCGGGAAAAGCAGTAACGGTGGGAGTACTTCGGTACAGCAACAATGAAAGGGCGCACAGTATCAACAGTAAGACGGGAAGTCCCCATTGTAACAGCATCGGTAGCTTTAGTAGCTTCCAAAAGCTTTGTAGTGTGCATACACCGGCACATAACATTAAGATCGCCGGGATCGGCCACAGCCAGATCGTGCAACCGCCTGCGATGATCAGTATGACGGCCAGCATTTGCTTTGCTATATAAATCTTCAGTGTCATCAGCTTGCTCCTTTTTACCATTTCATCATAACATAGGAGACTCAGGAAAACAACTCTTTTTTGCTTTGGCGATTTCTCATTTTCCGCCAGTTGAAAAAGCCATAGGTATCGTTGATTAAAAAGATGACAAAGCATACGACCATCGGCACGTAGGAAACGTCGTGCAGTCCCGCCAAGATCCACAAAATGATCAGCACGACGTCATTTCCGGCATAGGCCAACGCATAATACGGACTGCGAAAAGCAGTTAGATAAGACGCGGAAAAGCTGGTCGCGATGGAGACGGTGCTCCAAAACAAATTGGGCGTATGAAAGGCCCGCAAGATAACGTAAAACAAGGTCGTAACCAAAGCCGTACCGATGACCAACCAGACCTTGACTCTGCCGGATAAACGGCTGACCTTGACCTCGGGCTTTCCTCGCTGCGCGGGATTGCGGATCCAGGTGACGACGGCAATAATGGCTATCGGGGCGGTCATACCCAGATAGGTGATCATTTCCCCCCAATAACGAAACCGATAGGAAATATAGGCGTAAAACAGTGCAAACGCCACGGTTAGTATCTGTCCGAAGGGATGTCCTTTGGATACGAAAATCAATGCAGTGGCTCCCAGCAGCAGGGCGCATAAAACTGAAAATTTTACCGTGCCGCAAATCAGAAATGTGACGGTGATCCCCACCAGCGAGCCGACCCACAGGCACCATTCCGGGCGACTTAATTCTTTAAATGGATTCATTTGTTCTCCTTTCGTGAAAAAGGGCATCCGCTTACACATCTTCAAGGACCTAACGATGTGCAGGCGGATGCCCTTTATGCATCCGTTACCCGGTGGCAACGAAAGTATGATAGCACAACTTGTGCTGTTTGTCAATTACCGATAGGCGCGAATTTCGAAGATTTCCACGTCTTTGCAACCGTGGGTGGACTGAAAATGAAAGTCAACGCGGTCACAATCCTTCGGTGTAAAATTCAAAACGTTTAACCGTAAAATATTGTCGTTGATATTAAGGGTATCGACACAATTTCCGTTTTTGTAAAACCGCACGGTATAATCCTTTACGATTTCAGCGGGTGTTCCGGGACGTTGCTGTTTTTGCCGCGCCGGCGCCATGGTAACGCGAATAGGATAGCGGAAATCACTGCAGAAGGTCAGCCGCAATTGACGTAATTGCACGGGGCTGTCCCATTGTAACGTAAGTGTTTCTCCCTGCGGTCGGATACCATCACTGCACCAACTGTGCCGTTTACCCTCAAAATGACGAGAATGACCGTCGATCACCCTTTCGGGGATATCGTCGCCCTTGTGAGAGGTGGCGCTAACGTAAGCAAAGCGTGCCAGATCTTGATCATCGTGATTGATGATGCCGGGCAAATATACGTCCTCCTTGAGCAACGTTTGCTGTAACTCGTCGATATGAGGCGTTAAATCGCGTGGATCGCAATGATATTTGTGACACAGCGCCGCCGCAACACCGACGGCATGACCGCCCATGGCGCAGGTTCCGATGATTCGTGTGGAGGCCATTGCAAGCTTGGAGCAGGAGATATCACGACCGGCCATAAACAAATTGGAAATGTTTTTGGAATAGTAACTGCGGTAGGGGATGGTGTAATGCCCATCGTAATTCCAAACGGTACTGGGTAGTTTGTCCAGATCCTTCATACCCCGCGCTACGTGCAGATCGACGCCCCAACCGCCAAGGCATACCGCATCTGCAAAGCGGCGATTGTCCCAAATATCATTTTCCGTCAAAATATAGTCGCCTTCCAACCGTCGGCTTTCTCTGGTGCCGGGGAGCGTGCCGACCCACACCAATTCATAATTTTCCGCACCGTGATCACCGCCGTTTTTGATATGATCCCAGATGCCGTAAAAATAGGCGAATAATTCATCGCGGATCTCCTCGTATTCGCTGATGATATCATCTCCGTTACCCATCAACTCCAACCACCAGTAGCCATAATCGCTGCAGCTGGAGCTGGTGGTGGAAACACGGGCATAATCTTCCGGATTTTCCGCCATGGAAAAATCAGGGCGATGGCGGTTGCTGTGAATACGGAGACGCAGGTCCTCTTCGCTCAATTTTTTTGCAAAGGAGGGCGGCGTAAAAGGAACGGGGTGACCTACGTCAACAGCGCGAAATAAAATCGTATTGCCCATCCGCTCGTTGTTTGCTTTTTGTGGTGCGTGCGGTTCGTTAAATTCCGCCTTGCTTTCGCTACCGGTACGGTATGCCGCATCGGCAAAATACCCAAGGGTTGCATTTCCGGTGGCGTCTACAAATAAAGGTGCTGAAAAATAAAGATGTTTTTCCGTTGTCTCCTGATAGCAGAAAACACTCGTGATGTGGTCGTTTTCTGTTTGCGCATCAATCATTACAGTGTTTAAATAAAGGGTCAGACGTTCTTGCTCTTTGGCGGCTTCAAATAGGGTCATATCCCACAAATCGTAATTGAATAATGGGTTGCGAGCCTTGTTTTTCAGCATCAACTCATATAATATACCGGTTTCTTCCAATTCCGGTTTGCGCATACCGTCGGTGGCGCTGTTGATGTGGATCCGTATTTCGCCGGAGGCATTACCACCCAAAACGGGACGGGCGTGAATGAGGGCGGTGTTTGCGCCGTTTCTTGCTGCCGCCAATGCGGCGCACAATCCGCTCATGCCGCCGCCAACGACGATCAAATCGAAGGAATGATGTTCGGTCTTTTTCATTTTGACACCTCTGCTGTTGATTTTGTAAATATTATATCAATGTTTGCTCCGAAATTCCTACCCAAATGTTGACGATTTCTCTACTTTTATGCTATAATGAAAGAGAAATGAGGTGATCAATATCTATTGCATTGAAGGAGCGGATCATTCCGTTTTGTTTAGGTATAAACAAAAATGTATGCAAGCCGGATTTCGCGATTCGGTGCATAATTACGATGAACTTAAATTTGTGCGTATCTTGGCCGGATGCGGCACCTGGCAGATCAATCAAAAACAGTATCAGGTGCATCCCGGCGACATATTACTTTTTTGCGCGGCTGATGTGCGACATATTCAATCGATCGATCAGGACAGTTTGAAAATTGAACAGGTCAATTTTATGCCCGCTTTCTTGTCTCCGATGCAGGAAACGGCTGATTTTTTCGTATATCGATCAGCCGGTTTTTCCAATCTTTTGCCTCGGGATGCAAATGTCTCAAGGTTGATGGATGAATTGGTGCTGGAGATTCTTATGCCGCAGACGTATCAGCGGCAGGCAGTTTGCAATCGGTTGCTTTCCTTGGTGATCGCCGTTGCCCGTCTTTTGCGCGTTAAACCGGTGCCGCATAACAAACAAGAGCATCGCCAGGAAACGGTGGAGCAGGCGATGAATTACATACGTTTGCATCTGGAACAGGATCTGACGCTGGAATCGGTAGCAGGTGAGTTCTATCTTTCGCCGGCTTATTTTTCGCGCTTGTTCCGCCATCATTGCGGTATGAGTTTTCAAGAATTCTTGGCGCGGGCGAGGGTGAGCGAGGTACTCTCGCTCATTAAAAGTCAACATATTAATATTTTGGATGCGGCACTACAGTGTGGTTTTCGGTCCTCTTCCGGATTTTACCGTACCTTCCGTCGTATCACCGGGACAACACCGAAACGCTTTTTGTAGGAGTTTTGTATGAATATAATTGAAATTTTCGATTTAAATCAACCGGAGTTGGACGTGTATGCTCGCTTGACCGAGGCGCAGCTACGCAATCGGCTTGAGCCGGAAAAGGGGATTTTCATCGCTGAAAGTATCAAGGTGATCTCTCGCGCGTTGGATGCGGGCTATACACCGCTTTCTTTGTTGATGGAGAAAAAGCATATTGAAGGGCAGGGCGCCGCTTTAATAGAGCGCGTGGGGAATATTCCCGTTTATACCGGCACTCGAGAAATTTTGGCGGAACTGACGGGGTATGAGTTGACCCGCGGCATTCTCTGCGCTATGCGCCGTCCCAAACTGCCGACGGTTGAGGCGATATGTAGGGACGCCCGTCGTGTGGCCGTACTGGAGGGTATCGTGGATTCTACCAATATCGGCGCGATTTTTCGTAGCGCCGCCGCTATGAATATGGATGCGGTACTGCTAACGCCTACCTGCTCCGATCCGCTTAACCGTCGCGCCGTCCGTGTCAGTATGGGAACGGTATTTCAGATTCCTTGGACGTTTGTTGGTGAGGATAAGGCCGATTGGCCACAACCGGGTCTGCAACGTTTGCAGGCACTGGGCTTTAAAAGCGCCGCTATGGCGCTGGAGGAAAATTCAGTCAGTATCGACGATGCAAATTTAATGGGCGAAGAAAAGCTTGCCATTGTGCTCGGCACGGAAGGGGACGGCCTGTCCGGCTCGACCATCGCCGATTGCGACTATACGGTTATGATCCCAATGGGCCATGGTGTGGATTCACTCAACGTTGCCGCCGCCGGCGCCGTTGCCTTCTGGCAGCTGCGCAAACGATAAAGTTACGCCGATTTTGTCTGCGGTTATTGACTTTTTTGCAATGTAAAAATATAATTTAATTATCATTTTTTTACCGGGAGGTTTTTATGAAAATCAAAAGAATTATTACGGCTTTGGTTGCGGTTTTGCTGATGTTTACGCTTACCGTTTCTTCCTTTGCTGCTTTCAAAGACGTATCCGAAAACCATTGGGCTCATGATTATATCGAGTGGGCCGAGGTGAACAGTCTGATGGCCGGCACCTCTGCTACACGCTTTTCGCCCGAGGGCTCTGCCAGTCGCGCAATGTTGGTAACGGTCTTTTGGCGTATGGCCAATTCACCTGATTGCGGCACGTATACTCCGTTTAAGGATGTAAAACAAGATTGGTATCGTAAGGCGGTTGCTTGGGCCTATCGCAATAATATTGTCAGCGGTACCACGCCCCGTGCGTTTGAGCCTAACGCCAACGTCACCCGTGAGCAGGCGGCATCGATGTTCTATCGTTTTGCCAAATACCGTGGTATTTCTACCTATCAATATACCAAACCTACCGCCTTTAAGGATTACAAATCCATCTCCGATTGGGCAATGACCGCTTGCGGCTGGACGGTTGCTACCGGCTTGTTCAGCGGCGTTTCCAAGAGTGGGAAACTGTATTTTCAGCCCAAGGCAAAAACCACCCGCGCCCAGCTTGCGCTCCTGCTGCAGAAGTTTCAGAATTTCGGCTTTTCAGCCAGCCGTTTTCTGAATACGTTCAGTAAGTATTACACAGACGCCTATACGCCGGCCTACTTTGTTAATATTGTTAGCGCTTCCGGTCGCAGAATCACCTTTAACGTCTGCTACGTTGGACGCAACGCCTCACCTATATATGAAACGAACGACATTACCGCCACTCTCAATGACGTGGGCGCGTGCACCTTCTCCTGGGAGGACAGTTGGTCCAACCGTGGCACCGGTACGCTGATGCTTTCCAATGGCATTTATGGTGGCGTGTACATTGATATGAAACAAACCTACACCGCTCCCGGTAACCGCGCCACCCTGAAAACCAACGGCGCTCGCTTTTTAACAATAGAATACAATTAAATTTGGATTCACCAAAAAGACCGCAACTGTTACGTAACAGTTGCGGTCTTTTTCTATTTTTCGGTTTAGAAATCATCGTCATCGTCCTCGTATTCATCTTCATAATCGGGGCGCGTTTTTGGCCCCCAAAAATAGCCATAGTAAGAGCGTTGTCCTTTGCTTTTGGCTAATTCATCTGAAAACGGAATGCCTAATACCTCAATGTTTTCCCGTGCCCGTTCAATGGGTGCGGATTTGTTAGAACTTAGTATTGTTGCTATAAAGCATTTCGCTAAAAAAGAGAACTCTCTTTCAAAGCATTCCATCGCCCGATCTATTTGGGTTTTGTTTGTTTTTTCTTTAATCTTGATTTTGATAATAATTTTTTTGTTTTCTTTCATATTACTGTTCCTTTCTGTTTATATTATTGTTTTATGAAGATTGTTAGGAATATCAAAGATGAAGATTATATGATTAAGAAAAAACGAGTAAAAACAAAAAAGCCCTTGCACAACGCAAGAGCAAACTTATATATTGATATAAAAAAAGAAGCAGAGCATTATCAAAAATACTCTGCTTTTTCTGTTTTATTACACAAACCAAATGGTAACGGCAAAGCCGCCAACATAGAAATAGGGTTTTGTGTAATATTGTGTTGGTGGAGCTAGGGAGAGTCGAACTCCCGTCCGAAAATCCATTCACAAAACTTTCTACGAGTGTAGTTTGTCTATTATTATTCCCTCACAGCGCCGCCGGCAAACAGGCAACGCTGATCGGTAGCTTCATGATACAGAGCGTGGGGCAAAGCTTACCCACGTCCGTTGGCCACTAAAAATGACACCCGCCCCGAGCCGTGGCACTCACGGTTTGGATGACGCCGCAATTAGGCAGCGTAAGCTAATTTATTATTGTTAGCGTTTAATTTTAAATTGCCCCGGTTAAAGAGATCGGGCGGCTCTACTCGCTTATCTTATTTCAAGATCCCCGTCGAAACCTTTATAGCCCCGTATGGCGGCACACTGTGTGCCGCAGGGAAAATATTATACCTTTATTTTTTACAAAAAGCAATAGTGTTTAAGAAAGTAATGGCATCGTTTGTCCAGCCCTCTGCCACAGGTACGATCAGATTGTCGCGTCCTTCACTGGTCTGCCAATTGGCAAGTGCCAGACCGTGAGGGCCTTCGGGGTAGATCTTTACCTCAAACGGAACCTTTGCTTCGCTCATGGCCATTGCCAACAGTAACGTGTTCTCAACCGGTACGCCGGCATCGCTGGCGGTGTGCCAGATGTAGGCGGGGGGGAAGGTGTCGGTGACGTGCTTTTCAATGGAAAACTTTTCGATGATTTCGTCGTTGTCTATGTTTTCAGCGCCAAACAAATGCTTCAGGCTGCCTTTGTGCGCAAATTTGCCGCCGGTAATAACTGGATAGCCCAAAACCAAACCGTTAGGCTTGTTTTCCTCTCCGTTTACACCGGCAAGCGCCTGAATTTCGGGGTCGTTCCAATAAGCGCCGAGACTTGCCACCAAATGTCCGCCGGCAGAAAATCCAATCACGCCGATTCGATCGGGATCAATGTGATTTTCCTCGGCGTGATCACGAATGTGCTTGATCAGCCAGGACAGCTCCGTCAATGCGCAGGGAAACTTTGCTTCTTTGCAGGAATACCGTAAAATATAGGTTGAAAATCCTTTTGCCATAAACTGCGTAGCAATGTGTTCCGCCTCTCTGGGAGCGGTGCTTGAATAGCCGCCGCCGGGACAAACCACCATGCAAGGATGGCTTGCGTGCAGCTCCAGCGGCTCACTTTTTAAAATATACGCATCATAATAAGCGTCGACGGTGTCTCTTTTGAGTTTTAACGTTTCATAGTCCAGGGGGATTTTCTTTGTTTCGGTAATGATCTTCATCAGTATGTATTCCTTTCTTTCATCTGTCGCTCAATTTGACGGTCGGATTCTTTCTTGGCAATGGTATCTCGTTTGTCATACAGTTTTTTTCCTTTGCACAGTCCGATCTCAAGTTTTGCTTTACTTCCTTTAAAATATAACGCAAGCGGAACAAGGGTCAGGCCGTCTTGTTTTACCTTGCCCAATAATGTCATAATTTCCCGTTTGTGCATCAATAGCTTTTTGGGACGCAACGGCTCTTTATTAAAATAGGATCCTTTTTCGTAAGGGGAGATGTGCATACCCAATACGTACATCTCGCCGTCTTCGATTTCACAATAACTGTCCTTTAAATTAACGTTACCCAAACGAATCGATTTGATCTCTGTACCGTACAGCGCGATTCCGGCTTCGTATTTGGTAAGAATAAAATAATCAAAGGCTGCCTTCTTGTTTTTGGCTATGATTTTGATCTCTGGTTCCATGGATGCACCTCCTTGCATTTTTTCTTCCTATATATAGAATATGATAATAGTTCGGCGATTTAATGTCAAGAAAAATGATTTGACATTTTTTAAAAAAAGTTTTAAAAAACTGTTGACATTTTAATACCGATGTGATAAGATATACAAGCGCTAAAGAAAAGGGCACGGGGCGGAAACGCCGCAAACCCTTGATCTTAAGCGAAAAATGATCCTTGAAAATTAAACAGCATCATTAAAACGGAACCCGTTAATTGCTTTTTTTAAAAAGCTTTTAACAGATGATTTCAAGAAGTAATTCTAAGTCAGCAGTTATGAGCGGATTCAATTATTTAATAAAAATTAT
>JAZQDW010000057.1:0-23790 GCA_045546995.1 Eubacteriales bacterium
CTTGATGGATTCTGCCGAGGATGGTAGCGGCAAGCTGGTCATTGCCAAAGAAAATCTGGCATTGCCCAAAAACAACCCCTATCTGCCCGTCTATGATGAAGTGGGCGGTCATTATCTCTTCACCCGTGTGAAAAACGACCGCTTTGAGCTGACCGACGAGGGCGGTAAACCCAAATATTCCACCTCGCCCATGTTGAAGGAGTACGTTCATTCTCTGATGGATTCCGAGACGGAGGCGGAGAAAAGCGGTGTGGATGTGATCATTCGTCTCACCTGGAGCGACAGCGAGGGACAATATCAGGGCAACCAAGACTACATCTACTACGATGATTCCATCGCACAGGTGATTGCCTCTTACGTAAATGAGGGCGGCGTCGTAAACTATCAAAAACAGTTTTACGGAATCTTCGTTGGCAACGAAATTGAAAGCGGTGTGGACGTATCCGTTTCCACCGTCGTTAAATCTTCCACAGGCGTGGAGATGGAGAGCGCCAAAACGGCTCTCTTTACCGCAGAATAAGGAGGACGAAATGAAAGAATATCTTACCCCCGAGATCACCCTTTTGGAGGTGGTGACGGAGCCTCGCACCGAGATCGGTGTAGGCTCTAATACGTTACCACCCGAAGACGAGGATTGGTAAACGCAACAGAAAGGCAATAATTATGGCAGATATGATAAAAAAAGGGGTGCACGGCTGCAGCAAGGAAGAGAGCTACATTGCACCCACCGATCCGCTGATCTTGGAACGGTTGGAATGGTTTAAAGACCAAAAACTGGCGCTGATGATGCACTTTGGCCCTTATTCCCAGATGGGGGTGGAGTGCTCCTGGTGTCTGTCCGAAGAGGACAGCTGGGCCCGCAGTGCCATGGACTGGGATGCGGATCTGGAAACCTTCCGTCAGCAGTACTGGGATCTGAACAAATCCTTTAATCCCGTGCGGATGCAACCGGACAAATGGGCTCAGTTTGCGGCAGATAACGGCTTTAAATACCTGATCTTCACCACCAAGCATCACGACGGCTTTTGTATGTTTGAAACGGAGTACTCCGATTATAAGGTCACCGCTCCCGACTGTCCTTTCCATACCCACAAGTATGCCAACGTGGCCAAAGCGGTGTTTGATGCCTTCCGTGCAGAGGGACTGGGCATTGCTGCTTATTTTTCCAAGCCCGACTGGCATTGCCCCTGGTACTGGGCCAAAGGAATGGAGATCCCCGCCGGCAAAAACCGCCGTCCCACCTATGACGTAAAGGAGCATCCCGAAATCTGGGAGCAGTTCACCCAATACACCCATAATCAAATTATGGAATTGGTACAAAACTACGGCAAGCTGGATATCCTGTGGCTGGACGGCGGCACCGTTCGTCCCTCCAACGGTCTGGACATTCGCCTGAGTGAGGTGGTAAAGCGCGCCCGTGAGGTACAGCCCTGGCTGATCACCGCCGACCGTACCGCCGCTACTGAAAACGAAAATTACATCACCCCCGAGCAGGCCATCCCCGACCGTGTCATCAAGGTGCCGTGGGAGAGCTGTATCACCATCGGCAAACGGTGGATCTACCGTTATAACGATACCTACAAATCCGCCCGCACTCTGGTGCGAATGCTCATCGAGGTGGTCAGCCGTGGCGGCAATCTGGCCATCAACGTGGGCCCCCAGCCCGACGGCCGTCTGCCCAAAGAGGCTATGACAGAGCTGACGGGACTTGGCGATTGGCTGAAGGTAAACGGGGATGCGATCTATTGCACCCGTGCCACCGACGTGGCACAGGTTGACAACGTGATGTACACGAAAAAAGGAGATACCCTCTATGCCCTCATTCCTCTGGAGGAGGGCGAAATGGTGGCCAAAACCCTTTTTATTCCCACGGAAAAAGCGGTCAGCCGCGTCACCTGTTTGGGTGTCGGTGTCCTGCCCTTTGAAAAAATTGAGCAAGGCATCCGAGTCACCTGCCCCGAGGAATTGGTGGGTACCTCTCCCTATGCCCTTGCCTTTGAGATGGTGTAAGTATGAGTGATTTTACCTATCAAACCAACAACGCCCCCGTGGAAACCTACGAGTGGGACAACACCTGGCTGGATCACGCCGATGACGGGGAAACCCCACGGGTGCTCTATATCGGGGATTCTATTTCCTGCAACTGCCGCAGGTTGGCCACCGAGCTGGCAGAGGGCAAACTGCTCTTTGACGGTTTTGGCACCTCCAAGGCGCTGGATAATCCCTTTTTCAAGGAATCCATCCGTCTTTTTGCGGCCCAGCAGGGGCGCCGTTGTGCCCTGCTCTTCAACAACGGTCTGCACGGCTGGCATCTGGAGGACGAAACCGACTACCGCCGCTTTTATGAGAAAACGGTGGAGTTTTTGCTCTCCGAATTTGCAGGAACACCGCTGTATATCGTTCTGACCACCCACGTCTCGGATGAAACCCGCAACGCTCGGGTGGAGACCCGCAATCGGGTGGCCGCCGAAATTGCAAAAGCGCACGGTTTGCCCGTTATTGATCTGTATGCCGTTTCCCTGACGGCAAAAGAATATCTGCGGGACGGGGTGCACTATCATCCCGAGGGCAATCGGTTGTTGGCCCGCTTTATCGTTTCTGCTTTGCAGGCCGCCAAAAACGACGCTTCACCACAGTGAAAAATCAATATAAAGAAAGTGGTTTGTGCCGGGTCAAGGCTCAAACCACTTTTTAAGCACGATATCTACAGAAGTCATGCTCTGCTTCCCTTGCTATGCAAGGGATTCACTGTTTTCCGCCGCTGTGCTCTCTACCGTGCCGACGGTTGGTACAACACCACCGAGTATACCACCTCCCGTCCCGACAAGGTCTCCACTCCCACCGTGGTGGTAGATGAGAATTGGTGGGGCGAGTACAACTACCGTGGCTTCAACATTGAAGAGGCGGACGGCAAGGTGGCTGACGAAAACACGGCTACCCACTTGCGCATCTACGTCCCTAAAAAGTAAATCGTCACTAAAAAAGGTGTTTGTCCTGTGATAGGACAAACACCTTTTTTGTTCGGCGGGATTAACCGTATTTATTGTTGGATTTGGTATTGTTTTCGGTGCTCTTTGGGGGTGCGGCCGAAATGCTCTTTGAAAATACGGTTAAAGGAGCGAACGCAGGAAAATCCTGATTCCTCGGCGCAGCGAAGGATGCTGAATTCACTGCATTCCAAGAGATAGCGGGCGTGCTCCAAACGGCGCAGGTGTACGTATTTTTTAAACTGCATTCCCGTGGTGCGGCCGAACACCCGTAAAAGGTACCCGTGGTCATAGTCAAACTGCCGGGAAAGCTCTTGCTCCAACAGCGGGTTTTTAAAGTTTTGGTCCACGTAGATCATCAATTGGGTTGTCAGATCCCCCGCATTACTGCGAGGAACGTAGGTTCGTCCCTCATCAAAGGCGCTGCAGATGAGATACAGCAGACCTTTGCGGGCGTAGTAGGGATCGGTGGATTTGGTATTCAGCAACAGTTCCATAATCGGGGCTGAGAGGGTAACGCAAAAGTCGGTGGGGATCGTCATGTTTTTTTGAGTGGTAAAGGAGATGGGGATACGGTCGGAAAAAGCACAGTGGTGATAGCGACAGTTCTTTCCCTCCGCCGCGCGGATCTGGTGAGGAAAGATGAGGGCGGACTGACCGGCCTGAAGAATTTGGGTCTGTTCGTCCACCTGTATTTGTATCTCCCCCTCCAGTACCGTGATCAGATCATATCCGGGCAGAGCGTGGGGACGGAGATGGAGTTCCTCGCCGCTTTCTACGCTGAAATGAAATTCTGATAAATATTTGGAATAATCATAATTCATAAGCTTCCCCCCAAAGACGCGTTTTGTCTATAAAGTGTACACCATTTGGCGAGATTTGTCAATTATAAAGGAATATAATGAAAGACAGAAGAGAATCCGATGAATGGGAGGTACCAATTGTGAAAAAACAAGCAAAACGGATTTTGAGTTTCACACTTGCGGTATTAATGATGGTGAGTATGCTCACCGGCATCGTTCTGCCGGCAAGTGCAGAAACTGTGGGAGTAGTGTATGCAGATGCCGCTCCGGGCGATCTGCTGTACACCGTAAACTTTAATTTCGATGAGGAGTTTAAAGATTCGTCATTTGGAATTACAACGGAGGAGTACTCCGTCTCCGGTGAAAACGGGGAACGGGTCACCATTTCCAATAAAGCTGCCGGCTCTGATTTCCTCAGCGGCCGTCTGGCAAATTATCGTATTAAAGGAAACGTGTACACCCTGTCCTATTATATTGAAAACAGCGATTGGTCTGCCATCCGCGTGGGCCCGCAGTTTATTCAGCACGATCCCTACCGTATCGGCTTTGTAAACGCCAAGGACGGCAAATGGAAGTTGTATCTTAACAGCTCCGAGCGTGATGAACTGTTGGGCTCTGTGGTTGCGAAGACCGATGCCCAAAACAACAATCGCCGTTATTTTAAAACGGTAGTTGACGGTACGCAGGGCTTGATGTTTTTCTACGTTCTGGGAGAAGCAGAGGAGTATCGGTATTTCGGTCAGGTGGATCTGGATACCGAGAATCTGCTGTTTTTGAACGACTATTTCCGCTTTGGACTGTTCGTGCCCGATGCCGTGGGCGAAGAGCAGGCGGTTTCGCTGGGCGACGTGCAGCTTTTTAAGGGCAACACCGTTACCGAAAAGACCACCCATCAGACCGCCTATGATGCCGCCGAGGACGGCGACGTCTTGTATAACGTGAATTTCAGCGACGTTGCTAGCGGCGATGGCATCTGGGAGACCTTTATGGCCACCGAAAAGGCCGATGGAATTTCCGTCGGTGAGGACGGTAGCACCCTGACCCTCAGCAATTCTTACGGTGCCAAGCAATACGTTGCCGCCGCCCTGCAGGATAAGACAGCCGCCCACTACGGCTCCATGACCTATGAGTTCTATCTGGAGTCCAACGAACGTATGGGCACCTGGCTTATGGGCAATAATGCGGGCGGCGCCGCCGACCACAGAGAGGGCTTTGTATATTTTTCCGACGATCAGCCTGCACTTGGCTTTATGGTCAAAAACGATTGGTTTACCCTTGAGGAGTACAATGCGGGCGGTGCCGGTTATATCGACCGCAATATTTACCGTGGCACCGCCGTGGCGGAAACGCAGTTCGGCGCCGAAACGAACTATGCTACCACACCCGACACGGGCGCGGATATTGCCTGCAACGTCAAGGTGGAGTTTGATGCACGCAATAAGAAGATGACCACCTATATTCTTAAGGACGGCGCCTTTAAGCGCACCTACTCCCTCTACTATGCGGGTACTACCTTTACCCCTATGTTCGGCGCCTATACCTATTATAACGGTACCGAAGCGACCTTTAAGAATTTTGTGATCAAGAAGGGTCTGACCTCCGGTGTCCCCGCCGACGAACGCGGCCTTTCGCTGGAGCGTATGACCTGCAGAGACGGGTATTATACCCGTACCTATCCCACCGAGAACTATTATTCCGACCCGTTGTACCTTGATACTCTGCCCCGCTCCTTCGGTGCTTGGGTGAAGCTGGACGATAAGGGTTATAACGCCATCAATCACGCCTTTTCGCTGCGCACCAACAACGCGGCATCGGTGCGAAACGTGGCGTTGGAGTTTGCAGGCGGCGTGCCCACCATGGAGTACGGAAATATTTCCTGGACGGTATCCGACGTAAAGCTGCTTCCCGATACCTGGACGCATATTGCTTTTACCTTTGATTCCGAAAACCAAAAGCTCAACTGTTACATTAACGGATCCCTTGCTGCGGTTTATGAGGGTGATGTGTTAACGGACCTGAACGGTGAGCCCGGCTTTATCTATCTTCTGGGCGATGACGGCCATCTGGAATGTCAGTTCAATCGCCACGCGCTCAGCGGCGCTCTCGGCGACGTCTTCCTGTATGACGATCTGCGCACTGAGGCAGAGCTTGCGGAGGATATGCTCACCGCAGATACCGCTGACGAAGAGCTTACCGCTTACTATAAGCTCTTTGATGCCGAGGAGGGCAACGACGTGGTCGATCACAGCGGCAACGGCTTAGACGTAGAATGCGGTGCTACCTGGCTGACTGAGGAGGAAATGGAGGCCAAGCGGGCAGAAGATCCCAACGAATACGTTTACTCCATCGCCGTTCTGCCCGATACGCAGAAGATGCTTAACTATCCTGCAGGCTTTGTGAAAACATTTGATTGGCTATTGGCGGAAAAGGATAATAACAACATCAAGTTTGTGCTCAACCTGGGTGATATGACCGACCAATCGCAGACGGATGAATGGGAGCTGGTTAAGGGGCAACACGACCGTCTTAACGACATCATTCCCTACAACGTGCTGCAGGGCAATCACGATACGGCGGCAACCATCAATGCCACCTTCGGCGATAAGGAAGGTTATTACTATCAGTCCGTTGCCGCAAACGGCGGCTTCTATAACGAGGATTCCGTTTTGCATACCTATCAGCTCTTTACGGCGGGCAATACGGATTATATCATTTTGAATATCGGCTATGACAATAATCAGCCGGTGCTTGACTGGGGCTCCGAAATATTGGAAAAATATGCCGACCGCAAGGCGATCGTGGTGACCCACTATTTGATGGACGCCCGCTATTCCCGAAACGACAGTATCTGGCAAATGGTGAAAAAGCATTCCAACGTGGTGCTTTATCTCGGCGGCCATTGTGCTACCGACCGTGTGGTGCATCGTGCTGACGTGGGCGACCACGGGAACGTGATTCATCAGATTCTGATCGATCCCCAGTCCACCGATTCCTATATGGACGGTCTGGGCGCCATCGGTATGCTCTATTTCACCGAGGATGGCGAGGACGTGTCGGTGGAGATGTACTCTGCAGTACACGACAAGTATTACAGAGAACAGAGCCAGTTTACGTTCTCCTACGACTGCTATGATGCTCCCGCCGACGGCGATCACAACTGTGATGCCTGCGGCGCCGAAAATATTACTTTGTGCTCCAATGCGGTGCAGGATCACCTTTGCGATACCGACGGTAAATGTGACGTTTACACTACGGGAGAATGGCTCCACGCCGACAGCGATGACGAGGATCATCTTTGTGAAATCTGCGGTCTGGGTGTTAAAGGGGATGCCTGCACCGATGCTGAAAACGACGGCGATCACAAGTGTGATATTTGCGATGCCGATGAGATCACCGCTTGCGCCGACGCTGCCTCCGATGGTGACCACAAGTGCGACGAATGCGGAGAGACTTACTACTATACCTATATTCCTGATTTTACGTCTAAATCCAACGGCACAACGCTGGAGGGATATGCGGGCGGCATCAAATATACCGGTCCGATCACCGCTAACACCTATACCTCCATGACCCAACAGAAGCCCACATTGCAAAACCGCAGATATGAAATGAACTACTGGGTAAAGACGGATGGGAATAAAGCGATTCTGTCCTTTGTTTATGCCATATACGGCAGTAACGCCGCCGCCCGTATGGGCTGGGAGGTTGGAAAGGATCTTACGACTATGTATTATGTCGGCAACTCTACCAACAGAGGCACGATTACGACTCCCACACGTGACGTGGTAGACGGTAAGCAGTATTTTAAGGCGATCTTTAACGGTACCGACAGTACGATGTCCCTGTACGTGCTTTCCGGCGGAGAGTACGTTTTGGCGGATACCAGAGCCATCAGCTCCTATACCGGCTTTGTAACGGCTCCCTACATCAGAGCCAATGAGGTGGGTGATGGAGAGACGCTGGAGATCGGCGGCATCAACATCAAAGAGATCTGCGCCGACGTGGCAGGGGACGGCAATCATAAGTGTGATGAATGCGAAGCGGCAGATATTACGGCTTGCACCGATGCCGCTGGCGACGGCGATCACAAGTGTGATGAATGTGGCCTCGACGGCGTTACCGCTTGTGCCGACGTCACCGACGACGAGGATCACTTCTGTGACGAGTGCGGTCTGGGCGTCAAGGGCGCCGACTGCACCGACGTTACCGGCGACGGCGACCACAAATGCGACGTCTGCGCCGCCGATAAAATCTCCGCCTGTACCGATGCCGCAGACGACGCCGATCACCTCTGTGATGATTGCGCTCAGACGTATTACCTGATACCCGACTTTTCGGGCTCGAGCAACGGCACGACGATCTTTGGTTATGCCGGCGGCATAAAGTATGTCGGTGATGCGAATTTTGCAGTGAAGACGTATAAAAAGGTCACTGCCGACTATACCGCCAATCGTAAATACGAAATTACTTATGCTATGACAGACCGTAAGGGTACGGCGCTGTCCGTCGTATACGGCAAACGCTCGGCATCTGCAGGGGATGCCCGTCTCGGCTGGTGGCAGGGCGGCAATCTGACCGATATGGTCTATTACTATAACGGTACGGCTATCCAGACCGTTACCGGTCCCGAGCGTGACGTGGTGGATGGCAAGCAGTATTTTAAGGTCATTCTGGACGGTGTATCCATGACCATGACCCTCTACGTGCTTTCCGGCGGTGAGTACGTGCAGGCGGATTCCAGACAGCTTTACGGTATTACCCGTTTCCTGTTCGGCACGCATAATCAGTATTCACTGGGCATCGGTGAGGTGCTGGAAGTCAGTGATATTTCCGTGCGAGAGCTGTGCTCCGACGCCGACGCTGACCACAAGTGTGATGTGTGCGCTGCGGAACTGCCCGAGCTGCACCAGGAGAGTGAGCTCATCGTAGACACTGCCGCCACCGTTACCACAGACGGTGTCGGACACACCGAGTGTACCGTCTGCGGCAAAACCATGCAAAGCGGCGTGGTGATCCCTAAGGCGGAAGCCACCGGCGATGCCGCCATCGGCGAAATCGTTTATGCTACCTTGGAGGATGCCCTCGCCGCTGCCACCGAGGGACAGACTGTTACTTTGCGTAACGCTGTCGTTACTACCAATTTGGTGGTAGAGCCCGGCATTACGTTGGATCTGAACGGTAACGCCCTCACGGCAAGCTACGTGGTAGGTCTCAACACCTCTCATATCATCAATTCCGCCGAGAATGGGGCGGGCAAGATTCTGGTGGCTAAGGATCGGCTCAGCCTGTCCAAGAACAACGACGAGTTGCCTGTCTATGACGAGGAAAACGGTTGTTATCTGTTCACTCGTGTAAAGAACGACCGCTTTGAACTGGGAAGCGAGGGCAGCAAGCCCAAGTATTCCACCTCGCCCATGTTTAAGGACTACGTCCATTCTCTGATGGACACCGAGGCAAAAGCCGCCGCCAGCGGCGTGGAGATTATCATCCGTCTCACCTGGACCGACAGCGAGGGGCAGTATCAAGGTACCCAAGATTATACCTATTTTGATGCTTCCATCGCCAAGGTAATGGCCTCTTATGTAAATGAGAATGGTTCTGTCAATTATGCCAATCAGTTCTACGGTATCTTTGTGGGTAGTGAAATTGAGAGCGGTGTAAACGTTTCCGTTTCCACCGTGGTCAGATCCTCTGCCGGCGTGGAGATGGAGAGTGCCGACACGGCTCTCTTCCCTCTGTTATAAGGAGGAAATGATGAAAGACTATATTGCGCCTGAAATCGAATTGTTAGACATTGTGGTGGAGCCCCGTACCGAGATCGGCGTCGGCTCCAACACGCTCCCACCGGAAGACGAAAACTGGTAAATAGAAAAAAGGTGTTTGTCCTATGATAGGACAAACACCTTTTTGCAAGTGAACAACTGTAGATGGTTTTGCTCCGCAAAACCCCATCCAAAATGCGGAATTTGGAATTTCGGTAGCCTTTTGGCTCCGCCGAAAGCCATCAAAAATGCGGAGCTTGGAATGCGGAATGCGGGATTACAGATTTTTCAGCACTTCGGCCACGTATTCGTCGGCGGTGGGGCCTTCGGCGGTGCCGGTCATTGTCATACCGGCGGCCTCGGCGGCGTTCATGGCGGCGGCCAGACGGTCGGCCTTGTTGGCCATTGCAATGTGGCGCAGCATCATTTCGGTGGCCTTGAGCAGGGAGGAGGGGTTGGCGTATGCACCCAGACCCTCTGCGATCAGGCGGGGCGCCGTTCCGTGAATGGCCTCAAACATAGCGTACTTGTCGCCGATATTGGCGCTGCCGGCGGTGCCGACACCACCCTGGATCTGGGCGGCCTCGTCGGTGATGATATCGCCGTACAGATTGGGGAGTACAAATACTTCAAAGCCGGCGCGGATGGCGGGATTGACCAGATTAGCGGTCATAATGTCGATGTACCAGTCCTCTGCCGTGATGTCGGGATAGTCGGCGGCAACCTCGTGACAAATGCGGGAGAAGTTGCCGTCGGTCTTTTTCATAATGTTGGCCTTGGTGACGATGGCCACCTTTTTTTTGCCGTTGTTTTTGGCAAATTCAAAGGCGGCGCGGGCGAGGCGGCGAGTGCCGCATTCGGTGGTTACCTTAAAGTCCATGCTCAGCTTGCCGGGGAGCTCAATACCGCAGGAGCCTAGCACGTATTCGCCCTCGGTGTTCTCTCTGTAAAAGGTCCAATCGATACCTTCACTCTCCACCTTGACGGGGCGGACGTTGGCATACAGATCCAGCTCACGGCGCAGGGTGACGTTGGCGCTGGTCATGGTGCCGCCCTTGGGGGTCTCGGTGGGACCCTTGAGGAGCACGTCACACTCTTTAATGGCGGCCAACGTATCGGCCGGCACCGCCTCGTTCAGCGCCAGTCGGTTTTCGATGGTCAGCCCTTCAATATCCTTGAGGATGACCTTGCCGCTTGCCAGTTCCTCGGAGAGCAGTTTTTTCAGCACCTTGACGGTCTGGGCGGTGATGAGGGGACCGATACCGTCACCGGGGCAGAGACCGATGGTGATGGTGGAAAGCTTGGTAAAATCCGTGGCGGCAGCGCCTTGCTCCATTTTTTCCTGACGGGCCAGTTGGGCGGTCAGCAGTTCTTTAAACTGCGCTACGGCAGCGTCGATATGTTGTTGCATAGGTTACTCTCCTTTGGCGGTATATTTCAGCAGACTGCCGGCCTTCAGAATGGCCTTCTGCCGTTCGGTGAAGTCACAGCAAAGCTTGATCTCCTTGCCGATGGTGACGTCTTTCATTATGATGGTGCCGCTGTCCATACCGGCGTAAATGTCACACAGCTCCAATTGATGATCCTGCTCCAGCGTGTCGTAATCGGCAGGGTCGGCAAAGGTCAGGGGCATAATGCCGGCGTTGATCAGATTGGCGATATGGATGCGAGCAAAGCTTTTGGCGATGACACAGCGAATGCCCAGATACAGGGGCACCAGCGCGGCGTGCTCACGGGAGGAACCCTGACCGTAGTTACTGCCGCCCACGATGATGCCTTTACCTGCGGCCTTGGCCCGGGCGGGGAAGGTGGTGTCACAGACACCGAAGCAGAACTGGGACAAATGAGGAATATTGGAACGGTAGGGCAAAATTTTGGCGCCGGCGGGCATAATGTGGTCGGTGGTGATGTTGTCGCCCACTTTCAAAATCAAGGGCGCTGACAGGGTGTCCTCCTGAGGGAAGGCGTCGGGGAAGGGCTTGATGTTGGGACCTCGCAGAATTTCCAACGTTTTGGCCTCTTCGGGGTCGGCGGGGGCCAGTACGGCACTGTCGTCGATGCGGAAGGCGTCGGGCATTTTGATGTCGGGATATTCGTAGGGCAGGGTGGTGGGATCGGTGATATAACCGGTCAGGGCCGCCGCCACGGCAGTTTCGGGGGAAACCAGATATACCTTGGCATCGGCGGTGCCGCTTCTGCCCTCAAAGTTACGGTTGAAGGTACGCAGGGACACGCCGGCGGAATTGGGGGAGAAGCCCATGCCGATGCAGGGGCCGCAGGCGCATTCCAGTACTCTGGCGCCGCTGGCCAAAATATCGGTCAGCGCGCCGCACTCGGCCAGCATGGTGAGTACCTGCTTACTGCCGGGGGAAATGGACAGGGAAACGGAGGAATCGATGGTCTTACCCTTCAAGAGGGCGGCCACCGTCAGCAGATCGGTCAGAGAGGAATTGGTGCAGGAGCCGATGCACACCTGATCCACCTTGGTGCCTTTAAGTGAAGAAACGGGTACCACGTTGTCGGGGGAATGGGGACAGGCAATCAGGGGCTCCAAGGTATTCAGATCAATGTCGATGATTCTGTCGTATACGGCGTCTTCATCGGAGCACAGAGGCGTGTAGTCCTCCCCACGGCCCTCGGCCTCCAAAAAGGCTTTCGTCACTTCGTCGGAGGGGAAGATGGAGGTGGTGGCGCCCAACTCCGTACCCATATTGGTGATGGTGGCGCGCTGGGGAACGCTCAGGCTTTGGATGCCCTCGCCGCCCCATTCAATGATGGCGCCCACACCGCCCTTCACACTGAGGATCTCCAGAATTTTCAGGGAAATATCCTTGGCGGTCACGTAGGGACGCAGGGTACCGGTGAGGTTTACCTTATACATTTTGGGGCAGGTGATGTGATAGGCGCCACCGCCCATGGCCACCGCCACGTCCAGACCGCCGGCACCCATGGCCAGCATACCGATGCCGCCGCCGGTGGGGGTGTGGGAGTCGGAGCCGATGAGGGTCTTGCCGGGCTTTCCGAACCGCTCCAAATGGACCTGATGGCAAATACCGTTGCCGGGGCGGGAGAAATAGATGCCGTGCTTGCGGCAGACGCTTTGGATATAACGGTGATCGTCGGCGTTTTCAAAGCCGGATTGCAGGGTGTTGTGGTCGATGTATGCCACGCTCTTTTCGGTACGCACCCGATCTACGCCCATGGTCTCAAATTCGAGATATGCCATGGTGCCGGTGGCATCTTGGGTCAGGGTCTGGTCGATTTTCAGCGCGATCTCACTGCCGGGGATCATCTCGCCCGAAACCAGATGTTCTTTGATGATTTTTTGTGCAATGGTCAGTCCCATAACGTTGCTCCTTTATTCTTGGTTTTTCATAATGTTTTCGTATGCGTTGCAGATATGCGCAACCGTCAGCCGTTCGGCCAGTCCGCTGTCGCCGGCGGCAATGGCCTCAAAGATGGCGCGGTGCTCGGCGGCCGCCAGACGGGCGCGCTCCAAGTCGGTTACGCTGTCCTTACGGTAGCGTTGGATGCGGCGGTGCAGGGCGGTCAGGGTGTCCCGCAAAATGGTGCCGCAGCTCTCGTAGAGAATTTCGTGAAAGCGGGAGTCCAGACTCTGGATCTGCTCCGCATCCCCTTTAAAGGTGTAAAATTCCTGCAGCTCCACGGCGCTTTGCAGCTTGTTCAGCAGGGCCTCGGTCTTGCTCTCGGTGGCCCGCCTGGCGGTCAGCCCTTCCAGACGGCGGCGGATCTCGTAGATATCCGCCAGATCCTCTTTTGTTACGCCGATAACCACCATTCCTTTGCCGCTTTCTTGCAGCAGGCCCTCCTGCTCCAATCGGCGTACCGCCTCCCGCACGGGGGTACGGCTCACGCCCAGCGCCTGGGAAATGCGCCCTTCGGTGAGGATATCGCCGGGGGCATATCGCTCTTGCAGGATGTCCTGCTCCAGCTGATCAAATACTCTGTCTGCCAGGGACACGATATCACTTCCTTTCACAATTGTATACAATTATACAAGTATATCTGTATTTTGTCAAGCAAAAGCATCACCCTCGCGCCATTTGGCGCGAGGGTGAAAGAATAGACTATAACGCAACGGTATCCAGAATGTCTGCGGCTTCGTTGCACAGGGTGGCAAAGTCGGTGCGGGGCGGGAGCTGCAGGGTGGCCAGCGGAATGGCGGAAAACTGCGCTTCCAGTGCCTCTCGGCGGGCGGCAAAGTCCACTGTGGGGCGCTCTGCTTTGGGGGTGGTCAGCCAGCGAAGCGCCTCCTCGGCTTCGTGCAGGTAGAGGAAGCGGCAGGGCTCGGCGGCGTAGGTGCGGCAATAGGCGCAGAGAAAATTGCGCTTGAGCGTGGCCTCAAAGCCGGGGGTGACGGGGTGCTCCTCTTCCAGTCGTTGCAGGGAATCATAGAGGGAATAGTCGCTGTGATGGGCCAGCATCTCGCCCAAAATTTCCAGCAGGGTCAGGGATTTTTGAGCCAGGGCTTTGGCCCCATCGTTATCCTCATCGGCAATGAGGATGATCTTCATCAGCATAAAGTTTACGTACCGCCCCAAAGCGGTGCGGGTGACGTCCAACAGATCCCGATCCACAAAGGCATCCGTACCGTAGGGGATGTTTGCGGCCTGCCGCAAAAGGGCGGGGGTGGTCGCCAAGGCATCTTTATGGGTGCGCAGTTTGTAGGCAAAGTGGGCGCGGTTGGATACACCGTGCTCGTTTTTGTGGGTAAAGTTGGCGGTGCGGTAGGGGGACTCGTAGTTACGAATGAATTCGTAGCACATATTGGACCACATTTCGCGATGAACGGCGCCGGTGGAAAGATAGCGCTCCGCCAGCGGATCACTTTCGTCCCGATTGGTAAAGCCGCCCCAATCACCGATCTTGATGATGGGCAGGGCCGTCTGCCACAGCTCGTTCATTGCGTCGCCTTTATTGCCGTAACGACGGAAACTGTATTGACGGGCCATCTCTTCGATGTTCATTTGTAAGGGGTTCCAGGCGTTGCCTGCCAAATATTCCAGCATCAGGGGATCGCTGTGGCTCAGCTCGGGCCACACCACCATACCTTTGCACATAGGATCGTCGGCAGCTACCTTCAAACGGGCATCGCTACGCTCGTAGGGACCTCGCAGAGCGCTGTCTGCCTGATAGCCGTGGAACAGACCGAAGATGTAAGGAAACTTGCCCACCATATCCCAATGCAGGAAGGTTTGGGTCTCGTCGTCTGCCTCGGCGGTGTAGTCAAGGATCATCGTTTGTTTGGGGTCGAGCTCTTTGAGCAGCTCGCCCACCTCGTGGCCCTTCCACCAACCGATAAAGTCCCAACCGGCCACCAACAGTTTGGTGTGGGGATAACGCTCTCGGAGGCTCTGGGCGATACGGCGCAGGGTGATCTTTTTCAGACGGAAGTTCTGGGCTTTGTCGGGGAGCATATTGCGCTCGCCCAAGCCGATGGTGTGGAAAAACTCGGGATTCGGATTGAACTCACGCTCGGCCGTTTCCGTGAGTTTCATATACAGATCCATATTCCGCTGTTTGCGGATGTCCCATACCAGGGTGCGACGGCTTTGATAGCGAACGTCTGCCTGTGGGAAAAAGTCCGGTTTTTCCCGTTCAATAAAGCTTTCGGGGGCGGGAGAGTACCAATGGGACATGGTGCCGCAGTCCTCGGGGTGGATGAGATCCAACTCCCTTGCAAAGGCCAGTACCTTTTGGCGCAGCTCTCCTCTGTATTTCAGATCCCAGAAGGGGGTGCGATCGTTGTATCCCTCACCGGGGTCGTCGGCGGTGTAGTCGCAGCTTTCGGGGAAGGCGCGTTGCCACAGATCGTCCATACCGATGCGCAACATAAAGAAGTTCAGCCGCCGTTTGGTGAGGAACAGCAACTCCTGCTTCCAGTCCTCATAGCCCCAATGCTCCGCCTGAAATCGATGGAGGGAGCGATGGGCGAAATAGCGGAATCCGCGGTACTCAAAGTGGGGGCGTTCCACGATGTCGCATTCTCGCAAGGGCAGTTTTTCCAACGTGGGAATAACATCACCGTCCCAGAAATAATGGCAGCCTGCCTCTCTTTCAAACCAATCGTACACGGCGTACAGCGTGCTGCGGCCTCTGCCGCCGGCCAGCAGCAGGATCTTCCGTCCGTTCAGGGTGATACAACGCTCAACAAATTCGTCGGTGCCGTAGCGTATTCCCAGCTCACCGATGCTGCCTTCCAACATTTGTTCCATCAGCCAATCGTTGACGGCGTCATGGCCGATGACCACCAGGTCGCCGGCGCCGTCATCTCCTTCGAGGGGGGTGATGCCGGTGATTTGTCTGTAAAGAGAAATAAAAGTATCGGTGGCCAACTGATAGGCCGCCTCCCCATGGGTGGGGCGAATGATGCGTACGTTCATGTCAAACATCCTCCTTTTTCTTCAGTATACAGAAAGGCGGCTAAAATTACCACCGAAAAAATAAAAGAAAAGGTTTGAATTTCATAATTGTTCGTGGTACACTGAAAGGGAGGTGAAAAGTATGTTTTTTCTCAATGAAAATAACAAATATGCCTTAATGACGGTGGTGGAGTTTACTTCCAGGCCACACGATACGGACGTGTCCCCCCGCCCCTTTCACGCCTTAAGCTATCGGTTGTCGGGGAACGCCACCTTTTCCGACGGCAACAAAACTGTGCAGGTCGGCACAGGGGATCTGTTGTATATGCCGGCCGGTAAGGGCTATCATCTGGTCTCGACGCAGGAGCAGGTGATCTGTATGCACTTTACGCTCAGCGAGTCGGTGGCGGACGAATTTTTTTCCTTCACGCCGGCGGCAGGGACGATCTTTAAGGAGTCCTTTTGCTCGTTGGCGCAGGTGTGGAGCAGCAAACGCCCCGGATATAATTATAAGGCGATGAGTCTGTTTTATAAAATTCTCGAGCAGATGACCCGTCAGTTTTCCCCCGATTATCTGGGGGCGGATTACGCCCGGATCGAGGCGGCGGTGACGTATATGCACGAGAACTTTTTTGATCCCCGATTGGATATTCCCACGCTGTGTACGCTGGTGCATATGAGCGACACCCAGCTGCGCAAACTGTTTGCTCGGGTTTTTTCCGTTACGCCGCTACAGTATATCAACACCCTGCGTACCGACTATGCCTCCGAGCTGTTGGAGGGGTCGATGTTGAGTGTGGAGGAAGTGGCCTACCGTTCCGGATTTACCGATGCAAAATACTTTGCCACCGTGTTTAAAAAATATAAAGGCTGCTCACCGTCGGCCTTTCGGATGATTTCGGAATAAAAACCGCCAATCTTCATATACTTTCACCGAGGTGAATAATATATGAAAATCAATTGGAAAAGTCTGATCTTCCGTTTACTTGTCCCGCTGGCGGTGGGCGGTATCAGCGCCTTGCTGACCCGGGAAAGTATGGGGGTGTTTGCTCTGGTGGAAAAGCCGCCGCTCTCGCCCCCGGGCTGGCTCTTTCCCGTGGCGTGGACCCTTTTGTATCTGTTGATGGGATATGCCGACTATCGCGTGGCACAGACACCGCAGGGAAGGGATAAAACGTGGTTTGGCTATTTGTACGGGGCACAGCTGTTTTTTAATTTCTTTTGGTCGTTGATCTTTTTCAACCTGCGTGCCTACGGCTTTGCGTTGGGCTGGTTGGCAGTATTGTGGGTGCTGATTTTGGGCTGCCTTGTGTTGGCGCGGCGGGTGGATAAAACGGCCTTTTGGTGCCTGTTGCCCTATTTGCTGTGGGTCAGCTTTGCCGCTTATCTCAACGCCGGGGTGGCGTGGCTGAACTAAAAAAAGGTTGATTTATAGTGAAAAATATAATATAATTTAAGTGTTGTGCGTATGCGCACGAAAATCGGAACTTGAAAATAAAGGAGCAATCAAACGTGAAACGAATACGCATTCTGGCGTTGCTTTTGGTGGCGGTGACGATTTTGTCCGTTTTGCCGGCGCAGGCGGCCGTCACGGTGGATACCATTACCTTTAATCAAAAGCTCGACGAACTGCGGGATGTCTTTGTTCATGAGGAATATTGGAACGGCTATAACAAAAACGGCTATGAGAGCAGCGGTCCTATTGCGTGTCCCTCTTGCTCGGACAGAAACCGTTATTCCTGCGGTGGCTGCAGTGATAATTGCGGCGCTTTTTATTACAACGGCAAAAAGGTGGCCAGTCAGTGCCTGGGTTTTGCTTATAAATTGGGCTCGCTGATCTTCGGCGGCAACCCCATTTCCTGGGAAAAGCATAAGGATATCAGCCGTCTGCGTCCCGGTGATATTTTATATGGCAATCTGGGGCCGATGTTCAACCGTACCACGGCCACCCACGGCGTATTTGTCATTGCGGTGACCAACGATACCGTTACCTTTGTCGACTGTAACTGGAACGGCCCCTGCCGTATCCGTTGGGATAAGACGGTGGAGCGTAGTAAAGTGGCGGATTCGCTGACCGGCGCCAATATTTATCATGCCCCCAACAATGGGGTGGGCAAGTCGCCGGAAATGACCCTGACGATGGATAGTCAGCTGATGATGGAGGGCGCCACTGCCGAGATCAAATTTACCCGTCCCTCGGGCGGCACGCTGAAGCTGTTGGTGGAAAAGAAAAACGAGAAGGGCAAGTATGAGACGGTTATTACCCATACACCGACCTCTTCCCCCTTTACGGTGGGGACATTGCCCCGGGGTGAGTACCGTTTTACGCTGAAGTACACCAATAACAGCAAAAAACTCAGCTGTACCATCCATCCTCTTGTATATACGCCCAAGACCATGCCCTTTGTAGACGTAAAAAAGAGCGCTTGGTTTTATAAAAACAATTCTGTCTCCTTCGTATACAGTCAGGGATACTTTGCGGGTATGAGTCCCAAGGAGTTCGGACCGTACAACGGAATGACGCGCAGTATGTTTGTAACGGTTTTATCCCGTATGGCAGGCGCAGAGGTGGATAATGAGGCCGCTACGGCCTTTACGGATGTGCCCACCGGCACGTGGTATACCGGAGCTGTGGCCTGGGGCGATCAGACGGGCATCGTCAGCGGTGTGGGCAAAAAGAGATTTGCCCCCGATGAGAAGGTGACCCGTGAGCAGATCTGCGCTCTGTTGGTTCGTTACAGCGCATTTTGTGATATCACGCTGCCGCAAAAATCTAGTGTAAAATTTGTGGATGAGGAAAAGATCTCTGACTGGGCCAAAGAAAGCGTTTTGCGTTGTGCCGCCGCCGGTATTATTCGGGGAAATCCCGAGGCGGACGGCATGCACTTTGCTCCCACCAAGACAGCCACCCGCGCGGAGGTTGCCACCATTTTGTACGGATATATGAATAATATTTAGAAAAAGAGAGGATTTTTTCCTCTCTTTTTTCTTGACAAGGCGGAAAAGGAGGTGTATTATAAATATAATATTTTTGAAAGGAGTTTACATTATGGCAGGTTTTTACTTTTATTACTTTATGAACGCGGACTGCCTGTATGTTGACTAAACCTTTCGGTTTTCAAAGTAAGGACAGCCCGCATTTCGTGTTTGTTGGGAACAGACATCGAAGGCGGGATTTTTTAATTTAAGGAGAGAAAAATGATGATTTCACAAGAAATGTTGGCACTTGGCAAAACCGCAAGCGTGATTCGCGAGATCTTTGAGTACGGCAATCGCCGCAAAATGGAGATCGGCGCGGAAAACGTGTTTGATTTTTCCCTGGGCAATCCGTCCATTCCCGCGCCTAAGGCGGTGCAGGAGGCAATTACCGAACTGGTAGAGCAGACCGATCCGGTGGCGTTGCATGGTTATACTTCTGCCCCCGGCGCCCCCGTCGTACGGCAGGCCATTGCCGACAGTATTGTCAAACGGTTTGATTTTCCGGCCACAGCAGCTAATATTTATATGACCTGCGGCGCCGCCGCCAGTCTGACCGTCTCGCTCAAGGCGTTGCTGGTGCCGGGAGACGAGGTGGTGGTGCTGGCCCCCTTCTTCCCCGAGTATCGGGTGTTTGTAGAGGCCGCCGGTGGTAAGCTGGTCAGCGTGCCCTCCCGTCAAAGTGATATGGGTCCCGATCTGGACGCGCTGGCGGCCGCGCTGACGCCAAAGACCAAGGCATTGATCGTCAATTCTCCCAACAATCCCACCGGCGCAGTGATCGGCAAAGAGGACGTTATCGCCCTGTGCGCCCTGTTGAAGGAAAAGAGCAGCGCCTTCGGCACAGAGATCTATTTGCTGGCGGACGAGCCGTACAGAGAGCTGGTATACGGGGACGTAGAGGTACCGTATCTGCCGGCCTATTATGACAATACGCTGGTGTGCTATTCCTATTCCAAATCCCTCTCCCTGCCCGGCGAGCGTATCGGCTATATCTTCGTTTCGCCCAAGGTGACCGACAGTGGGGACGTTTTTGCCGCCGTGTGCGGCGCCGGCAGAGCTCTTGGCTTTGTTTGCGCCCCCAGTATGATGCAATACGTTATTGCCAAGGTATTGCAAGAAAAAAGCGATATTGCCGCTTACAAGAAAAACCGGGATCTTCTGTACGATGCCTTGACGGAATACGGCTATGACGCTATCGAGCCGCAGGGCGCATTTTATTTGTTTGTTCGTTCCCCCGAGGCGGATGCTGCCGCCTTTTGCGAGCGCGCCAAAAAGTACGAACTGCTGTTGGTGCCCGGGGACAGCTTTGACGGGCCCGGTTTTGTCCGCATCAGCTATTGCGTGGCAGAGGATACCATTCGCCGGAGTTTGCCGGCCTTTAAGAAATTGATCGAGGAGTACAAATAAAGTGACCGAGTTGGAGAAAGCCAGAGAGATCATTTCCGCCGTGGATACGGAAATGGCCGCTCTGTTTGAAAAAAGAATGCAGGCCGCCGAGATGGTGGCCGCCTATAAAAAAGAAAAGGGTCTGCAGATCTTCGATCCGGTACGGGAGGCTGCCCTGCTGGAGCGTAGCGCCACCCTGATCCAAAACGATGCGTACAGAAGCTATTACGTTACTTTTCTGCAACAGACCATGGACATTTCCAAGGCTTATCAGCGCCGCTTGATGGAGGGAATGCGGGTCGCCTACAGTGGGGTAAAAGGCGCCTTTGCCCAATTGGCGGCGGAAAAGATCTTCCCGGAGGCGGCTGTTGTATCCTACGCGGATTTTGCCGCCGCCTACCGCGCGGTGGAGCAGGGAGAGTGCGACGTGGCCGTCCTGCCCATCGAAAACAGCTATAACGGCGACGTGGGACAGGTGATGGATCTGGCCCATTTCGGTTCGTTGCATATCAACGGCATTTACGGGCTGGAGGTGACCCAAAACCTGTTGGCTCTGCCCGAAAGCCGGATGGAGGATATTACCCGTGTGATCTCCCACCCCCAGGCGCTGGGACAATGCGCCGAGTATATCCGTTCCAAGGGCTGGAGTGAGATCACAGCGGTAAACACCGCCGTGGCGGCCCAAACCGTGGCCGAGACGGGAGATAAAACGCTGGCGGCCATCGGCAGTGTGGAGGCGGGGCAGGTCTACGGCCTGCAAAAGCTGGAGGGGCATATTGAGACTTCCGGCGGCAATACCACCCGTTTTGCCGTCTTTTCCCGCAGCGCCAAGGCAGTTTCACCGGCGGACAACCATTTTGTAATGACCTTTACCGTGGGCCACCGCGCCGGCGCCCTGGGACGGGCGGTCAGCGTGATCGGTGATCACGGCTTTAATCTGGAGGCATTGAAAAGCCGCCCCACCAAAAACCAAAACTGGGATTATTATTTCTTTGTGGAAGGTGAGGGCAACATTCACGACCAACACGGACAGGCCATGCTGCACGCTTTGCAGAATTATTGCAGCAGCGTCAAGGTGTTGGGAAGCTTTGAGGTGAAATGATGAACACGTTACGTGTAAAAACCGCCGAGGGCGGATACGATATTATTTTTCAGCGTGGCGGACTGTCACGGGTGGCTGCGTTTTGGGGCGATGGGTGTAAGAGCCTGATCGTGACCGACGACGGCGTTCCCGCAGAATACGCCGCTACGGTGGCCGCCGGGCTGACGGAAGCCCGTGTGCTCACCCTGCCGCAGGGGGAGGCCACCAAGCAGCTGCAATACCTCGAACAGCTGTGGCAGACCATGGTGGAGATGGAGCTGACCCGCAGTGACCGCGTCATCGCCGTTGGCGGCGGTGTGATGGGGGATCTGGCCGGTCTGGCCGCCGCCACCTATATGCGCGGTATTGCTTTTTATAATATTCCCACCACCGTACTGGCTCAGGTGGACAGCTCGGTAGGCGGAAAAACTGCCATCGATTTCGGTGGATATAAAAATCTGGTGGGCGCCTTTTGGCCGCCCAAAGGTGTTCTCATCGACACGGACACCCTGCGTACCCTTTCACCCCGTCACCGCGCCGCCGGCCTTGCGGAGGCCATTAAGATGGCCGCTTGCTATGATGCTGAGCTGTTTGCGGCATTTGAAGAGGAGACGGAGGAGCTGGAGCCGCTGTTACAACAAGCCGTGGCCATCAAGGCAGGTGTGGTGGAACGTGACGAGCGAGAGGCAGGCGAGCGTAAGGTGCTCAATTTCGGACACACCCTGGCCCATGCCTTGGAAAGCAAGTTGTCTTTTGACGAACTGTATCATGGAGAATGTGTGGCGCTGGGCATGTTGCCAATGTGCGCCCCTGCAGTACGCGCCCGCCTGATCGCCGTGCTTGCAAAATGGGGATTGCCCACCCGTTTCCCTCTGCCGCTGACCGAGTTGGCGGCGGCCTGCCGACACGATAAAAAAATGGCGGGCAAGCAACTGCAGATCGTATACGTCCCTGCCGTGGGACAATACGAGATCCGCAGTATGACCATCAAGGAATTTACCGACTTTATCGGAAAGGCGGAGCAGATATGAAAAATACCTTCGGAAACAGCATCAGCCTGACCCTGTATGGAGAGAGTCACGGCACGAGCATCGGCGCCGTATTGGACGGGCTGGCCCCCGGCATTGCAGTGGATACGGCTCTGATGGCGGCAAAACTGTCGTTACGTCGGCCGCAGGGCGCCATTTCCACCGCCCGCGCGGAGGCGGATCCGTTTGTAATTGAGAGTGGCGTGTTTAACGGTTATACCACCGGTACCCCCGTGTGCATCCGTATTCCCAACGGGGACACCCGCAGTGGGGATTATTTGCCCCGCGCCGCCCGTCCGGGACACGCCGATCTGGCGGCCTTCTACAAATATCACGGCTTTGAGGATTATCGCGGCGGGGGCCATTTCAGCGGCCGTCTGACCGCCGCGCTGGTGGCGGCGGGCGCCCTTTTGATTGGCGCGTTGCAAAAAAAGGGCGTTTATATCGGAACGCACATTGCCCGTATTGCAGGCGTTTGTGACCGACCCTTTGACGATCTGGCGGCTGATATTGCCAAGGTAAATCAAATGAGTTTTGCCGTACTGGACGAACAAAAGGCGGCGGAAATGCAGGCGGCCATTCTGGCGGCCAAGGCAGAGGGAGACAGCGTCGGCGGTGTGTTGGAAAGCGCCGTCATCGGTTTGCCCGCAGGGGTGGGTGAACCCTTCTTTGACAGTTTGGAGAGTGTGCTGGCGCACGCCCTGTTTTCCATTCCCGCCGTGAAAGGAGTGGAATTCGGGGACGGTTTTGCCCTGGCAGAACTGCGTGGCAGTCAGGCCAACGACCCCATCCAAAATAACGGCGCTGTACAGTTGAGCAGTTCTCACGCCGGCGGCATTTTCGGTGGCATTTCGGTGGGGGCGCCCCTGCTGATGCGCACGGCGATCAAGCCGACGCCTACCATCGGTAAGGAGCAGGACACCGTTACCCTGCCCGAACTGGAAAATACCCGACTGCAGGCAAAGGGGCGTCACGACCCCTGCATCGTACACCGCGCCGCCGTGGTGGCGGACAGTGTCATTGCGTTGGCGCTGGCCGATCTGCTGGCACAGCGCTTCGGTACGGATTGGATGGCCTGATATGCAGTACGGTTGTATCGGTGAAAAGCTGGGACACAGCTTTTCACCTCGCATCCACAGAGCCTTTGCCGACTACACCTATGAGCTCATCGAGCTGGAGGAGGCACAGGTCGGCGACTTTCTGCAGACGGGCGACTTTGACGCGCTGAACGTGACCATTCCCTACAAAAAAACCGTCATGCCCTATTTGGCAGAGATCTCCCCTGCCGCACAGCGCATCGGCGCTGTCAATACCATTGTCCGCCGCGCCGACGGTGCGCTGGTGGGACACAACACCGATTACGACGGTTTTTTCGATCTTG
>JAZQDW010000058.1:0-43968 GCA_045546995.1 Eubacteriales bacterium
CAGATCCTTAAAGACGGTCAGTACGTCCACACCGGTGGTGGGGATCTTCTCGGTCTTGGTCTCACCGCAGACGGTACAGGTAAAGGTCTTAACGCCTTCGGTATTGGTGGTAGGCTCGGTGGTGACAACACCATTGTCCCAAGTGTGGTTGCCGGTAGCGGGAATGGCAACGTTTTCTTCCAGCGTGATGCCGCAGGAGCCGCAGACCTTATGGCCTACGCCGGCGACGCCGCAGGTGGGAGCGGTATCTTCAATGATCTCGCCGGGGGTATGCGCGCTCTCATCCTTTTTGGCGGTACAACCGTCGGTGGTACAAGCATAGTAGTGGGGGGCTTCGCCCTGAGTCAGGATAGTGGCCCACACGTGCTTGCCGGTGGCGGAAATTACAATATCCTCATCCATCGTGATGCCGCAATCCTTACATACGCTGTGACCGTTACCGGCGGCATAGCAAGAGGGAGCCGTATCCACTACCAACTCGTCAGCGGCAATGTGCCGGCCGGTGGCGGGGACAGCGATTACGGTGGAAGAATCAGAGACACCGCATTCTTTACAGTGAATACTCTTACTGCCTGCCGATCCGCAGCCGGGGGCCATATCCACCCGATACTCCGTTTCCCAAACGTGCTCACAAACGAGAGTCGTCATTTCATAGTCACTGTAATAGGGCATATACAGTGATTTGTCCAATTGCAGGGCAGGGACACCGGCAGAATTTTGATTATAAATAAAATAGGTAGGATCATTTACGTCGGGCACCGTACAGTTATTGGCGCCGTCGGCATATTTGTCGCCCTTGACAAGATATTTTGATTCAAAATAGTTGCGGGAGAAATCCCATCGGGTATCCTCCGGTAAAACCACCGTTGTACGCTGGGGATTTCCGTTAAAGGCCAGACGGAAGGTATTTTTCAGACAGGTGATCTGTTCGTCGTGATCGGTGGGATAAACGAAACGGTTATACTTCACCTTTACCGCCGCATCCGCCACGTTTGCCGTCTTCAATGAACCCACAAAACTCACGGCATACATACAGTTATAAAACCGATTGCCCTCAATGGTGACCAATGAACCGGTAAGGTCCATAGGCATATTCGTTTCGCCAAAGTTAATACGCAGCGCCGCTTCACTTTTGCCGCAACGGATAAAATCATTTTGCAGGAGTTTAATATCCACCGCCGTGCTTTCACTTATGTTGCGAACAGCGTTTTCCATGGAAAGACAATATTCAAACCGATTGTTCTGCACGGTATAATTACCGTGACCATGAGTGGTGGTATCACCGTTGGAAATTTCCGGCGTCAACCATAATGTAGTCTTAATACCGTAAAAACGGTTGTTTTCAATCACTAGTCCGTTGATATTTCGGCCAAAAATGCCACGGTAATAATGGCAGTCATTGCTGTCAGCATAATTGACTTTATTAGCGGTACCAAGGAAAGCGTTCCCTCGGATTACGCCACTCTTTTGTGTAGCGGTATTAAAGAAAACGGCGGCGCCGTTGGAACGCACGGTGGAACCACGGAAAATATTATTTTCAATGCAAACGCGGGTGTGCTCGTCGGCACCGCGAGTATCGTACATACAAAGACTGGCTTGTGTGACGTGACCCGTAAAGTACATACCTTTTATCGTAAATTCTGACTGTCGGGTAACGATCAGGCTGCCGTGAATGACGGCTTCTTCCCCACGGGCAGGATTGGGCAACCACTCCCCCTCGTTTTGACGCAAACTTGCTTCCACGTCCGCATTGGGGCCGAGCACTGTCATATTTTTTTCAAAATTGGTGACGTTGCCCTCATAATCGCCGGGGGCAAAACGCAGGGTATATCCTGCCTTGCCGTTGACGACGGGCACAGCCTCTTCGGGCCGCGCAAAGGCATTGATTCCTCCCTGTACCAGCACCACGTCATCACCGCTGACAAACACACCTTTTCCGCCTGCCAGTTGATCCTCTATATACAACGTTTGCGGAGCGGGCTGCGCCGTTTCTTTACAGACCAACAGCGGCAGAATTTCGCCGGTAACGTCAACTTTAACGTATAATTTTGTCACACCGGGAGCAATGTTTTGCAAATTACCGGATGCCACCTTGGTAGCGGCGGCATCCTCATACAACTGACCGCCGGTGACAGACAAATTTAAAGCATAGGTGTCCGAAGTGACGCCCACACGATACTCACCCTTCGCAAAATAGCAAGCGGCGGCACCGAGAGCGCTTACCACAGGCAACGGCGCATCGGTGCGATAAATACGGGCATCCATGGTATCAAAAAGTTTGTCTTTGTAATAGACCTTGATCTGAAAATCGTTTTGATAGCGAGAGAGGGTGAGTTCGGGCACCTCCACCGTATAATCTTTATCCACAGGGGTGAAGGTGAGCGTTGCCGACGTCCCTGTTACCGTTTGCTCCACACGGCCCGTAAAAGGATCGTATCCCTTGGGAGCGGCAGAAAAGGCCGAACGATAATTGGCATAGGCTATAATGGGATAATGGTCGCTGGGGTTGCGCCCGTCCACGTGATCGACAACGGTAATAAACTCTTTAACCGTTTGACAAGCTTTGTTAAAGAAGATATGATCGATCATCTTGTAAATTTCGGTATTGATGGTATTCTGCGCCACCAATGCCGCATCGGTGATATTGGCATCTACCTCTTGCAAGGCGGCCAGTTGATTATAACCGGTTTCCTGCGGAGTGAGATAGTTACTCTCCGAAGTGTAAGAGTTGGAGAGAGAAGAATTATAATCGCCCATCGCAAAATAGGGCCGATTGCCTGCTTTTTCCTTGATGGCGGTGGCCACCTTTACCGCTTGTTGGGTACGAATATCACGGGTAATCTTTGAAATGATGGTGCTATCGGTGATTTTTTTGCCGCTTATATCTTTGCTGACGTTGATGGCAAAGTGGGTATTAAAAAAGTAAATGGGTTGGTTGTGATGAGCGGTATCAATCAGCTCGATCCACTGCAATGCTCGATTTTGTCCGTTTTTGGCGGTGACCCCATTATAAGTACCCTGCGTATCCAAGCTGAGCCAACCGTGATCCTGTTCGTTTTTATCAAAGGTAAAACGATCCCGTTTATAAAAGAACATCGTACCCCGACCGGTGGTGGTGGCAAGTCCGCTTTCATCGGTAAAAGAAACGCCGTCATAGCCCAGTTTTTTCATATCTTGTAACAGCGCCACGTCCCAACTGCGTGTCTCGTCCACCAATTTTGCCGCCGACCCCTCTTGAATGCCCACTACGTCGGGATCGTACTCCTCTATGATGGCCAGCACACGGTAAAGTCGCTCTGTGGGCTTGGCAAAATGAGCTGAGCCGGAGTTATCCGCCAAGATATTAAAGCTCATTACGGCAATATCGTGCGTATCATCTATGATGGGCTCTGCTTTGATTTGATCATATACCGGTATTGTTGCTCCGACCGGAACACCCTGTCCCATCAAAAGCACCAAAACACATAAAAACGTAATCCATCTTTTCATCGTTACCTCGCCCCTTTTCAAGTATGGCTTCATTATATCTGTATTTAACCAAAAAAGCAACCCCAAACCACTTCCAAGTCTCCCGTTATTCTTCCGGCAATACCTTGCAAGTCGGAGAGGCATTACGTACGTTCCCATTTTATCCAAAGCGCCGGACCGTTTCGAAATCCTTTTGCTCACAGGAAAAAAAGTTTCCGAAACGATCAAGCCGCTGAAAGTGGCGCGATCATTTCACTTGGCTTTTTGTCCGCAGGCGTAAAAAGCCAAATTTCACGTTGCACAGTCAACATTTCACTTTTCACCGCAGTTGAAAATTTCACTGCGGCGGCCCACCAAGTGGGGAATCAGTCCGATTGCATCGGCGAGTACACACTGTAGGTGCACAAACATAAGATCGGATTGTCGGCGGCGACTCGCCGCAAAAAAAGAGCAGAGACTTTTCAGTCTCTACTCTTTTTAAAAATTATCGGTTAATTATACGAGCTCGATGATTGCCATTTCCGCAGCGTCGCCGACACGGGGGCCCTTCTTCAGGATGCGAGTATAACCGCCGTTACGGTCGGCATACTTGGGTGCAATTTCAGTAAACAGCTTTCTGACAACATCCTCTTTGGTGATGTAAGCCAGAGCCTGTCTCTTGGCATGCAGGGTATCCTTTTTGCCCAAGGTGATCATTTTTTCTGCTACGCGGCGAATGTCCTTCGCTCTGTAAACAGTGGTCTCGATAGAACCGTTTTCCAGCAAATAGGTAACCAGACCTCTCATCATTGCTTTTCTGTGAGCGGTAGGTCTGCCCAACTTTCTGTAAGTTGCCATGAGTTTCCCTCCTTGTTAGTCTTCTTCTTTCTTGAGTGTCAGACCGAGAGAAGCAAGTTTGCCGATAACCTCGTCCAAAGACTTGCGTCCCAGATTTCTGACTTTCATCATATCGTCCTCGGTATGGTTGGTCAAATCTTCAACAGTATGGATGCCTGCGCGCTTGAGGCAGTTGAAGGAACGAACGGAAAGATCCAGCTCTTCGATCAGCATCTCCAGAACCTTTTCTTTTCTGGTTTCTTCTTTTTCTACCATAATCTCGGCGTTCTTGGCGCATTCGGACAGGTTGATAAACAAGCCCAAATGCTCGTCCATAATCTTAGCGGCCAGGGAAACGGATTCGCTGGCATCGATAACACCGTTGGTCCAAACCTCCAGTGTCAGCTTGTCAAAGTCAGTGATCTGACCGACACGGGTGTTGGTGATGGTGGGAGTGACCTTGGTAACAGGAGAATAGCTGCTGTCTACTGCCAGGAAAGTGGGTTGACCGGCAACATATTCCTTGTTTTGTTCACTGACCACATAGCCCCGACCGTGATCTACGATCAGCTCCAGATTGAGGACGGCGTCCTCGCCCAGAGTGGCGATCATATGATCGGGATTGAGGATCTCCACATCGCTGTCTACCTTGATATCACCGGCGGTAACAACGCAGGGGCCCTTGGCATCCAAATAGATGGTCTTGGGGCCGTCGCAGTACAGCTTGGGGATGATACCCTTGATATTCAAAACGATTTCGGTTACGTCCTCTTTAACACCTTCAAGTGTGGTAAACTCATGCGGCACGTTATTGATTTTGGCGGCAACGACAGCGCAGCCGGGCAGGGAGTTGAGCAGGATACGACGCAGGGAGTTACCAAGCGTAGTACCATAACCGCGCTCCAGGGGCTCTACTACGAATTTACCGTATTCGCCTTTTTCGCCGGACATTTCGGCTGTAATTGTCGGCTTTTCAATTTCGATCATGACATTACCCTCCTTTTAAAGAACTTAAAGTTAGTTTCGACACAAATCCAAACAAGCAAACCAAACGGTTCAGCCTTATTTGGAGTACAACTCAACGATCAAATGCTCTTCGATCGGCAGGTCGATGTCTTCTTTCTGTGCAAGAGCTACAACCTTAGCGCTGGTACCGTTGAGCTCCAGCCACTTAACGATGGCTTTCTTCTCGTTGGCTTCCAGAACAGCCTTGATCTTATCAGAGCTCAGGCTGCCTTCTTTTACAGCGATCACATCGCCCACCTTGACCAGGTAGGAAGGAATGTCTACTCTCTGGCCGTTGACGGTGAAGTGACCGTGACGAACCAGCTGTCTTGCCTCGGGACGAGACATTGCAAAGCCCAGACGATAAACTACGTTATCCAGTCTGCTCTCTACGATCTGCAGCAGGTTTTCACCGGTAACACCGCTCTTCTTTTCGGCCATTTCGAAATACTTTGCGAACTGGCTTTCCAGAACGCCGTAATATCTCTTAACCTTTTGTTTTTCTCTGAGCTGAAGACCGTACTCGGAGAATTTCTTTCTGCTCTGACCGTGTTGGCCGGGAGCAAAGCTACGACGAGTGAGAGCACACTTGTCAGAATAGCATCTTTCGCCCTTCAGAAAGAGCTTGGTGCCCTCTCTTCTGCACTGGCGACAAACAGAACCTGTATATCTTGCCATTTTCGGTAATCCTCCTTATACTCTTCTTCTCTTGGGGGGTCTGCAGCCGTTGTGAGGAATGGGAGTAACGTCCTTGATCAGGCTGATCTCCAAACCTGCAGTCTGCAGAGCGCGGATCGCAGCCTCACGGCCGGCGCCCGGTCCCTTGACATAAACTTCAACGGATTTCATACCGTGTTCCATGGCAGCCTTAGCGGCCTTTTCAGCGGCCATCTGAGCGGCGTAAGGAGTGCTCTTACGAGAACCCTTAAAGCCCATCTCACCGGCGCTTGCCCAGCTGATCGCATTTCCGTTTACGTCGGAAATGGTAACCAGGGTGTTGTTGAAGGTGGAGCGGATATGAGCAGCACCACGTTCGATATTCTTTTTAACACGACGCTTACCGGTCGTCTTTTTAGCAGTAGCTTTAGCCATAACGCATTCCCTCCTTATTTCTTCTTATTGGCCATGGTTTTTCTCGGGCCTTTTCTTGTTCTTGCGTTGGTCTTGGAGCGCTGGCCGCGTACGGGCAGGCTCTTCTTATGACGGGCACCTCTGTAGCTGCCGATCTCGATCAAGCGCTTGATGTCCATCGCAACGTTTCTTCTCAGGTCACCTTCTACGGTATAACCGGCGTCAATGGCGTCTCTGATCTTAGCAACTTCATCCTCGGTCAGATCCTTCACACGGGTATCGGGATTGATACCGGTGGCAGCCAGAATATCGTTAGAAGTCTTTCTACCGATACCATAGATATAGGTCAAACCGATTTCAACTCTCTTATCGTTGGGTAAGTCTACACCAGCAATTCTAGCCATTTAAATTTGCACCTCACTTATCCTTGTCTTTGTTTATGTTTGGGATTCTGGCAGATCACCATGATCTTGCCATGTCTTTTGATTACTTTGCACTTTTCGCAAATGGGTTTAACGGAAGGTCTTACCTTCATTGTCATTACCTCCTTAGGTTGAAGCCTTATTTGGCTCTCCATATAATTCTGCCTTTGGTCAGGTCATAGGGGCTCATTTCCACCGTAACCTTGTCACCGGGCAGGATCTTGATATAGTTCATTCTCAGTTTACCGCTGATATGCGCCTGGATCTGCACACCGTTGTCCAGTTCTACCTTGAAGGTAGCGCCGGGCATAGCCTCCAGAACCACGCCTTCCAGCTCGATCATATCCGACTTGGACACTTAAGTTTCCTCCTTGTGTTGTGTGTAAAAGGGTCGCAACAGATTTCGGACCGTTTGATTGGTAACGAATACGGGCAGTGTTCCCTGTGCGATCAGGCACAGATGCTTTTCACTTTTGCCCTTGGGACGTTGCACCTTACGGCGGCGGCCGTTTGCAATGTATGCCATCCCCGCTGTCGAACGTAGCACCAGGAAAACCTTTCCCCGATCCTTACCGGCAGTGGCACGGACAATATCGCCGGGCCGCATTATTCGCCCTCGGGATCTGTGAGAATCACAAACCCGTCCGTATCAATATAAAATGTGTGTTCAAAATGTGCCGCCAGCTTACCGTCTGCCGTGCGGACCGTCCATCCATCCTTCGGATCGATGATAACCTCATCCGTACCGGCGTTGACCATCGGCTCGATGGCCACGGTGCTCCCTTTCATCAGCCGCAGGCCGCGACCTGCACGGCCAAAATTGGGAACACTGGGATCCTCATGCAGTGCACGGCCAATGCCGTGACCCACGAAATCTTTGACGGTGCTGTAGCCCAATGCAGTAACATAGCTGTCCACCGCATTACCGATATCACCGAGACGCACTCCTTCTTTCAGGATCTTCATCACTTCAAAAAGAGATTGCTCGGTCGCATCCATCAGACGCTGCGCCTCATCACTGATGGCGCCGACCGCAAAGGTCTTTGCCGTGTCACCGTGAAAACCGTCGATGTAAGCACCAACGTCCACGCTGACGATATCCCCCTCCCGCAGCAACTCGCTTTTGGAAGGAATACCGTGAATGACCACGTTATTGATGGAAATACATGCGCTACCCGGAAATCCGCCGTACCCTTTAAACGAGGGTCTTGCGCCCTGCGAACGGATATAAGATTCGATGATCTTATCCAGTTCCCAGGTGGACAGACCGGGTGCGATGGCCGCCTTGGCAGCCATCAATGCGCCGCCGGCGATTTTACCGGCCTTACGCATTTTTTGCACATCGGTTTGAGTTTTCAAAATCAGCACTTTGTTGCCTCCAAAGCAGCGAGGACCTTTTTGGTAGTATCCTCTACGCTTTGATGTCCTTCTACGCTAACCAATTTGCCCTCGGCGGCATAAAATGCCTTCAAAGGCTCGGTTTGCTCGTGATAAACTGCAAGGCGTTCCAAAACGGTTTCGGGACGGTCATCCTTGCGGATGATCAGCGTTTCACCGCACTGATCACATTTGTCACCGGCCGCGCTGGGCAGGGAAACAACGTGATAGGTGGCGCCACACTTGGGGCAGACGCGTCTGCCGCTCATACGCTCGATGATCACGTCATCCTTAACGTCGATCTCCAACACGCAATCCAGACCCAGGCCGCTTTCGCGATATGCCTCCGCCTGCGGAATGGTACGGGGAAAGCCGTCCAGGATGTAACCGTTTTTGCAGTCCTCTGCCTGTACACGCTCCTGAACCAATGCAACGACCGTTGCATCATCCACCAGGGCGCCGGCCTCAATGAGGGACTGCACACGTTTACCAAGCTCCGTCTGCTCTCTGACGGCGGCACGAATCATGTCACCGGTAGAGATCGCAGGGATATGATAGGTTTCACTGATTACCTTTGCCTGGGTGCCTTTACCGGCACCGGGGGCTCCTAACAATATTACCTTCATAGTGCTCTCCTTATTCAAGGAAGCCCTTGTAATGGCGCATAACCATCTGGCTTTCCAGCTGTTGCTCGAACTCCAATGCAACACCGACTACGATGAGCAAGGAAGTACCGCCGATTGCCAGACCGGCCAATTCGGGGAACCAGCCTGCCGCCAAAGAAGGCAGAGCAGCGATGATACCCAGGAAAATGGCGCCCAACAGGGTAATACGGTTGAGGGTCTTGGTAATGAAATCAGAAGTCGGGCGGCCGGGACGAATACCCATGATAAATCCGCCGTTTTTCTTAAGATTGTTGGCCACTTCTACAGGGCTGAAAGTGATCATCGTGTAGAAATAGCTGAAGAATACGATCAGTATGAACATACACAATGCGTAACCCCAACCACCGTTTACGGCAGTCAGCTTACCGAACCAGCTGTCTCTCCATGCAGGGATGAAGGAGCAGATGGTGGTGGGCAGCATAACGAAGGACTGCGCAAAGATGATGGGCAGAACGCCGGTCTGATTGACCTTCAACGGAATGTGAGTGTTCTGACCGCCGTACATCTTACGGCCAACAACTTTCTTGGCATACTGAACGGGGATGCGGCGCTCACCGTTGGTGATGAACACGACAAAGCCGACCATTGCCAACAGAATCAGCACGATCACCGCGATCACCAGGATGCTGACCCAGCTGAATTCTTTGGTTTGCATATAAGCCCAGGCACCCATGATCATTCTGGGAGCGCTGGAAACGATACCGGCAAACAGAATCATAGAGATACCGTTACCGATACCCTTTTCGTTGATCTTTTCACCCAGCCACATAATAATGGCAGCACCTGCAGCAAAGCAGGCAACGATCACGATACCGGCAAACCAAACGTACTTGTCGTCAACAACAAGGATACCACCGTTGCCGTCCTGACCGTTCAGCAGGATGGTGAAATAACCAAAACCAAGCAAAATGGAGAAGATCACCGACAGATATCTGGTCCAACGGTTCATGATCTTCTGACCACGCTGACCGTCCTCTTTCATAATGCGCTCCAATGCAGGGATGGCAACCATCAACAGCTGCATGATAATGGAAGCATTGATGTAAGGGGAGATCGAAAGGGAGAACAGGGTGGCCTGTTCCAGAGCGCCACCGGCCATAATGTTCAGGTAACCGAAAATGTTACCCGTTGCATTATACTGAGCAAACAGATTGCCAAGAGCATCTGCATCCAGGAAAGGCACGGGAATGGCGCAACCCAAACGGAAAAGAACGAGGATAAACAGTGTAAAGAGGATCTTTTTGCGAAGATCGTCGATCTTCCAAGCATTAACAAATACCTTAAACACTTAGATCACCTCAACCTTTCCTCCGGCTGCTTCGATTTTTTCTTTTGCACCGGCGGTGATCTTGGTTACCTTAACAGTCAGCTTCTTGTCAATGCTACCGCTGCCGATAACCTTCAGACCGTCGTTTACACGGGGGCCGAAGCCTGCCTCACGGGCGGCAGCTGCATCAACAGTGCCGTCAAAAGAATTCAGATCGTTCAGGTTGAGAACAATGTATTTTTTAGCGAAAATGTTGTTAAAACCTCTTTTGGGAAGTCTTCTCTGCAAAGGCATCTGGCCGCCTTCAAAACCGGGGCGAATGCTGCCGCCGGAGCGAGCCTTCTGACCTTTGTGACCTTTACCGGAGGTCTTACCGTTACCGGAACCGGGGCCACGACCAACACGATTGGAGCTGTGAGTGGAACCGACTACGGGATGAAGTTCATGCAATTTCATTTCGGGGACACCTCCTTGTTATTCGGCCTCCACCTTGATCAGGTGAGAGATTTTTTTGATTTTACCCTGGGTGGCCTTGTTGTCGGGCTGAACGGTGGTGTCACCGATCTTGCGCAGACCCAAAGCGTAGGCAGTTGCCTGCTGATCCTTCAGGGTACCGATCAAGCTTTTAACGAGAGTAATTTTCATTGTTTAGCCCTCCTTAACCCTTGATCTCTGCAACGGTCTTGCCACGAAGAGCGGCAACCTCAGCTGCATCCTTCAGAGCAGCCAAACCGTTGATGGTTGCATTTACGACGTTGCGCTGATTTCTGGAGCGCAATGCCTTGGTACGGATATCCTTGATACCGGCCATTTCAACAACGGCACGGACAGCGCCACCGGCAATAACACCGGTACCTTCGGCGGCGGGCTTCATGATAACCATAGAAGCGCCGAATTTGCCGACGATGTCATGGGGAATGGTGGAACCATTCAGGGATACGGTTACGATGTTTTTCTTTGCATCCTCGATGCCCTTGCGGATTGCTTCGGGAACCTCAGCGGCCTTGCCCAAACCTACGCCGACATGGCCATTGCCATCACCAACAACGATCAAAGCGGAGAATTTCATAATTCTACCACCCTTTACGGTCTTGGATACACGGTTAAGGGAAACAACTTTTTCTTGCATCTCGACTGCACTTGCATCAAATTTAGTCATATCTCTTTCTCCTTAACTTAAAATTCCAGTCCGGCTTCGCGGGCACCGGCTGCCAGCTCGGCAACACGGCCGTGATACTGATAACCGCCTCTGTCGAAGACGATGGTCTTGATACCCTTTGCCAGGGCTCTCTCAGCGATCATAGCGCCGACCTTCTTTGCAGCCTCTTTGTTACCACCGGTCATACCGAAGTCTTTCTCGGCGGTGGAAGCAGCAACCAAAGTAACAGCGTTAACATCGTCGATGATCTGTGCATAAATGTGCTTGGTGGAGCGATACACAGACAGTCTCGGACAAGCAGGAGTGCCGGAAATTTTGCCGCGAACTCTTCTATGTTTTCTAAGTCTGATCTTCTTAAGCATATTTCTTTCCTCCTATCCTTATTTACCCTTACCGGCCTTGCCTTCTTTACGTCTGACAACCTCGTCGGAGTAGCGGATACCGGAACCCTTGTAAGGCTCGGGGGGTCTCTTCTCACGAACGTTGGCTGCAAACTGGCCGACCAGTTGCTTGTTGGCACCGCTGATTACAACGGTGTTGGGGTCTGTAACTTCAATGGTAATACCAGGCACAGGGTCAACCTCGACCATGTGGGAATAACCCAGGTTCATTACCAGCTTTTTGCCCTGAAGCTGTGCTCTGTAACCGACACCGCTGATCTTCAGCTCTTTCTTGTAGCCGTTGGTCACACCCTCGATCATATTGGCGATCAGAGTGCGGGTCAGGCCGTGGAGAGAGCGATTCTCTTTGGCATCATCGGGACGGGTTACCAGAACTTCTGCGCCCTCAACCTTAATGGTCATTGCTTTGTGCATGGGAGCAGTCAGGGTCTCTTTGGCACCTTTAACGGTGACGATATTCTGCTCATCCACGCTGACGGTAACGCCGGCGGGAATGGCAATCGGCTTTCTTCCAATTCTCGACATATTTTTATACCTCTCTTACCAGATGAAAGCAAGCACTTCGCCGCCGATTTTCAGCTTGCGAGCCTGCTTACCGGTCATAATACCCTTGGAGGTGGAAACGATTACAGTACCCAGACCTCTCATAACCTGGGGCATATCCTCACAGGAAGAGTAGATTCTCAGACCGGGTTTGGAAATTCTTTTCAAGCCCTGCAGAATGCGGGTCTTACCGGCGCCATATTTCAGGGTGATCACGATCTTGCCCTGTACGCCGTCCTCGACAGCCTGCACGTCCTTAACGTAGCCTTCGTCCAGCAAAATCTGGCAGATGGCCATCTTCATTTTGGAAGCAGGAACTTCAACGGTTTCATGCTTTGCATTATTAGCATTTCTGACACGAGTCAGCAAATCTGCGATAGGATCAGTAATTTGCATCGTAGTTTCCTCCTTACCAACTTGCTTTCTTTACGCCCGGGATCTGGCCCTTGTAAGCCAACTCACGGAAGCAGATTCTGCAGATGCCATAGTTTCTGAGGTAGGCATGGGGTCTGCCGCAGATCTTGCATCTGTTGTACTCACGCGTAGAGAATTTTTGAGCTTTCTGTTGTTTTAAAATCATAGATTTTTTAGCCATTTAAAATTCCCTCCTTACTTAGCAAAGGGTGCGCCCATCAGGGTCAGCAGCTCTTTTGCTTCTTCGTCAGTGGTAGCAGTGGTAACGAAGCAGATCTCCATACCACGGATCTTGTCGATCTTGTCATACTCGATTTCGGGGAAGATCAACTGCTCGGTAACGCCGAAAGCATAGTTGCCACGACCGTCAAAACCATTGGGGTTGATACCACGAAAGTCGCGTACACGGGGCAGAGCGATGTTGAAGAGTCTGTCCATAAACTCGTACATTCTCTCGCCGCGCAGGGTAACCTTCTGGCCGATAATCTGGCCTTCACGCAGCTTAAAGTTTGCAACGCTCTTACGGGCGCGGCAATCAACGGGTTTCTGACCGGTGATGATGCCCAACTCGCTCTTAACGAAATCGATGACCTTGGAATTATCCTTGGCATCGCCGCAGCCAACGTTTACCACGATCTTGGTAAACTTGGGGATCTGCATGGTGCTCTTGTACTCAAATTTCTTCATGAGAGCAGGAGCAACTTCTTTTGTATACAGTTCTTTTAATCTAGCCATTTATTTACTCCTCCTCCTTAGAAAGTTTCGCCGCAGTCTTTGTTCTTGCAGACGCGGACTTTGCTGCCGTCCTCAAGAGTCTTGTAACCGACTCTGGTGGGCTGCTTGCACTTGGGGCAGATGACCTGAACCTTGCAGGCGTACAGAGCGCCCTCGGCCTCGATTCTGCCGCCAACCTCGCCCTGACGGCGGGGTTTAACGTGTTTGGTTACCAGGTTGGCCTTCTCAACGATGACCTTACCTTCCTTGGGGGAAACCGCCAAAACCTTGCCGGTCTTACCCTTGGATTTACCGGAGATGACCATTACGGTATCGCCTGTTTTAATATTCATCTTACTCATTGCGTTATCCCCCTTACAGTACCTCGGGAGCCAGAGACAGGATCTTCAGATATTCCTTATCTCTCAACTCTCTGGCAACCGGCCCGAAGATACGGGTGCCTTTCGGGTTTTTATCTTCATTGATGATGACAGCTGCGTTCTCATCAAAGCGGATGCTGGAACCGTCGGCTCTCTTTACGCCCTTAACGGAACGTACGATAACAGCCTTAACGACGTCGCCTTTTTTAACGTTGCCGCCGGGAGCTGCCTTCTTAACAGAGCAAACGATAACATCGCCGATGTTAGCATATTTTCTTCTGGTGCCGCCCAGAACACGGATGCACATCAATTCTTTTGCACCGGTGTTGTCAGCAACTTTCAGAAAAGTCTGTTGTTGAATCACGACTTTGTCCTCCTATAAATACTTAGGTGTTTATAAACTTACTTGGCCTTCTCGATGATGCGAACCAGTCTCCAGTTCTTGTCCTTGGACAAGGGTCTGGTCTCCATGATCTCTACGGTATCGCCGATGCCACACTCGTTGTTCTCATCGTGGGCCTTCAACTTTAAGGTTGTTTTAATAACCTTTTTATATAAAGGATGCTTTACATTGTCAGCAATCGCAACAACGATGGTCTTATCCATTTTATCGCTGACTACTTTACCAACACGCTTTTTTCTCAGTGCTCTTTCCATTGCAATATACTCCTTTCTCAAAAAAGTTATTTACTTTCCTTGAGTTCCATTTCGCGAAGAATGGTGTTTACTCTGGCAATATCTTTCTTGACAGCAACGATTCTCTGGGGGTTATCCAGCTGATTGGTGCTGTGCTGGAACTTCAAATGAAAAAGCTCCTCTTTCAGATCAGTGAGTTTACGGGTCAATTCTTCTACGCTCATATCTCTTACAGCATTAGCTTTCATTCTCATTCACCGTCTTTCTTGATAAACTTGCACTTGATGGGAAGCTTGTGAGCAGCAAGTCTCATAGCCTCTCTTGCCATCTCTTCGGAAACGTCGGCAACCTCAAAGAGGACTCTGCCGGGCTTAACCACAGCTACCCAGTACTCGGTAGCACCCTTACCGGAACCCATGCGGACTTCGGCAGGCTTTTTGGTGACGGGCTTGTCAGGGAAAACCTTGATCCATACGCGACCACCTCTCTTGAGGTATCTGGTCAAAGCGATACGGGCAGCCTCGATCTGATTGTTGGTGATCCAACAGGGCTCGGTAGCAACCAGGCCAAACTCACCGTAAGCAACCTTGTTGCCTCTGGTGGCCTTACCGGTCATACGACCTCTCTGGACCTTTCTGTACTTTGTTCTCTTAGGAATTAACATTATTTGTTGCCTCCCTTCTTATTGGAGGGTCTTCTGGTCTTGGCGGCGGATACGTTCAGCACCTCACCCTTGTAGATCCATACCTTAACACCGATCTTACCATAGGTGGTGTTGGCCTCAGCGAAGCCATAGTCGATGTCAGCGCGCAGGGTCTGCAGCGGAATGGTACCCTCATGATAGCTTTCGCTTCTGGCGATTTCAGCGCCGTTCAGACGGCCTGCAACCATAACTTTGATACCCTTGGCACCGGTCTTCATAGTTCTGCCGATGGCCTGCTTGGTAGCACGGCGGAAAGCGATTCTCTTCTCCAGCTGCTGGGCGATGTTCTCAGCAACCAGCTGGCTGTCAGTGTCAATGTTCTTGACCTCAACAATGTTGATGTTGACCTTCTTACCGGTCATTTTGGCAAGTTCTGCCTTGAGCTTTTCGATCTCAGCACCGCCCTTACCGATAACCATGCCGGGCTTGGCACAGTACAGGTGAACGCGGATGTTGTTACCGGAGCTGTCACGCTCGATCTCAATCTTGGGCACACCGGCGCTGTAGAGTTTCTTCTTCAGAAAAACTCTGATTTCATGATCTTCCTTGATCAGATCACCGGTCAGAGAGTCGCTGACGATCCAGCGGGAATCCCAGTTTTTGATAACGCCGACGCGCAGGCCGTGCGGATTTACTTTCTGTCCCATGATTTAACCCTCCTTCTCCTCTAATACGATGGTAACATGAGAAGTTCTCTTGTAGATTCTGAAAGCTCTTCCCTGTGCTCTGGGCTGGATTCTCTTAAGAATGGTGCCCGCACCGCACAGTGCTTCTTTTACATAGAGCTTGCTTACATCCATACCAAAGTTATTCTCAGCATTGGCCATGGCGCTCTTGAGGAGCTTGGCCAAAGGAGTGGCAGCGGCCTTGGGAGTGTTTTTCAACACTGCCATGGCGTAGCCGGCCGGTTTGTTGCGGATCAGATCCAGCACAACGCCGACCTTGCGAGGAGAGATTCTTAAGTGTTTAAGTTCTGCTTTAGCTTGCATTATTCTTATCCTCCCTCTTATTTGCTGGTTTTAGAACCGGCGTGGCCTCTGAAGGTTCTGGTGGGAGCAAACTCACCGAGCTTGTGACCAACCATATCTTCGGTTACATATACCGGCACGTGTTTTCTGCCGTCATGAACGGCGATGGTGTGACCTACGAATTCCGGAAAGATGGTCGATGCTCTGGACCAAGTTTTCAGAACGCGCTTTTCACCGGACTCGTTCATGCTTTGAATTCTTGCGTATAATTTGGGATCAACAAAAGGTCCCTTTTTCACGCTTCTGCCCATTTGTTCGTACTCTCCTTCCGTTATTATTTACCGTTTCTACGTCTTACGATGAACTTGTTAGACTTGTTCTTTTTAGCACGAGTCTTATAGCCCAGAGTAGGTTTACCCCAAGGAGTCATAGGACCGCTACGACCGATGGGAGCTCTACCCTCACCACCACCGTGGGGGTGATCGCAGGGGTTCATTACAGAACCACGAACGGTAGGACGAATACCCATATGGCGCTTTCTACCGGCCTTACCGATAGAAACGTTGGAATGATCGCCGTTGGACAGGACACCGATGGTGGCCTTGCAGTTCAGACGAACCATTCTTACCTCGCCGGAAGGAAGGCGTACCTGAGCATAGCCGTTCTCTTTTGCCATCAGCTGTGCATAAGCACCGGCGGAACGAACCAGCTGAGCACCCTTACCGGGATTGAGCTCAACACTGTTGATGATGGTACCAACAGGAATTGCTTCCAAAGGCAGGCAGTTGCCGGGCTTGATGTCGGCATCCTTGCTGCTGATAACGGTGTCGCCAACGTGGATGTCAGCGGGGGCCAGGATGTAGGCCTTCTCACCGTCAGTGTACTCGACCAAAGCGATGAATACGGTACGGTTAGGATCATACTCGATGGTCTTAACGGTAGCGGGCATATCCACTTTGTTACGCTTGAAATCGATTACTCTGTACTTTTGTCTGTTACCGCCGCCCTGATGACGAACGGTGATTCTGCCGTAGCTGTTTCTGCCGGAGTGCTTTTTCTTGCCTTCCAGCAGGCTGCGCTCGGGAGCGACCTTGGACAGACAGCTGTAATCAACGTTGCTCATCTGTCTTCTGGCGGGAGTAGTAGGTTTATAAGTTTTTACTGCCATGTTCTACGACCTCCTCTTACATCATACCGTCGAAGAACTCAATGGTCTTAGAGCCTTCGGTCAGTTTTACATAAGCTTTTTTGCGGTCGGGGCGGAAGCCCTTGTGGACACCCATTCTCTTTTCCTTACCGGAAACGTTGGTGATGGTGACCTTTGCGACCTTAACACCGAAGATGGCTTCCACAGCGGCCTTAACTTCAGCCTTGTTGCTGTCGGTTGCTACTTCGAAAACGTAGGTTTTGTCATTCTGCATCTTCATCATAGATTTTTCAGAGATGACAGGTTTTTTAATTACATCATAGGGAGTTCTCATTATGCATAAACCTCCTCAAGTTTCTTAACAGCATCAACCGTCAGAACGAGAGTGTCAGCCTTGAGCACGTCGTAGACATTCATGCTGCAGACAGGAGCAGTGTTAACACCGGGGATGTTGGCAGCGCTCTTAACGAAGCACTTGTTGACGTCGGCGGAAACAAACAAAGCGTTGTTTACGTCCAGAGCCTTCATCATGTTAACGACCGTCTTGGTCTTGTATTCTTCCATAGTCAATGCGTCCAGCACGATCAGCTTGCCGGCTGCCAGCTTTGCAGACAGAGCAGACTTGATGGCCAGCTTTCTTACCTTACGGTTGATATGGAAACGGTAGTCTCTGGGCTTGGGAGCAAAAACGATACCACCATGGGTCCACTGGGGAGCACGGATGGAACCCTGTCTTGCACGACCTGTGCCCTTTTGGCGCCAAGGCTTGATGCCGCCGCCGGAAACTTCCGCTCTGGTCAGAGCACTCTGGGTGCCTTGACGCTGAGCCGCGAGGTAATTTACCACGGCCATGTGCATTGCTGCTTCATTGACTTCGATGGCGAAGACTGCATCGGACAGAGTCAGAGTGCTGACTTCTTCACCGGCCATATTCAATACTTTAATATCAGCCATTGTACTATACCTCCTTAACCAACTTTAACCGTGTTCTTAACGGTAACCACGCTACCCTTAGGACCGGGGATGGCACCCTTAATAACCAGCAAATGATTCTCGGTGTCGACCTTTACAACGTCCAGATTCTGTACGGTCACGCGGACAGCGCCCATATGACCGGGCAATTTCTTACCCTTGAAGATTCTGGAGGGAGAGGAGCAGGCGCCCATGGAACCGGCATGACGGTGAACAGGGCCACCACCGTGGGTCATGGGAGTGCGGTGACCGCCGTATCTCTTGATGGTACCGGCATAGCCTTTACCCTTGGAGATACCGGTAACGTCAACACTGTCGCCTGCGGCGAAGGTGTCAACATCAACGACGTCACCTACGTTCATATCTGCTGCAGCTTCCAGACGGAACTCTCTGAGAACCTTCTTCAGCTCAACACCGGCTTTCTTGAAATGACCCTGCAGGGGCTTGGTGGTGTGCTTTTCTTTCACATCGCCGTAACCCAGCTGTACAGAGTTATAGCCGTCTTTCTCTTCGGTCTTCTTCTGAACTACCACACAGGGACCGGCCTGAATGACAGTGACCGGAATTACGTGACCCTGCTCATCAAAAACCTGGGTCATACCGATCTTCTTACCGATAATACCTTTTTTCATTTTCGTTTCCTCCTTTGGTATTGGTTGAATAAATCAACTTGCCTTATTTCGCGGGACCTTCCCGCAAAAGGTATTGCTTAATTGTTTGCAAGCCTTACAGCTTGATCTCAATGTCTACGCCGGCAGGCAGCTCCAGGCTACCGATCGCTTCAGCGGTCTTGGCAGTAGGCTTGAGAATGTCGATCAGACGTTTGTGAGTTCTTCTCTCAAACTGCTCACGGCTGTCCTTATACTTATGAACAGCGCGCAGGATGGTGATGATCTCCTTATCAGTGGGCAGCGGAATGGGACCGCTTACGGTAGCGCCGGTTCTCTTGGCGGTGTCGAGGATCTTCTCGGCAGCCTGATCCACCAGACTGGCTTCATAGCCCTTGATTCTGATTCTGATTTTGTTCTTCTTTTGCATCTCGTTTTCCTCCTTATTATATTAGCACGGTGATAAGGGTGTAACGACGGGAACAAATTTCCTTTCCACTCGGCCGGGTGTTTCACGCCCTTCCCAATAAAAAGCCGGATTGCTCCGGTCGGTTTGTCTCGCTTACCAGCTTATCGGGCACGCCCGACAGTTCTCAAAAGACAGCCTGTAAAATTTGCCTCTCGCTCGGTTTCTACTGTGGGTACACACCCATCAGTGTGACCTCTTGGGGCGGCGGGAGCGAACAATTAACTCTCTTCGCCCTTCTGCCACAACCGAACATGCTCCGCAGAAATTCCCTGTCTCGTCGCCGCAAACCGTTGCAACCCAATGGTTTGCGAGGCGGACAGCCACCTCCTGCTTCATCGCAGCCCAAACTCATGCCTTAACATCATACTATAAAACAATGCAAATTGCAATAGTTTTTTCAAAATTTTTCGAAAATTTTTTTGGTTATTTTCAACGAAATTTTTCGTCCGTTTTTGTGCAATGCAGATACTGTGGCAAGAAAAATTTTCTACACAATATATGGAAAAAAACGTCTTTTTTGGCCAAAAAACAGCAAATCATCATTTTACGCAAAAAAATGCCGTTTTCTACAGTTTCTATATATAATAAGGAAGAATTTTTTAAAAATTCATATTGCAATCGCAGGGCAAATGTATTATCATTTGTTGGGTGAATAAAATGATACTTCGTAAAATCAAAAAACTGATACAACAAAATATCGTATTGACCATTGCCACGCTGGCAGCGTTGATCACCTGCTTTTTCGTACCGCCGGATGCAGGGTATGCGGATTATTTTGATCTGAACACCCTTTCTTGTCTGCTGTTAACGCTGACGGTCATTGTGGCGTTGAAACGGATCCGCTTTTTTACTACGCTGGCGCGGCGGATCGTGCTGATGACCGGGTCGTTGCGCAAATTGGCGCTGACACTGATCTATATCACCTTTATCGGCTCGATGATCATTGCCAACGATATGGCGTTGATCACCTTTTTGCCGTTGGGATATTTTGCGCTGAAAACCACCAACAACGAAAAGTATATGGCCTATATTTTCATTTTGCAAAATATTGCCGCCAATCTGGGCGGTATGCTGACCCCCTTCGGCAATCCGCAAAACCTATTTTTGTATTCCTATTTTCACATTCCCACCGGAGAATTCACCCAAATCATGCTGCCGCCTTTTTTACTGGCAGTCGCCATGCTGACGGCAAGCTGTTTATTGCTGAAAAAGCAGGCTCTTTCCATTCAAGGCGAAGAGGCGCCGCCCCTGCCGCGCCGCCGGACGTTGATCTATTTGGCGCTGTTTGTCTGCTCGATCTTGATCGTGTTCCGCATCATCCCCTATTGGCTGGGCCTGCTGATCATTTTGCCGATCATCTTTTTTATGGACCGAAAGGTGTACGGACAGGTCAGCTGGGATCTGCTGTTGACCTTTGTGATGTTTTTTATCTTTTCCGGCAATCTGGCGCGGATCCCTGCCATTGACGCTCTGTTTTCCCATCTGTTGCAATTTGGCACATTGACCGTCAGTACGTTGTCCTGCCAATGTATCAGCAACGTACCCACCGCCATCCTGCTGGCCAAATTTACGGACAATTACCGTGAACTGTTGCTGGGCGTCAACATCGGCGGTACCGGTACCATCATCGCTTCGCTGGCTTCACTGATCACCTTCAGCGAGTTTAAAATGCTGTATCCCACACGGGTCAAGGAATATTTTTTATGGTTTTGCGGATTGAACGTTCTCTTTTTAGGGATTTTATTTTCCGCCGCCTATTTCTTCATGATATAAAGCAAAGCCGACCAAGACAACTTGGTCGGCTTTATTTTTATTTGCCTAATACGATCTCATAGATCATATCGCGTACTTTGGGGTACAAGGTGTTATAGGAATAACCGCATCCCAGTACCTGCATCATATATACCATTGCGATCTGGTTATCCGGATCGATAAAGTTATGACTGCCGGCAGCACCGTCCCAACCAAACTCGCCGATGGGAGACTTGCAGCCGCTTTTTTCCGGGTTTTTCATCGTGCGAACACCCAGTCCGTAAGAGTAACCCATATCCCGTTTAGTGGAAGAGAAATACTTTTCACAGATCTCGTCACTGATTTGGGGGGCACGCATCAGCTCCAAAGCCGCGCTGCCCAAAATGGGTTGTTCTGACTCAAACACTTGGGAAAGACCGCACACAAATTTGCCGTAATCCTCCGCGCTCATAATCAGACCGGCGCCGCCCGACTCGTATTGTTCGGACAAAATGTAGGAATTGGAAAACAGATGGGGCTTTACGATCTGTTTTTTCTCATCATACATAAACTGCGCGGCCAGACGGCTGCGGATCTCGGGTGACTCGCCACGGAAGGTGGCCGTCTTCATTCCCAACGGATCAAAGATATTTTCCTGCAAATACTCACCAAAGCGTTTGCCGGTGGCAACCTCCAGCACTCTGGCCGCCACGTCATGGCAAAGAGAGTATTTATACTGGGTTCCCGGCTCATAACACAGCGGCGCCTTGGCCATGGCCGCTACCAACGTTTCGGTGGTGGCAGCGGGGTCACGCATTGCCTCCAGCAGATGGGGCGTTTGTCGATCATAATCCATACCGCCGGTCATGGTCAGCAGATGCTTGACCCGCATCACGTTTTCCGCCGGCCGCACCGCACCGTCCTCACCACAAACGGTAACGTTACGGAATTCCGGGATGTAGTCGTACACGGGATCTTCCAAACCAATGATCCCCTTTTCAACGCATTGCATCACCGCCGTCATTGTGACCGGCTTGGTCATCGAATAAATCCAGTACAGCGTATCCTCACTGACCGGTTTTTTACGGGTGTAATCGCAGGTGCCGGTCATATGCCGATAGATCTGCTGTCCTTTATGATAGACGATCAGGTCAATACCGGGGATACCAAATTCCGGCTGTTGATCCAACAATTCAGTTAGTTTTGAAAAATCCATATTTATTCTCCAGTTTCCTCTGCAGTTGTAGTGTCATCCACCTCGGGAATCTCTGTCTCGGGAGCTTCCGGAGCGTTCACTTCAGGAATTTCTACTTCGGGCGCTTCCGGAGCGGGAGCCGCAGGTGTTTCGGGTACGGGCGCTTCCGGCGCGGGAGCCTCCGGTGCCTCGGGAGCGGGTGCTGCAGGCGCGGCGGGAACGTACTGTCTGGCCGCATTCTCTACGCACAAAGCCGCATAAGCCTCACCCCAGGTGGCATCAATATAGGGCAGCAGGAAATAGGTACCAATACCCAAGCACAGCACACCCAATATCTGCCAACCAAGGAAGGAAAGATCCATCACAAACAGATCCCATTTGTGTCCGTTGGTCAGTTCTTTACTGGCAGCAAAGGCCTCCCGCGTGGTCATTTCGGGAAATTCTGCCAACAAGAAAGGTAGCATAGAAAGCTCGTAACGCTTTACTTCTTTTACAATAGACAGCGCCATGCCGACCAGTATGATCGGGCAAGCGATCAACAAGCCGATACCGCCTACGGTCATAGACGTAATAACGCCCATTGCGCCGAGGATGGCATTACCGAGAAACAGCAAAACGCCAATAAACAGCGGAAGGTCATACAAAAACAGGATCAGTTCCCGTTTAAAAAGCACCTTGACTGCATTAAAGTATCCGGCCTTCCCCTTCACGCCGAAGGCAGAGGTCAGATCTGAGAACTTTTCTTCCCCACGGGTGCAATTGATGTAATAACGGCAATTACCGACCCACATCACGTTCCCGACGTAAATCAAGCGGGCAAAGCTTATCAAAAAAGAAATCAGTCCGACAACCAATGCAATGCCCAAGAAAACCAGGGCAACGTTGATCATCGCGCCGTGATCCGGCGCCATATTATTAAAGGGATTATAGGGAGAAAAGCCAAAGGAAGGATCGGTATAAGGATTGTCCGCGCTGAACAGCTCGGTGACGTCGAAATTGAAATTAAAATTGAGGCCACCGCCGGCAGCCGTACCGGCTGAGCCCAACAATAGTGCCGTGAACAGCGATACCAAAAAACCTCGCCAATAGTTGCGACGCAGGCTGTTTTTGGCGCGCTGTTTCATACCGACGCGATCAAAAATATGATACATCTTTTACATACTCCTTATATGAGAAAAGGCGAGACGGAAATTTTCCGTCCCGCCTTTGTTCATTTGTTTTTACTGAATGGCCTTCAGATTTTCGGCATGCAGTTTGTTTTCTGCAGCCAGCTCTTCTTCAGCCAGCGCAATGCTTTCTGCAATGGCGCTTGCCGCATAGAGATCCTCAAGATCAGTGATCTCTTTCTCTAAATCTTTCACCTGATCAAGTTTTTGATCCTTCTCAGCACCGTCGGGCAAGTTCTTAATGGCCAATTCCAGATCAGCCAGATCGTACTCCTTGGCAACGATCGCATCTTCATACTCTTCGCAGGTCTTGAGATCTTCTGCCTTGATGCCTGCTGCTTCCAGAATTACATTGAGATCGGCAGTCCAGATGGAGATATCAGCCTCCAGGGGGCCTGCAACCGCTTCGTGGCGGGCGTTTTCAACCTCAATTGCCAATTTCTTGGCGGCGGTTTCGGCCGTTACGGTCAAACCGTACTCTTCTGCAAAGACAACCAAAATGCGTGCAACCTCGGCACGGGTGGCGAAAGCGGTGGGAGCAAACAGGTTGCCGGGTCTACCGCTGACCAGACCGGTTCTCTGGCAGAGATATACGCTGGTTCTGGCATACTTGGCGATCTTGGCATCGTCGGCAAATTTAACCTTATCCAGCTTGATGTTCAGTTCGACATCAGCGAAGTCAGCATAGCGCATCAATACGGTGCACAGCTCCTGACGGGTGATGTTGCTGGTGGGAGCGAAGGTGTTTTCGCTACGGCCGGAAACGATCTTGTTGGTTTCGGCCCAGGCCACGGCGCCGTTGTACCATGCATTCTTGGCCACGTCAACAAACTTGTTGGTGGAATACTTGGCGGTCTTAACACCGGCCAGACGGGCGATCATGCTGACAGCCTCGGCACGGGTGATAAAGGCATTGGGACGGACGGTGCCGTCTTCATAGCCCTGCAACAGACCCATAGCGGCAGCCTTGGACAGAGTCTCAGCATACCAGGCCTTATTGTCAGCATCGCTGAACTTGGGCAGGCGGGCAACGATCTGAATCAACTCGGTGTCGCCGCACTCGGGACAATACTTCTCGTACTTACCGGAAGCATCGTAAGAAGCAGGAGTGACCTTCAGCTCGTAGGGATGATAGCCGCAAACCTTATCGTAATCTTCATAGGAGTCAACCTCACCGCAGTCGGGGCAGGTTCTCTCATAGATAGCGGGATTCTCGCAGTCACCGGCATCGGCCAACTCGTAATCCTCGCCCTCGGGATCGAAAGCGTGATTTTCGGGATCGACCGGCTCGGTTACACGGGTCTCGGTATCCAGTGCGCTACATACGGTACAGAAGCGCTCGCTGACGCCCTGCTGACTACAGGTGGGCTCTTTCACGATGTAGTTGCCCCAGGTGTGAATGCCGGTAGCGGGCAGTACAACCGTTACGCTTTCATCAACGTAACCGCAAATCTTACAGATCTGTTCTTCTTTACCGTCATCTACGCAGGTAGGATCGGTAACAACAGTTTCATAAGTATGGCCGGTGGCGGCAACGGTCAGCGTTTCGACAGCCGAGCAGACAGGACAAGTTCTGATCTGCTCGCCTTCCTCGGTACAGGTGGGGGCAATCGTGGTTTCCCATTCGCTCCAGTCATGGCCGGGAGCCGTGGTAACAACACTATCCACCTCACCGCAACGGTCGCAGGTACGGCTCTGTACTTCATCTACCGTACAAGAGCCAACGGTGGTGATTTCCCAATCGCCCCAATCATGACCCAAAGCAGAATCAGGAATCTCGGTACCGCTGATCTGCTCCTCGCAGCGTACGCACATAATGTAAATACCGGCGTTTTCGGTACAGGTAGCGGCAACGTAGGTGGGCTCGCTCTCCACGTGGCCCAAAGCAGGAACGACCTTGCTTTCCTCCGTGGAGCAGTTGGCGCAGACACGAACAGCCGTGCCGTCGGTGGTACAACCGGGCTCAACGGTGGTTACGTATTCGCTCCAATTATGAGCAGCGGCCTTGGTCAGGTTGATGGTATATACAACTGCAACACCGTCAACGGTAGCCTTGGCATAGATGGTATTGTTATTGACACTGCCGGTCAAAGGCTCGGTACAGGCCTTATCGGCATAGAAGCCTTCAAAGAGCATACCGTCCTTGGGCGTGATCTGGAGAGGATCGATCTCTGCCAGACCGCAGACCAGCTTTGCATTAGCGGTAAAATCGGGGAAGGTCGTAACTTCAAAGTCGTTGGAAACGTTAGCAAAAGACATGCCGTATTGCGTATCCTTGACCGTTCTCTCGGGGTTCATATAGTACCAGTCAGACTTGGAAACGAAGTTGGTCAACTTTGCAGTGATGGGAGATGCGCTTACAACGCCGCCCTCTTCCTTGGCAAAGAAGTTTTCGTCCAGGCTGATAACATCACTCTTGGGGCCCTTGCCGTTGAAGCTGCTCAAACGGATGGGCTCGGAGAAGTTGATAAAGGTGTTGCCGGAAATATCAATGTTTTCTTCCTTAATATATGCACCGGGTTCTTTGGAGACAGAGCACAGATCGATAAAACGATAACCGGTCATGTTGTCTTCCGTCACGGTGTTGTTGGTAAAGGTCAGCCCGAAATTATCCATAGCGGCAGGAACTGCCAGACGAAGAGCATAGCCCTTGGTGGAGCAACCGGCCTTACCAATATTCTCAAATACGTTGTTATCAAATACGTAGCGAATACCTGCGGGGAAGTTTTCGCCGTTACAGTAAGCGGACAGACCCCAGGTGTCGCCCAGCGTGGGATCGACGTAGTTGGGATAGATCCAGTTACCGGTGGTGGTACCCCAGTTTTCAATTCTGGAGTTGGTGATGGTGATACCGCAGGTCATGGGGCTCATAAACATATGAATACCGGAAGGCATACGGGTACGGATAATCTCACCGGTACCGCCGGCAGCATAGATATGATCGAAGTTGATGTCATACAGACCGGAGGAAACGATGCAACCGCCGCCCACGTTACAGAAAGCGGTGTTGCTGGCATTGAAATAGCGTTTTGCCTTGGATTTTTGCAGAGCTTCACCGGAACTCAGACCAACGATCATATTGTTGTTGCAAACGTCGTTGACAATGACGTTGTTCATATCCTGACCGATGAGGGCGCCGCCCACGGCGTAACCCCAAGTGTAATCCGCATCGGAGGGGCTGAACTGGAAGGTGCTGTCACAAACCACGCCGTCCAGCATCAGTCTGTTCTGAGGACCGTAGTTGGTAACGGCGCCGCCTACAACAGCCTCAACGGTGGTATCCACGGTGTAGGGAGCGCCTGCGCCGGACACACCACGTTTGCTGAAGTCAAGCTCGTTGTTTTCATTCAGGGGAGAAACACCCATCTTGGGACCCAGAATGGTGGCGGAAGCAACGTAAAGTCTGTCTTCGTTACCGCCGACAAACTTGTGCGTACCGGGGAGCAACACCCAGAAGGGCTTTTTCTTGGTAAGGGCATCCTTAAAGGTGCCTACACGGTTAGATGCGCTCAGCGCATAAGTCTTTCCATTAAAAGTATAGGAAGTAGCAGAGTTGGCGGTATCAATAAATACCATCTGGTCCTCGGTTGCTACCTTAATATTAAATGTAACCGTACAGGTGGTGGTCTTACCCTTATACCGGGCGATCATCTTGGCGCCGTCCAACTCACTGGGCTTGGCCTCGGTGAGTTCGTTGCCGGCCTTGTCGAGCAAGGTAACAAACTCAACCTTTTCACCGCGGAAGGTAAACAGATCCTTTGCCGCATGCGTCTTTTCGGCAGCGTAAGGAACAATATAAACGTCTGCAGTTACAGGAGCGGGAGAGCAGGAGTTCGGAAGTGTGGAATTTACGGTACAGTTGAACGCCATATCGGTAGCCGTTTTCAGCGAGAACATCTCGGCAATACCGCCTTGGAAATCGTCGCCGGCATACACGTCGTTGATCTGGTCATCGTTGCTTTTCATAGCCGCAGCCATAACCTCACCCTCGGGGCTGAGCACCAGAGTAGAGCTACGGTCGAAGTACTGGGCATTTTCACTCCAGGCGATGGTGTCGGTACAAGCGTGAATCGGCAGAACCATGGTATTATTCTTCAGCCACCAATTCTGCTTGGTAATATCGTTGTTGGTGCCGTTCAGATAGATGATACCGTTCTGAGAACCGCCGGAATGACGGGCCAGACAGTCGGCGGTATACTCCATGGTGTTACCCTCAAAGGCAAACTCCAGAGCGCCGTCCGGCAAGGACCACTTATCCTGGAAGGAGAATACGTCCACGACGTTTGCAGGATCGGCGGCAGGAGTTCCGGGAGTCTTATAGTCGGTACCCACGTAGTCACCGGCGTTGTAGAAATAGTTGTCCTTGACAACAAACTTGATGGAATCCTTGGCGTTGGTGGAGTACACACGGGTGGGAACGTCGGCATTGTCGCCCAGACGGGTGCGGATCCAGTGAGCCGTACGGTTATGGCTCAGGGTGGAGTTGATCATGGTAAAGGATGCCGTCTTGTTGTCCGGACCCAGGAAGTTCTCCTGAATGTTGGCGGTGGTAGTGGGATAGAAGTTGATCATATGGGCCTGATTGTACTGGTCAGAAACAAACTTCAGGTTACCACCGTACTCATAGTAGTTATCAAACACCACGCGGGTAACGTTCATGTTGAAGTTACCCAGGTTATCCTTCTTGGTGCCGTCGGAGATCTGGGTGTATTCCATAGCATAGTTATGGAACTCAACGTTTACGTTATTCTTGGGAGTATTCCAACGATACAGACCGTTGGAATAGATCTCGTCGTACTTGTGCACGATGTTCTTCATGATCAAACTGACCTTGGAGGAAGAACCGTGGAAGTTGTGAGAACCGCGGAAAGCGAAACCGTCAACAATGATCTGGGCGTTCTGGGGCATCCACAGGGTGGAGGTGCTGACCGCCTCGGTCTTGGTGCTGACACCTCTGCCGTTGATCAAAGTACCGTTGGCAATGTCCTCCTTGGCAGTGGGCGTAGGATCCTTACCGGCCTGGGGACCCAGTACGGTATAGGTGAACAGCTCGTAGTATGCGGGGTTCTCAATGGTGTTACCACTGGCATCTCTGGGCAGATTCATGGTGATCTGCTTATTGTTCTGCCAAGAGCTACCACCGTATTGGCCGGGGGCAACCACAACGGTATCGGGACCGGTATAAGCGGTGTAAGGACCGGCGTGAGCGTTCCACTGCGTCTCGACGTAGTGGATGGCCGCATTCATACTGCTGAACGCAGTCTTACCGCCGACCAGCTTATAGGTCAGGCCGTTACCCCAGGTCTCACCGTCACCGTAAGTATAGGTGACGTCACCGGAGGTGGGGGCGCCGGCGTATACGAATACACCCTTGGTGGGCGTGAAGGTGCCGTCGGCGTTTTCGGTTGCTTGGATTGCGGCGTAGGGATCTTCCGTAGCTTCACCTTCACCACTGGTTTCCGCACTTGCGGGCAAAACAATGGCGGTGAGCATGGAGATGCACATGAGCACGCACAGCAGCAAGCTTAAAAACTTTTTGCTTTTGTTGAACATAGCAATTCTCTCCTTTGCAGACACTTGTAGTCTATTATACAGATTAATAATACTATATTTTAAATCAAATTGCAATCGCAATTTCGTAAAATATCTTTCTTCATTTTTGTACATTTTGCACAAAAAAGCGCCGCCCTTGGGCGGTGCTCCGTAGAGATCAACCGGTTTTTGTATGTAAATTTTGACAGCCATCTCGTTAAAAGCCTCGGAATACGCCAGTATTCCTGCGTTTTTGACTTCTCCGCAAACAAAATTTCCTATCCAAAAACTGCCATTGGCACTTAAAAATGAGATACTTTTTGTCGTAGACAAGAAAAAACACCGCAATAATGCTGACGCATATTGCGGTGTTTTGCCGTAGTATAGGGCAAAAATAGCCATTTTTAAGCGGATTTATCTCTGCGAAGCACCGCCCTCGGATGGCGGTAATTTTTTGCATTATTTCAATCAAGATTGCCCTTGATCAGGCCCTGCGCATAAAACCATTGATACAGCGCTTTATTAAACCGCTTGTCCTCCGTGGCGGCGGACACAATGGCAAAGCGATACCGATCCTGATCCTTCAGAATCGGGTCGTAGGGAGCGTTGGGATTGCTGACCCCCTTGGGAAAGCCGCCGTAATACAGCGCCTTGCCGTTTTTGACCCACACGAACACGTCCTTATCGGTGGTTTTCAGCAGGCTACAGCCGCCGCTTTCCGCCGTCAAGGTACTGAGAGAGGGCGCCGCCTCGGGTCGCACGGCAAACACCTGATGCTCCCAATCCACGCCCACAAAGTCACTGCCGTGCAGAGCCAATCTGCCCTGCTTCTCTGCCAAACTTCCCAGCTGACCGGCCGACAGATGCTCTCCCACCTGTGCGGCGGGGAGAACATACAGCCCCAATTCCCCTTGGTCGGAACAAGCGCACAGGGGCAGACAGCAAAGCATCAGCAAAACAAGAAACAGCCGTTTCATTGCAACGTCACCTCGATCAGTTTGTTTTCCACCGTCAACTGGCGCGCGCTCATCAGCTTTTCACGGGCCGAGTCATACATCAGATACACCGTACTACCGTCATCCAGCAGATATACGTCCTGATAGGAGGTAGCGCTACCCTCAAACCAACAGGGCTCGCCCAGCGTTTTGTACACCTTTTCCGGTGTCATTTCCTTGGCCAGCGTTGTAACCTGATTGAGCTGGATACGGGGACGGACGAAATCCGCCGGCTTGGTCTGTGTCGACCAGGTGCCAAGGTATGAGGTGGTGATGCCGTCGCCGCCGCGAATGGCCGCGCAACGCAGGCTCTTACGGTCAAATCCGTAATCCAGCATCAGTACGCCGCCGTTATCCAGTTTGTAGCAATCGATGATATAGGAATCCTTGGTGTAACTGCGACCGATGAAATAGGAGGGGTTGCCGAAGGTGGCCACCACCGAGGTACGGTCCAGATACAGACTCAGTCCGCTGTCAAAAGCGGATTTTTTAAAGTTGCCTTTGGAAAATACACTGTCACTGCTTTGGGGGTTCGGCTTAGTCTGGCCGGCGGTGCCGCTTTGGCCGTTTTGGCCGCTTTGACCGGCAGTGCCGTTGTTTTCGGGGAGGGCGCTTTCCTTCAGCACGCCTTCCCGTACCAATATATCAAACAAGCTGTAATTTTTACTGTCCTGTATATCGGTAAACATGGTGCTTTCCAGCACGCCCTTGTCGTTGTAGGTCAATACGATCCGACTGCCGTCCTCCAGCAGATAGGTGTCGCTGTTGTCCAGCGTATACATGGGCGTCCCCAGCAAGCGGGTGTTGTTTTCGCGGGTGGCCTGTTGGGTCAGAAAATAAAAATCCGACAAATTCAGCACACTTTTGGCGCTGACGCCGTAGCCGCTGCCGCCGCCGTCCTCACTGCCGATGGGCTCGAAGGAGTCCTCTTCCGGCTTACAGCCGCCGCACAGCAAGGCCACCGCCAATAATAACAGTATCCATTTTTTCACTCTCGCTCACCTCACTTGTATCTTACCACAGTTGTTGCACCGTTTGAATATCTTTTGCAATTTGTATTTGTAAACTTTTTTCGTCGGGGAAGGTCATTTCGGGGCGGATAAAGGTCAGAAACTCCACCTTTGCCCGGGAAATATTCTCAAATTGACCGTCCAGAATGAAGGTTTCGGTATTGGGTTGATCGCCGTCGGCGAAGGTAGGACGGATCCCCACGTTGGTAATGCCGTGATAAACGCCGCCATCCACCGTCACACGGGTGGCATACACCCCATAGCGGGGATGCACCACACCTTCGGGCAGGGGGAGATTAACGGTGGGGGTGCCCCATTGTCGGGCCAGCCCCTTGCCGTGACAGACCTCTCCTTCCAAAAAAAAGTCCCGTCCCAGCGCGGCAGAAGCCGCCTCCATATTGCCCTGCGCCACGTAGGAGCGAATATGGCCGGAGGAGATCTTTTGCCCATAACGGTCCTGCAAAAAATCTACCACCCGCACCTCTTTTCCCACGCTTTTGCAAATTTGCCGCAGGGTGGCGGCATCACCGGCGCCGCCTTTACCGAAGCGGTAATCCTTACCACAGACAAAGCCGTGGGCGCCGTGGGCGCCGATGAGATAATATATAAATGCTTCGGGGCTCAACTCCCGTACCTTGGCAAAAGGCTCGGCTACCACCGTTTTGGCGCCCGCCGTCTGTAACAGCCACAGCTTTTGCGTCGAGGTGGTCAGCATACCGATGCGTCGCCCCTCCACCGCCTCCCGCGGGAGATCCGTAAAGGTGTAGGCGGCAGGCAATGCGCCCATCTGCGCCGCCAGCGCGCCTGCCGAAGCAAGCAGCTTTTGGTGCCCCAGGTGCACGCCGTCAAAGGTGCCCAATGCATACACAAATTTTTCCATAGATAAAATCCATTCTTTATAAATGTGTTACGATTTTAAACGTGTCATCCTCCAGCCTTTTGCCCAGCCCCAGACAGGTCTCCCCGTCCATGATCCAGCACAGTTCCTGCGGGCTGTCCTTCAGTTTTTTGACGTCCACCGCGCAACCGTTTTGCAACAATCGGGCAAAAAAGGCCGGCGGCCGATACACCGGCAGGGTCAGCGCCTGCTGACAGGGCAACAGGCAACTTGTATCTCCATCCTTGAGCGCCTGCTCGGCCTGCTCCAGCGGGAAGGCCTGCTCCACAGTAAAACCGCAGGTGGCGGTACGCCGCAGGGCGGACATACAGCCGTAGGTATCCAGCGCCCGGGCAATGTCCACGCACAGCGAGCGGATGTAGGTGCCCTTGGAGCAATCCACGTCCAGCACCGCCTCGCCGTTTTCATAGGAAAGCAGCTCCAGCCGATAGATGCAGATCTCTCTGCTCTCCAGCGCCACGCTTTTGCCGTCACGGGCCAGCTTGTACATGGCCACGCCGTCTTTTTTGATGGCGGAAAACATAGGCGGCACCTGCTGTTGTTTGCCCACGAAGCGGGGCAACACCTGCTCCAGCTGTTCCCGGGTGGGAATGCGGCCGCCCTCCATCAGCACCTTGCCGGTGCTGTCATAGCTGTCGGTGTGGGCGCCGAAGCGCAGGGTGGCCCGATAGGATTTGTCCCCTTCCAGCAAATACCCCGACAGCTTTGTGCCGCGGCCGGTCAAAACGGGCAACAGCCCGGTGGCCATGGGATCAAGGGTGCCGGTATGACCGCAATGCTTGACTCCCAGCGCCCGACGGATGACCGCCACCGCCACAAAGGAGGTAATGCCCTCCGGTTTATCGATCAGGATCAATCCGTCCTTGTTCATACTTGCTTTTCCATTTCTTGCATAATGGCGGCTCGACATTCCGCCTCACTGCCCTGCAGGGTACAGCCCGCCGCCATATCGTGACCGCCGCCGCCAAAGGCGCGGCACACCTGCGCGGCGTGAACGCTGCCGTCGGTACGTAGGGAGACCTTGTAGGTCTGCTCGCCGATCTGCCGCAGCGTGGCGGCCGCGCTGACCCCCTCCACGTTCATACCCAGACCTGCGATATTTTCCAGATCGTCCTCGGTGGCCCCCAGGCGGGCAATGGTGTCCATCTTGAGCACCAGCGTGGCCAATCTGCCGTCCTCGCTGACGGCCATTGTATCCAGCAGGCTGTTGCGTACCATCAGACAGGCACGGCTTTTGATAACGAATAATTTACGGTTGAGAGCGTTGATATCCAGACCGTATTCCATCAGCTCGGCCGCCACCCGATGGGTGTGGGCGGTGGTGTTACCGTGCAAAAAACAGCCTGTATCGGTGGCAACGGCCACGTACAACGCCTCTGCCATCTGTCGGTCAAGCTCGGTCAGCTGACGGATCACGTCAAAAACGATCTCACCGCAGGCTGCCGCCTCCGAACAAATCAGATTTGCCTTGCCGTAGCCGGAATTACTGCCGTGATGATCAATGACGATATCCGCCGAGCGCACAACGTCGGCAAAACGGCCGCCAAGCTCGGGCGAGGCAATATCCACGGCGATCACCGCGCCCATCGGCGTCTCCACGGGACAGGCCCCCTCCAGCAAATACTGATAGCGGGGCGTGACGGGATCGGAGCAAGCAAAATACACCTGCTTGCCCAGTTGTCTGAGCGCTCTGCCCAATGCGGCAGCGGACCCCACGGTATCACCGTCGGGCCGCTGATGCATATAGATCGTACATACCTCTGCCGCCTGCAAAAGACGGCAGATCTCTTGGATCGTACTCATTTCTCTTCCTCTTTTTTGGCGATGTCCGTCAGGATCTGATTGATCTTCAGGCCCTCCTTGATGGAATCGTCCATATAGAAAAACAATTCGGGGGTGTATCGCAGATTCAGACGGCTTGCCAGCGCGCGGCGCAAAAAGCCCGCGCTGCTTTTCAGTCCTTTCAGAACGTCCTTCTCCTCCCCGTTCAGCACGCTGATAAATACCTTTGCCTGCTTGAGGTCGGGGGTGGTCTGCACCTCGGTCACCGAGATAAACTGCGGTACACGGGGATCCTTCACAGTGGGCAGCAACGCCGCTAACGCACCGCGGATCTCTTCGTTGACACGACCGATTCTGTGTGCCATAAAATCACCTGTTTCTTAATCTTTAATTTCTTGCATTTCATAGGCCTCTATAAAGTCGCCCTCTTTGATGTCGTTGTAGTTTTCGATGGTGATACCGCATTCGTAGCCGGTAACGACCTCTTTGGCATCATCTTTAAATCTCTTAAGAGAGGACAGCTCGCCTTCAAAGATAACGATATTATCACGCAGCAGGCGGACGGAGGCAGAGCGGGTGATCTTGCCGCTCTTGACGTAACAACCGGCAATGGTGCCGACACCGCTGGCCTTGAAGGTCTGGCGTACTTCGGCGGTACCCAGCACCACTTCCTTAAACTTGGGCGCCAGCATACCCTTCATGGCCGCCTCGATCTCCTCGATGCAGTCATAAATGACACGGTAGGTACGGATGTCCACGCTGTCACGCTCGGCCGCCGCCTTGGCGTTGGTGTCGGGACGGACGTTAAAGCCAACGATGATGGCGCCGGCCGCATTGGCCAGCATAACGTCGCTTTCGTTGATACCGCCGACACCGCTATGGATGACGCGTACGCGTACCTCTTCATTGGTCAGCTTCTCCAGCGAGACCTTCACCGCCTCGGCCGTACCCTGTACGTCCGCCTTAACGATGATGGACAGTTCCTTCATATTGCCCTGCTGAATGCGGCCAAACAGGTCATCCAGCGAAACGGTATACTGACTCTGCTGGGCCATCTTCTCTTCCTGCCGGCGCTGTTCTGCCAATTCTCTTGCCAGACGCTCGTCCTCAACCACGAAGAAGGTATCGCCGGCCTGGGGCACGTCGTTCATACCGATGATCTCCACGGGAACGCTGGGGCCGGCCTCCTTAACCTTCTGACCGCGATGGTCGGTCATGGCGCGCACCTTACCCACCGAACAACCGGCGATGAGGATATCCCCCATCCGCAGGGTGCCGTTTTGCACCAGCATGGTGGCAACGGGGCCGCGGCCCTTATCCAGCTTGGCCTCGATGACGGTACCCTTGGCGGTACGGTTGGGATTGGCCTTCAGCTCACGCATTTCGGCCACCAGGTTGACCATTTCCAGCAGGGTATCGATGTTTTGTCTTTGCACGGCGGATACGGGTACCATAATGGTATCGCCGCCCCAATCCTCGCACACCAGCCCATGCTCGGTCAGCTCTTGCATAACACGGTCGGGGTTGGCACCGGGTTTGTCGATTTTGTTGATGGCAACGATGATGGGGATCTCGGCTGCCTTGGCGTGGTTGATGGCCTCCACTGTCTGGGGCATCACGCCGTCGTCCGCCGCAACCACCAGAATGGCGATATCGGTGGCCATGGCGCCACGCAGACGCATTTGGGTAAAGGCGGCGTGTCCGGGGGTATCTAAGAAGGTCAGTGTCTGACCGGCGGCCTTGACCTGATACGCGCCGATGTGCTGGGTAATACCACCGGCCTCACCGCCGGCAACGTTGGCATTACGGATGGCATCCAGCAGAGAGGTCTTACCGTGGTCAACGTGACCCATAACGACTACAACGGGACTGCGGGAGATGAGATCCTCCTCGGCATCCTCGGCATCGTCGATCAGACGGTCCTCGATGGTGAGAATGACCTCTTTTTCCACCCGACAGTGGAATTCTTCACCCACCAGATAGGCGGTGTCAAAGTCGATGGTCTGGTTGGCATTGGCCATAACGCCCATCAGCATCAGCTTTTTAATCACCTCGGTGACATTGACCTTCATACGGGAGGCCAACTCCGAAACGGTGATCTCATCGGGCACCAATACCTTCAGCTGGGTCTTTTTACGCTGCAGCTCGATTCTCTTGAGACGCTCCTGCTCGCTTTCCTTCTTGCGCTTGGGGCCGCCGTACTGACGGTTATTGCGTTTGGTGATCTTCTGCTTGCTGGTAGCGTTGGAGAATTTGCGGCTGGAATGGCTGTCGGCCAGATCGTGCAGCTTTTCATCATACTTGCCCAGATCCACGTCGCTGGAACGGGTATCCACCACACGCACCTCACGCTCGTAGCTCTTTTCCCGTACCGGCTCTTCCGCCTTGGGCTCGGCCGGCTTCTTTTTGGGCGCGGCAGGGGCGGCAGGGGCAGCGGCCTTGTCGGCCTTTTTGCCCTTTGCAGGCGTTTTCTCCTCCGCCACGGGCGCGGCGGCCACCTCCGGCTCCGCCTTGCCGGAGGCCAGGAATTTATCGAAGTTCTCCACGGCGTGCTTTTTGGAAAAATGATCCAACAGGAAGTCCAGCTCCGGCACCGTCAACAGCGCCATGTGGGTACGCTCCTTTTCCTCGCGGGCGTTGAGCAACTTGATGATCTCGGTGCTCTTGCTGCCCACGTCCTTTGCAAACTCGTGAATTCTGTATTTCATTTCTAAACTACTCATAACGGTTTACCCCCTATCATTGTTTTTCGATCTCGCTGCCCAGCAGCTTTGCAAACCCTGCCTCGGTCACGCCGAGCACGCCCACCGGTTTGGTTCCCAGCGCGGCGGCAAGGGTCTGCATATCGTAGGGTATGTCCCGACAGGGCACACCACTGCGGGCGGCAAGCTGCAACACAGAGTTGCGGGTACGGGCCGACAGATCTGCGGCAAAAAACACAAGTCGGGTGTCCCTCAACGCCTCGACGACCATATCATAGCCGTAGGTCAATCGTCCGGCGCGGCGGCACAGCCCCATGGTTTTTAAAAACTTACTCTCCACGGTCCATCTCCTCCTTCAGGCGCTCGTAAATGGCCTCGTCTACGGGACAGGAGAAGGCACGGCAGAGCCGCTTGCTTTTTTGCAGTTTTGCAAGGCAGGCCGTATCATTACAGATATACGCGCCACGCCCCGGCTTTTTTCCGGTGAAATCCACCGAGATCTCGCCCTCTTTATTTTTGACGATTCGAATCAGCTGCGCCTTGGGTTTTGCTTCGTTACAGCCCAGACACAACCGCATCGGGATTTTTTTGTTCAATGCAGCTCACCTACACCTTGGACAGCGGCTTGATATCGATCTTATAGCCGGTCAGTTTGGCGGCCAGACGGGCATTCTGTCCCTCTTTGCCGATGGCCAGAGACAGCTGATCATCGCTGACCACAACGCTGCAGCAACGGCTGTCGGTGTCGGCGGCCACACTGATGATATCAGCGGGAGCCAACGCCTGCGCCACGAAGGTCTCGGGATCGTCGCTGTAGCGGATGATATCCACCTTTTCACCCTTCAGCTCGTCACAGATATGGGTGATCCGCTGACCCTTGGCGCCGATACAGGCGCCGACGGGATCGACGCTTTCATCGGCAGAGAATACGGCGATCTTGGTACGGGAGCCGGCCTCACGGGCGATGGCCTTGACCTCGACCACACCGTCAAAGATCTCGGGCACCTCCAGCTCGAAAAGTCTTTTTACAAGACCGGAGTGAGTACGGGAAATGATGACCTGCGGGCCCTTTTTGGTCTCGCGCACTTCGCTGACGTAGATCTTGATATGGTCGCCCTCCCGCAGGACCTCACCGGGGATCTGCTCGTTTTTGACCAGCATAGCCTCGCTCTTACCGATAGAGAGCAGGGCGTTGCCGTTGGGCTCGATGCGGGTGACTACGGTGGACAGGATCTCGTAAGCCTTGGAGTTCAGCTCCTGATACAGCAGACCGCGCTCGGCATCGCGGATGCCCTGAATGATGACCTGCTTGGCGGTCTGGGCGGCAATACGGCCGAATTCCTTGGTCTTGACCACCCAGTTGATCACGTCGCCGACCTTGCTTCTCTTGGAATGGGTGGCGATGGCGTTGCTTAAAAAGATCTGGGTATTTTCGTCTTCCATCTCGGCGTCATCTGCGATGACGGTCTTTTGCAGACACAGCTTGATGTCTTTTTTCTCACGGTTGATGATCACCACCGCATTGTCCGACGTACCGAACGCCTTTTTGGCGGCGGACAGCAATGCGGCCTCCACCTTGTCCAGCATATATTCCTGGGGAATACCGCGTTCCACCTCGAACATCTCGATGGCCTCAAAAAATTCCTTGTTCATTTTTTCTTAACTCCTCCTGTTTAAAATTCAACGTGGGGGCGAACCAACGCCGCCTCTTTTTGTGTAAAGGTAATGCTTTCTTTTTCGGTCTCAATGGTAAAACTGCCGTCGGCAAAGTCGGTCAACGTTCCCACAAACTCCTTTTGGCCGTTGACGGGGCGATACAGCTTGACCTCGATCTTACAGCCCATAAAATAGTGAAAGTCCTTTTCCTTTTTCAGGTGTCGGTCCAGCCCGACCGAGCTGACCTCCAAATAATAGGCTTCCTGAATGGGGTCTGCCGCATCCAATACGGGATCCAGCGCCCGGCTGAAAGCCTCGCACTGCTCGATATCCACGCCCTCTGCCGCATCGATATAGATGCGCAGATACCAGACGCCGCCCTCCTTGACGTATTCCACGTCATACAGCTCCAGCCCCTGCTCGGCGCAGATGGGCTCGGCCAGGGCGCTGACCACTGCTGTCACATCTTTTTTCAAGTCTGATGCCTCCTTTTCCAAAACAAAAGTGGACTGCCTGACAGTCCACTTTAGTATTCTATATTAAAATTAGCATAATTATAATGATTTGTCAAGGACTTTTTTGCCGTCCGCTTTTTAATTTCCGCATCTTTGTCGGCAGAATGATTGACTTTTCCTTGTATAAAATATATAATATAGTTTGGATTATTATGTTTCCCGGGAGGTATGAGGGATGAAAGGCTTGCTCCGTCGGGCGCGATCTGCCCTGACCCAATTGAAAAATTCACCCCGGCGGCGGACGGTTTACGTGCTGTGCTATACGGCGCTGTTTTTGCTGTGCGCTGTGCTCGCCTTTTCTCACTTTTTATTCCGTGGCAAGGGCTTTGTCTGGTGCGGGGAAAGCGGTAATATCGACGGCATCAGCCAGCACTATATCGCTTTGAGCTATTGGGGCACCTATTTGCGGGACATCGTCCGTACCCTGTTGACCGAGGGACGGCTGAGCATTCCCATGTTTGACGCCTCCATCGGTCTGGGCGGTGACGTACTGCAGACGCTGAGCTATTACGTTATGGGCGACCCGCTGAATCTGCTGAGCGCCCTGGTGCCCCGCGCCTATACCGAATATCTGTATCATTTTCTGATCTTGCTGCGGTTGTATCTGGCGGGGCTGAGCTTTTCCGCCTTTGCTCTGCAGCTGAAAAAAAGCAACCGGTTTTACACCCTCATCGGCTCGATGGTCTATCTGTTTACCGGCTATATGCTGTACGCCGCCGTGCGGCACCCCTATTTTTCCAATCCTATGATCTATCTGCCGCTGATCCTGTTGGGGGCGGAAAAGATCTTTCGGGGGAAAAAGCCGTGGCTGTTTATCCTGACGGTAACGCTGGCCGGGCTGAGTAATTTCTATTTCTTCTATATGATCTGCATCTTTACCGTCATTTACGTTTTGGTGCGATGCTTTGACTATTGTCCCAAGGGAGAGCGCAAAAAGATCTTTTCCTATCTCTGGCGGTTTGCCCTGTACGCCCTGCTGGCGGTCATGATGGCCTGCGTGCTGTTTTACCCCTCCATCCGTACCACGCTGAACAGTTCCCGTCAGGGCACCGGCGGCAGTCTGCCGTTGCTGTACGACATCGATCATTATCTGCGTTATATCTACGCCATGCCCGCCGCCATCGGACAGGGCGATTGGGATTTCCACGGAATGCTGCCCCTGACGCTGGTGGCGCTGTTTTTGCTGTTTGCCACGCCCCGAAAGGAGCATAAAACGGAAAAACGGTTTTTCCTGCTGGGCACCCTGTTTTTGCTGTTACCCTTCTTCGGCTGGCTGATCAACGGCACCGCCTACGTTTCCAACCGTTGGGTGTGGGCATACAACCTGCTGGTGGCCTGCATCTGCGCCTTCCGCCTGCCCGCTTTGGGCGCCATGAGCAAAAAGAAATGGCTGTGGCTGCTTGCCGGCACCGTATTGTACGCTTACGGCGCCATTTGCCTGAAGCTGTCCGGCTCTTATTATCAGATCGGTATTTTGGGTGTGGTCATCACCGTGTTGGTCTGCGGCGCTGTCTGCTTTGTCTGCGCCGACCGCGCCAAACGGGAAAAGCTGCTGCGGGTCGCGCTGCTGGCGCTGACGGTGGTACAGGTGGCCGATATCGCCACCGCCCGCTTTGATCGGGGGACCTACGCCGACGATTTTGTCCCGTTGGGAGAAAGCTATCACAACGTGCTGCAGGCCCAGGCCGCCCCGCTGACCGCCCTGGAGGACGGTAGCTTTTACCGCTATGAGGATGCCTTTGAAGACGACACGTCCCGCCAACGCAACGCGGCGCTGGTCAATCGGGGCCACTCCACCAATATCTATTTCTCGCTGGCCTCGGACACCTGGTACGATCTGGTGCGTTCCCTCGGCCACAAGGACCTGATGGTACAACAGCAAATGGGTCTGGACAACCGCACGGTTTTGGGTACGCTGACCAACGTCAAATACTTTACCGTCCGGCAAAAGCAGAGTAAATATCTGCTGCCCCACGGCTACGGCCCGGATCCGCTGTTTACCAAAACCATTAAAAATTCCAAGCTCTACCGCGGCAAGGCCTCGGGCACGTTGCGCCCCACCAACACCTTTGCCTATTATGAAAACGAGCACGCGCTCCCCTTTGGCTATACCTACGATTCCTATATCACCCGCGCGGAGTACGATACTCTGTCCTTTGTGGATCGGCAACGGGCGTTGCTGTCCGGCGCGGTGTTGGACACCGACGTGACGCTGACCCACGACACCCTGCCCGCCGCCACCGCGGCGTTGCCCTTTACCGTCACCTGTGACGACACCATTCAGCAACAGGGCGACGTATTTTACACCGAACAGGGCGGCGAAATCACCCTTACCTTCCAAAATGCGCAGGCAAACTGCGAGACCTATCTGTCCATCGGACAGCTGGAGTATGAACCGCTGTCCCCGGTGGCGCTGGCCAAACAACTGGGGTATTGGGAACGCCTGACCACCCGCCAAAAATGGAACCTGCGGGAGGAGACCCTCCATTACAGCTACCCCGACACCATCGAGCCGCGCATCAAAATGAACGGCCTGACCAAGCGCTTCACCTATTACACTCCCGAGGCCACCTATTATTCCGGTGTCCACAGCTACAGCATCAACATGGGTCGTCGGACGACGGCGCCGGGCACCATCGTTATCCAACTGGACAAGCCCGGTGCCTACACCCTGCAGGATATCACCGTGACCCAGCTGGGCTTTGAGGACTACGCCGAGCAGGTCGATGCGCTGGCCGAGGAGCATCTTGAAAACGTGGTCTTTGCGGACAATCTGGTCAGCGGCCGTATCACGGTCAGCGAAAACAAACTACTGTGCCTTTCTCTGCCCTACAGCGCCGGCTGGCGCGCCTATGTGGACGGCGAGGAACAGGAGATCCTCAAGACCGATCTGGCCTTTATGGGTCTGATGCTCTCCCCCGGCGAGCATACGGTAGAACTGCGGTATTTCACCCCCTATCTCCTGCCCGGAATGGCAATGAGTATCATAGGCTGGAGTATCTTCCTACTTTGGTATATTATAGACAGATGTAAAAGAAAGCAGAAAGAAGGATCCAAATGAAGCTCTCTCTCGTAATCCCCTGCTATAATGAAGAACAAAGCGTGGCCCGCTTTTTTGCGGCGGGACAGCACGTCTTTGCCGACAGCGACGTCGAGGTAGAATACGTCTTTGTCAACGACGGCAGCCGTGACGGCACCCTGTCGGCGCTGAAAAAGTTGTACGAAACGGAAAACGCCAACATCCGCATCGTTTCCTTTTCCCGCAATTTCGGAAAGGAGGCGGCCATTTACGCCGGTCTGCAAAACGCCACCGGCGAGCTGACCTGTATCATCGACGCCGACTTGCAGCAACGGCCGGAGGTGGCGCTGGAAATGGTCCGCATTTTACAGCAAAAGCCCGAGCTGGACTGTGTGGCCGCCTTTCAGGACAAGCGTAAGGAGTCGGCGGTGCTGACCTGGTTTAAATCCATGTTTTACAAGACCATCAACCTGATGACCACCGTTCCCTTCACCAACGGCGCCAGCGATTTCCGCACCTTCCGCGCCGACGTGCGGGACGCCATTTTGCAGATGGGTGAATACCATCGGTTTTCCAAGGGCATCTTCTCCTGGGTCGGCTTTAACGTGGAATATATCCCCTACACCGTCTGCGAGCGGGAGGAGGGGGAAAGCAAATGGTCCTTCATCAAACTGTTCAAATACGCCATTGAGGGTATCGTCGCCTTCACCACCGCCCCCCTGCATCTCTCCACCGTACTGGGACTGTTGTGCGCCGGCATCAGCGGTATTTACGCGCTGGTACGGCTGATCATGCAGCTGTGCGGCTTTCCCTGGAATCCCTTTGGGGCGCTGGCCGCCGCCATCTTCTTCGTGGGCGGTCTGATCATGCTGTGCATCGGCGTGATGGGAATGTATCTGTCCCGCATTTATCTGCAGGTCAAGGATCGGCCCATTTATCTTGCCAAAGAGATTTTAACCAAGGAAAAGGATGAAAAATAATTATGAAAAAGTTGTTTGCAAAATACCGTGAATTTATCGTATACGTGATCGTGGGCTTTTCCACCACCATCATCAACTGGGTCCTCTCCTTCAGCTATGAATACGTTTTCGGCAGTGAGGGCTGGCATTTGACCATCAACACCACCCTGGCCTGGCTCATCGCCACCGCCTACGCCTTTTTTATGAACAAACTGGTGGTGTTCCGCAGTAAGGACCTCAAGGTCCGCACCCTGCTGGTGGAGGGCGGCGAGTTTTTCGGTGCCCGCCTGTTTTCCTGGGGGCTGGAGACCGTGGGTATGAACCTGATGTGTAAGACCTTCGGCTTTGCCTCTATGACCTTTGCCTTCGTGGTCACCAACGGCGCAGATACCGTGTTCCGCTTTCCGCTGACCGGCTTTTTCTTCAGCAAGCTGTGTATGCTGGTCATCACCACCGTTTCCAATTATATTTTCAGCAAATTCGTCATCTTTCGCAAAAAAATGACCCCTGAAACCACTGAAACCAAGGAGGAAAATAACTGATGAAACGCATTTTGTCTTTACTGCTGGCCGCCCTGCTGCTGTGCAGTATGTGTCTCTTCGTCTCCGCCGAAACGCCGGAGACGATCGGAAGCGCCGATGATTTTTATAAGCTCAGCCAAGATCCCGACGGCCATTTTGTCCTGACCGACGATATCCGCGCCGTGGCGGCCATCGGCATCTGTCCGGAATTCCGCGGCACGCTGGACGGACAGGGTCACACCGTGACCGGCCTTGCCTTTATGGCGGAATCGCTGGGTACCTACAATGCGCTCATCGGCGTCAATAAGGGCACCGTTAAAAATCTGCACGTGGCCGGCGCCAACGTACAGGTCGAGCTCAACAGCACCGAAACGCTCGTTACCGAGACCTATACCGCCGTTTTGGTGGGCGATAACCGCGGCACGATCGAGCAATGCTCGGTGGCCGGTCAGGTCGTCTCCAACGTCAGCGGCGATCAGATGGGTACATATATCGGCGGTATTGCCGGCCGGAACGTCGGCACCATTACCGACTGTTTTTCATCCGTTACCGTCACCGCCGCCAACAACGACGATATCTTTATCCGCGCCGGCGGATTGGTCGGCCAGAATATCCGCAATCTGGCCCGTAACTTTGACGGCGTTATCAACCGCTGTGTTTCCGTCGGCACGGCCGCGGCCACCTCTACCGTCGCCAACGACGATCTGGATGCCGGCAGCGCCGTGGGTCACAATTACGACGGCGCCCTGGGCGGCGTTTACAGCCCGGCGGCAGGCGGTGATACCGTCGGCCATCAACAGGTCAATCACAGCGGCGACGTATATGCGACGCTTAGCGACGAGCAGATGAAGCAGAAAACCTCCTTCCCCGGCTTTGACTTTGAAGCCGTATGGGAGATGGGCGCGGCGCATCCCCTCCTGCGGTTGGTCTGCAACCACACCTGGGACAATGGTGTTGTCACCACCGAGCCTACCACCAATACCGAAGGCGTTAAGACCTTTACCTGTACCGTCTGCGGTGAGACCAAGACCGAGAAGATCCCCACCACCGGTGTGGACGTACTGACCGTCTTTAAGGATCTG
>JAZQDW010000059.1:0-36325 GCA_045546995.1 Eubacteriales bacterium
GGGATGGAGCCGAACGAGAACCATCGCAAACAACACAAACCCCCCGCGTGCCCTTGGCGGCGGGGGGGTTTTGTTATGATTTTAAGAAATCAAAGGCAGATCCTTATTTGGCGTCCTTAACGGAAGCGTACATAAAGAACTTATAGCCCAAGGGGCTGGAGAAGAAGCCTTCGATGTTCTGGTTGCACATATAAATGTCAGTGTAGTAGTAAACGGGGCAGATCGCGCCGGTGGTCATGAGGATGTTCTCAGCCTCATGCATCAGAGCAAATCTCTTGGCAGGATCGGTCTCGGCCTTAACGGCGGCGATGCAAGCATCGTAGGACTCAGCCCAGGTCAGGCCGTCCTTACCGTTGTAGGAGTAACCCTTATAATCCTTATGAGCGCCCTTACCAAACTGACAATCGTTGTTGCCGGAGCTGGTGATCCACATATCCAGGAAGGAGATCGGATCGTTGTAGTCGCCCAACCAACCGTTACGAGCAACAGAGTAGTTGCCCTCTTTACGGGTGTTCAGGAAGGTGGCCCACTCCTGAACCTCAACCTTGGTGGTGATACCGTAGTTACCCCAGGTCTGCTGCAGATACTCAGCAAGAGCCTGATGGCCGGTACCCTCGTTGGTGATGTAGGTCATAGCGGGGAAGTCGACAACCTTACCGTCTTTAACGGTGAACTTCTTGGAGGACTCGGCAACCTCGGTGAGCAGCTTGACAGCTTCGTCACAGTTGGCCTTGTAATCCTCATCCTTAACGGAGAAGTAACCGGCGCCGTCACCCTTGGGGCCGTTCTTTTCGATAAACTCGCTGCCATCGGGCTCGGTGAGACCCATGGCTACGAAACCGGCGGCGGGAACCTGACCGGCCTGGCCGATCTCGGTTACAACGTAGTTACGGTCGATCATCAGACCCAGGGCCTGACGGATCTTAACTCTCTCTTCTTCGGTGAAATCCTTAAAGGTTTCATCGTTGACGTTCATAGATACGTAGTAGGTACCCAACTGGCCTTCAACAAAGAACTCGTCTTTGTACTCTTCCTGCAGAGTGGCGATCTCGTTGTTGGGAACGGAATCGATGAACAGATAGTCGCCGTTCTTGTAGTTGGCCAGCAAGGAGGTATCATCGTCGTTGAAGGCGAAGACCAGCTTGTCGGAGACAACCTTGTCAGCATCGAAGTAGTTCTCGTTCTTCTCCAGAACCATCTGGGTCTGGGTGAACTCGGTTACCTTGTAGGGGCCGTTGCCGATGTAGGAATCAGCAGCAGTAGCCCAGGCATCGCCGTGCTCGGTGATAACGGACTCTTTAACGGGCATATAGGTGGGGAAGGCGCACAGCTCATGGAAGTAGGGAAGGTCTACGGGCAGAACGACCTTCAGCTCCTTGCCGTCTTCGGAAGCGGTGACGTTCAGCTTAGCACCCTCTTTTTCTTCAGCAACGTCGGCATAACCGTCGATACCTTCGAACATATAGCCGTAGTCAGCACCGGTGGCGGGAGCAGCAGCTCTGTTCCAAGCATAAACGAAATCCTGGGCGGTCAGATCGCTACCGTCGCTCCACTTCAGGCCGTCACGCAACTTGAAGGTGTAAGAAACCTTACCGTCAGCCTCTTTAACAGCCTCGGGCAGTGCCTCGGCGCACTGGGGAACGAGCTCCAGCTTGCCATCGATCTTTTCATAACCAACCAGACCACAGAAGGTATGGATGATGTATGTTGCACCATCGACTGCAGAGTTCAGAGCAGGATCGATGGTGTCGGGATATGCACCGACGTTGAGCGTCATGGCAGTATCCGCTTTGTTACATGCTGTCATAGACACCATGCAGCTGAGGATCATTACTACTACGAGTAACATACTCAATGTCTTTTTCATGTGTTTTTCCTCCTAAAAAAATTTTTTAAATTAACCGGCAGACAACTCCGGCAAATTCCTTATTTTGTGCGCCACCCTTTAAACGTGGTGGCAGGCAACGCTGTGGCCGGGGGCCACTTCCTTCAGCTCGGGCATACGCTCGGCGCATTCTGCCGTGGCGCGGGGGCAACGGGTACGGAAGGGACAGCCGCTGGGCATATGCAGGGGGCTGGGCACGTCACCCTCCAGCGTGATGCGCTGATTGGCGCGGGCCACCTTGGGATCGGGTACCGGTACCGCCGACAACAGCGAAATGGTGTAGGGGTGAACCGGATGATGATACAGCTCGTTGGAGGGGCCGATCTCGATGAGTTTACCCAGATACATTACGGCGATACGGGTGGAAATATGCTTAACGACCAGCAGATCGTGGGCAATGAACAGATAGGTCAGACCCAGCTTTGCCTGCAGATCCTCGAACATATTGACCACCTGCGCCTGAATGGAAACGTCCAGCGCCGAAACCGGCTCGTCACAGATGATAAATTTGGGATCCACCGCCAGCGAACGGGCGATACCGATTCTTTGGCGCTGACCGCCGGAAAATTCGTGGGCGTAGCGGGAGGCGTGGTCGCCGGTGAGTCCGACCAGACTCATCAGTTCCTTGATGCGTTCCTCACGCTCGGCGCGGTTGCCGTACAGCTTGTGTACGTCCAGCGGCTCGCCAATGATGTCCGCAACGGTCATACGGGGGTCCAGCGAAGAGTAGGGATCCTGGAATACCATGGATGCCTGCTTACGGAACTCCTGCACCGATTTGGGGCTTTTGATCTGTTGGCCGTCAAACCAGATCTCACCGGCCGTCGGCTTGTACAGATGCAAAATGGTGCGGCCGACGGTGGTCTTACCACAGCCGGATTCACCAACCAGACCCAGGGTCTCACCCTCTTTGATCTCAAAGCTGACGTCGTCGACCGCCTTGAGCTTGAGAGATTTTAAAAACCCGGTGGGAATGTCAAAATACTCTTTTAAATTTTTAACGACGAGAAGATTTTTATCATTCATCTTTATACATCTCCTCTACTTGTTCTTTGGACAGGGTGCCGCTTTCAATGGCTTCCCGCAGATTGTGCCAGCAGGCCGAACGGTGCTCGGCGTTGATTTCGATCTCCTTGGCCTTATGGGTCAGGCAGACCTTCATACAATTCTCACAGCGGGGGGCAAAGGGGCAACCGTCGGGCATATTCAGCAGATCCACGGGGGTACCGCCGATGGGCTCCAGACGGGTATCGTCGTCCGAGACGGTGGGAATGGACCGCATCAGACCCTTGGTATACTCGTGCTTGGGGTTATAGAAGATCTCGTCGGCGGTGCCGCGCTCGCAAACCTCGCCGGCGTACATAACGATGACCTCGTCACACATTTCCGCCACAACGCCCAAATCGTGGGTGATCATAATGATGGCCATACCCAGCTTTTTCTGCAGATCCTTCATCAGATCCAAGATCTGCGCCTGAATGGTTACGTCGAGCGCCGTGGTCGGCTCGTCCGCGATGAGAATATCCGGCTCGCAGGCCAGGGCCATAGCGATCATAACTCTCTGCCGCATACCACCGGAAAATTCGTGGGGATACTGTTTGATACGCTTTTCGGGCTCGTTAACGCCAACCAATTCAAGCATTTCGATGGCGCGGGCGCGCGCCTGCTCTTTGTTGCGGTCGGTGTGCAGCATAATGGCCTCCATCAGCTGATTGCCGATGGTATAGACCGGGTTGAGGGAGGTCATGGGATCCTGGAAAATGATGGAGATCTTATTGCCACGGATCTTCCCCATTTCTTCCTTGGAGGCGCCGACCAATTCCTCACCACGGAATTTTACCGAACCGCCGATAATTTTACCGGGGTTGGCCAGAATTTGCAAAATCGAATATGCGGTAACACTTTTACCGGAACCGGATTCACCAACGATGCCCAGCACCTTACCCTCGTCCAGCGAGAAGGAGATGCCGTTGACCGCCTTGACCTCACCGGCGGGAGTGAAAAAGGAGGTGCGCAGATCGGTTACTTTTAAAATTTCCATATCAACACCTCTATTTCTTCAGCTTGGGATCGAATGCATCCCGCAGACCGTCGCCCAACAGGTTAAGGGACAAAACGATCAGACAAATGGCGAGCGCAGGGATGATCAAACGATGGGGATAGGTATAGATACCGTCCAGCGCATCGCTGGCCAGTGAGCCCAGCGACGGCATGGGAATGGAAACGCCCAGACCCAAGAAGGACAGATAGCTTTCGGTAAAGATGGCGGAAGGGATCTGCAAGGCCGTGGAGATAATGATCACGCTGATGCAGTTGGGGATCATATGACGGCGGATGATGTGAGAGCCCTTGGCGCCGGTGGAACGGGCCGCCAGTACGTAATCCTGCTGTTTAATGGACAGGATCTGGCCGCGGATCAGACGGGCCATGGATACCCAGTACAGCAAGGCAAATACGATAAAGATGGAGATCATACCGGTGCCCAGTTTGGCAAGGAAGGTCCCCTCAATGATGGGATCCAACGTTTGCTTGAAAACAACGGACAGCAGGATGATCATCAAAAGATCCGGCAAGGAATAAATGATATCGACCAGGCGCATCATCACCAAGTCCACCTTGCCGCCGTAGAAACCGGACACGGAACCGTAAATGGTACCGATGATCAATACGATGATGCTGGCAAACAGACCGACGATCAGCGAAATACGGGCGCCGTAAATGACACGGATGAAATAGTCACGGCCGTGGGCATCCGTACCGAAAATGTGGGGAAAGACGCTCTCACCGGCGGCGATCCGCTCCTGCTCGGTGGTGCCGTATTCAAAAGGAGCCAGGTTGTTATAGCTGTTGTCTACCGGCTCGCCGGGGATAACGCCCAACTGGGCGTCATAGCTGTAGGGATAAAACATCGGCACAAAGGCAACTGCCAACACGATGACCACCATAATGATCAGGCAGGTCATGGCAACGGGATTGCGACGAAAACGGCGCATACCGTCCTTAAAGAAGGTGGTGGATTCACGCATCCGCTCCTGCAGATGCTTTTCCTCGTCGGTGGCCTTCTCAAAGCTCTGCAGATCCAGTTGCAGGCTCAAGGGGTTTTTCTTCGGCATTTTGTCCATATCTTTTTTGCTCATAATAAAACGCCCCCTTCCTTACGACAAGTCGATCCGAGGATCGAACACTTTATATGCGATATCCGAGAGCAGGGTCATAATGACGATCAGCACACCCAAAAAGATAGTGGTGCCCATGATCATCGGATAGTCACGGTTGATGATACTGGAGAAGAAATATTTACCCAGACCGGGCACGGCAAAGATCTTCTCAACGACCAGCGAACCGGTCAGAATACCGGCGATCATCGGGCCGACGTAGGTGATGACCGGAGTAACAGCATTTTTCAGCGAATGCTTAAAGAGCACCTTGGCCGGGGAAACACCCTTGGCGCGGGCGGTGCGGATATAGTCCTGTCCCAACACGTCCAGCATACTGGAACGGGTCAGACGGGTGATATAGGCCATGGGATACATACTCAGCGAAATGACGGGCAGCACCAGACCGGCGGCGGTGGAGCCGTTGGCCGGGAACAGCTTGATCTGCACGCAGAACGCCCACAAAAGCAGCGTAGCGATAACAAAGCTGGGCATGGCAACGCAGGCCGTGGAGGTGACCATGATGATCCGGTCACCCAGACGGTTATGGAAAATAGCGGCCAAAGAGCCCAAAATCAAACCGAAAAATACGGCGATGGCGGCGGCAATGAGACCGATCTGGGCGCTGACGGCAAAGCCCTCGCCGATCAGATCCATAACCTCGCGGCCACGGTTTTTGATGGAGGGACCGAAGTCCAACTTCAGCACGTCACCCAAATAGGTAACGTATTGCTCCATCAGCGGCTTATCCAGACCGTATTTTGCCTCCAGCGCAGCGGTAACGGCGGCGCTGGGCGACTTTTCCGACAGGAACGGGCCGCCGGGAATGGCCTTCATAACAAAAAACGTGATGGTAATGACAAGAAATATCGTAACGACGGCAAGCACCAGTCGTTTCAGGATATAAAATGCCAGTTTCTGATCCAAAAAACTCAACCCCTTGTAGTATTTGTTTTGTGAAGAATATCCTTACGGACAAACGAAGTTTGTCCGTAAAACAAGGCAGCGCTGCCTTGCCAAATTATTCACCAGTGAAAAAAGGTCTTGTGCAACGACAAGACCTTTTAGACTGCTGAAAACGAATAACGACGATCTTGTAATTTGCGACGGGAGGCTCTTTTTCAATTTACTATGATACCACGAAACGCCCGCAAAGTCAAGGCATCACCGACAAATTGTTCACCTTTGGCATACATTTGCCCACCGACGGCAATACAATCAAGATCGTATTTATAGAATAATCAGTTCCTTGGGGCTGTTGGTTACGTTCAGGCAACCCTCCCCAGTCACGTACACCATATCCTCAATGCGAACGCCGAACTTGTTTTCCAGATAGATCCCCGGCTCCACCGTCATCACGGTGCCCGGTTGCAGCACGGTTTCACAGCGCATATTGAAATTGGGATTTTCGTGGATCTCGATGCCGACGCTGTGACCCAGACCGTGACCGAAGCAGCCCTCATAACCGGCGCCGTAGATCAGATCCCGCGCCACCTTATCGATCTCCTTGCATACCTTACCCGCTTTGATCGCATCTATGGCGGCCAGCTGGGCAGCCAGTACGGTATCGTACACCTTGCGCTGTTCGGTGCTGACACAGCCCACCGCCACGGTACGGGTCATATCACTGCGATAACCATTCACCACGGCGCCGAAGTCCATGGTTACGAAATCTCCCACCTCAATGCGCTTATCCGAGGGGACACCGTGGGGCAGGGAGGAATTTTTGCCGCTGACCACGATAAAATCAAAGGACACGCCCTCACTGCCCAGCTTGCGCATATAAAATTCCATATCCAGCATAACCTCGATCTCACGGCGGCCCGGCTCGATATGCTCCAAAATATAGGTAAAAGTCTCGTCGGTCAGCTTTTGGGCGTCACGGATGAGAGAGAGCTCCTGCTCGCTCTTTTGGGCGCGCAACTGCTCCAGCAGGCGATCCATTACGTCCTCCTCGCTGATCTCCACTCCCGGCAGGGCGGCAGTGTAGGCCTGCTTGTCTGCCAGACTGAAGGTACGGGTCTCCACGTACAAGCGATCGATCCCGTGACGCTCCAACAGTTCCTTCAGCTCACCCTCACTGCGATTGGAGAGCAATACCTCACAACTGTTTACCACGCTTTTGGCCTTTTCCACATAGCGGAAATCAATGAGAAAATAGGCTTTGTCCCCCGTGACCAGCACACTTCCGGCGCTGGAATGAAAACCGGTCAAATAAAAACGGTTGGGCTCGCTGAGGACCAACAGCGCCTCTCCGGCGGTCAGTTTTTCCTGCAGTTGAACAATTCTTTTGGTAAACATGACTTACAGCTCCTTTAAAATTTCACAAATATAGTTATAAGTGCGTTCCACCGAGGCAATGCTCATCCGCTCTCGGGGAGAATGGATATCCCACAGATCGGGGCCGATCGAAACGGCGTCGATACCGGGCAGCTTTTGACCCAACAATCCACACTCCAGTCCGGCATGGATGATAGATACCTGCGGCGCCTTACCGTACAGACGGGTAAAGATCTCCACCATTTTGTCCCGCAGAGGGGAATCCTTGCGATATTCCCAGGCAGGATAGTCGCCCCGCGTGGTCACCGTGGCGCCGTGCTTACCGGCGATGGCGATCAGCCGTTGCAGCAAGGTCTCCTTTTCCGCCGCCAGAGAAGAGCGCAGCGAGAAAGAGACGCGCAGTACGTCCTCTTGCAAATGCAACGTCCCCAGATTCAAAGAGGTCTGCACCAGCCCCTCCACGTCCTGACTCATAGCCTGTACGCCGTTGGGCAGCTCACAAAGCATAGTCAGCGCGGCGGCGGTGGAAATGCTGTCACAGCCCACCACCTCTCCTGTCACCGGGGCAACGGTGACACGACCGTCCGGATCGGCGGGAATGCGCATCCGACGGGTAAATTCCTCCGCCGCGGCGGCAACGTCCGCCGTAGTGCTGACCACCGCCGTACAGCTGTTACAGATCACGTTATCCTTTTCGCCGCCGTCCAACGAGAGAAGCATACAATCCTCCAACGTAGCCAGCAACTCTGCCATCAGTTTATTGGCATTATGACGACCCTTATGGATCTCCACGCCGCTGTGACCGCCGGCCAACCCGTCAATGGTGATACGATAACAGGGCGCAAAAACAGCCGTGGGGATCATCTCCAATGCGATATCCGCCCGCAGACCGCCGGCACAGCCCACCGTCAGCACCCCTTCCTCCTCGGAATCGACGTTGATCAGCGTGCGTCCCCGCAGACGACTGCCATCCAATGCGGCGGCGCCGTACATTCCCGTTTCCTCATCCACGGTAAAGAGCGCCTCCAAGGGCGGATGCGTCAAGGTATCGTCCTCTAATATTGCCAACGCCATGGCCACGGCGATGCCGTCATCCCCGCCCAACGTGGTGCCGCGGGCCGAGAGCAGATCGCCCTCCACCTGCAGTTGCAGACCGTCCTTTGTAAAATCAAAGGCCATGTCCTCTTCCTTTTCACACACCATATCCAGATGTCCCTGCAGGATCACCGGGGCGTTGTGTTCTTTGCCGCGCGAAGCCGGCTTACGGATGATGACGTTGTTCAGCGCATCCTGCTCGGCCTCCAAGCCCAGATTTGCCGCCACCGCCATACAATAGTCACTGATGGCTTTGGTGTTCCCACTGCCGTGAGGAATGGCGCAAAGCTGTTCAAAATAATAAAACACCCGTTGGGGTTGTAAATTTTCTAAAATCATAGGTCACCTCTGTTATTTGATATCTATTATTATACACCGTCAGCGCCGACGGGGCAAGTCATTTCCCGCTCGATCCACGCCATCAACAGCGCCACGATGCGCCGCTGTTGCTCCTCGGTAAGGGCCGTGCCCACGGGCACCCGATACCATTTGTGCAGACAACCTCTGCAACAACAGGCGCAGGCGTGCTGGGCAATGAACACCGGGTGCCCCTTCATCGGCGTTTGTTTGCCGTCGTTTAAAATCACCGCCGGAGCCAAACGGGTACGAACAAAATCAGCGGCGTGAACGCGAATGATCTCCATCCCCTTTTGCCGCACGTAGGCCCGATCTTCTTTATTTAAATGAAATTTTGACCGAAAGTCCGAGCGGCCCAGCCGCTCCAACGCTTCGTTTACCGTCATACCGTCACCTGAAAATAGTACAAGAATTTACGAAAAAAGTGCAAGAAACACCGAATTTTTTTGTGATACAATCAAAAAGGATCACCGTTGGCAAAACCGCTGTCCGGCGCCACCGACCACCCAAACATAAATTCAGCTCCGAACAGTGATGGCGATGCATAAACGAAGTATTGTTTGTAAAGGACAATACCGATTGTTTTTTACGTCAGTTTTTTCATCCAGTGATAGCGGTTGACCTTGATGACGGCCGGAATGCATTTAAACACCTGATCGGCGTTGAGGCAGGCGATGACCGCAACGGGGTGCCACTCAAACACAAAGGCCGCCAACGCGGAAACGGGCAACACGATGCACCAAATACTGATCAGATCCATCCGCAGTACGTATTTGGTGTCGCCGCCGCCACGGACGATGCCGGTATTGACCGGCATTTGATAGGCCATACCGGCCCCCGCCGCGCACAGCACCAGCAAAAAGCCGTCGGCAAGGACGGCGGTCTCGTTACTGACCCGATAGCTGGCCACAATGGGCCCCTTGAGCAAAAACAGCCCCACCGCCGTCAGCACGCCGATGCCCAGAAAGATGCATTGCAACGTCCTTGCATATTCTTTGATCTTGTGCAGTTTTCCCTCTCCGATGGTTTTACCGATGAGCACCGCCGCCGCGCCTGCCGAGCCGACCGAGGCCACCTTCAACACCTGATACAGGGTGGTGGCGATAGAGTTGGCGGAAATGGCGGCATCGCTCATATGTCCCAAGATCACCGTTTGCAGGGCGGTGGACACGCCGAACAGACCGTCGGTGACCACCACGGGCAAGCAGGTACGCAGATACAGCCGTACCGTCTGTCCGTCGGGGCGAACCTTCGTCGCCCGCCACTGCAGTTTTCTATCAACAAACCAAACGTACAGCGCCACCACCAACAGCTCCGCTATCCGGGAGATGAGCGTGGCCAGCGCGGCGCCGGTGGCGCCCATGGCCGGCAGGCCCAGCTTGCCGAAGATCAGCACGTAATTGAGGGAAACGTTGGTAACAAGCGTGCAAACAGACACGTAAAAACCGATCTTGACGCTTTCCGCCGCCCGCAGAGTGGGCAACAGAATATTGGTCAGCGCAAAAACGGGATAGGTATATTTAATGACCCGCAGATAAGCGGCGCCTTCCGCAATAATGGTCTCGGACTCCGTAAAAATACGCAACATTCCGCGAGGTGTGACGGCCGCCGCCAAAAACAGCAGACCGCCCACCGCCACGGCGCACAGCATCGCCACCGAGCCGATCCGTTTGATAGCGGCGGTATTGCGTTGGCCCCAATGCTGACTGCCCAAAATCACCACCGTGTTGCCCAATCCCAGCACGATCTGCTGAAAGACAAACTGCAGTTGATTGCAGGCGGCCGCGCCGGCCAGCGCAGATTCGCTGTAATTGCCCAGCATAATATTATCCGCCAGATTGACGCCCAAAATGATCACGTTATTGAGCACCAGCACGTACCACAGCGAAAAGAAATTTTTATAAAAGCCTTTTTCCTTTGTCATCCACATCGTTTTACTCCTTAAGCAGTGGAGGAGCCTCCGCTGCTTACCGCTGTGCCAGCGCCTCCCGCACGCAATCCAAATAAACGGCGACGTACGTCTCGTACCCCGCAAACCGTTCGGTGTCCTGCAACAGCGCTTCCAGCGCCTGCAGCTCCGCCAGGGTGGCGGTGATCTTCTCAGGATAGCATTTTGCCTCGCTTCTGGGCGGGAACACGTCCCCCACAGCGGCAAATACGTTCATCTCGCGGGGCGCGGCGGCGCCCAACAGCAAACGGGTCATGGCGCAGGCCTCCTCCGTGCCGTACGGCCGTTGCAGGCCACTCCACAGCTTGTCTCCCATCAGCGCGATGGCCGAGGGCAGCGAGTGATCGTAATGGGCAAATTTCTCCCGATTGCCGTATTCCCAAGCGCACACCTCACTGCCGAGGATCTGCCCCTTCAGCTCGGGGGAGCATTCCGGCCGCTCGTCATGCCGCCAGGTGACAAAATCGGTGGTATTCATATATTTTTCAAGGTCGATATAGGTTTCGGAATACTGGGAATTGATGACGGTATAGCCCAGCTCCAGCTGTCGCTGCATCGAGCAACCCTCCACCGGTCCACGGCCGGGATAGGCCACCCGCCAGAACTGCATCACCACGTCCCGATCGATGCTGACGGGACGGGTGCAATCGATCTGCTCGCTCCACATGATCGTCTGCCGTCCCCGGGCCTTGACGATGGCGTTCATCCGATTGGCAAAATAGTAGTACATCTCCCGACGGTCCTGCAGACCCTCGGCCTCCATTTTTTCCCGACATACCGGGCACTCCGCCCAATGACACAGGCGGGGCGGGGCGAAATCGGAAAACTCCAGCTCGTCGCCGCCGATATGAAAATACTTACCGCCGGGGAGCAGAGTACACAACTCCTCCACCGCTTGGGACAACAGGGTATACACCGCCTCATTGCCGGCGCACAAACACCACGGCACCTCGGCGGGCACCGGACAGCCAAGCTCCGGCAACTGCCGTAACAGACCCGTAGCGTGGGCAGGCACGTCAAACTCCGGAATCAGTTCCAGCGCCAGCACGTCGCACAGGTGGGCGATCTCTGCCATTTCCTCCCGGGTGTATGCTCCGGGCAATCGCAGGGCGGCGGGCAAAGCGTCCAGCTCCACGGCCAGCCCCTTGGAATCGGTCAGATGAAGATGGACCACGTTCATCCGCGCCCGCGCCGCCAGAATAATCGAATTACACAGCTCCTGCAGGGGCGGCACTCCTCTGGCCGGATCGAGCATCACGCCGCGATGCGTACAGACGGGCGCATCGCTCACCTGACCCATCGGCAGGCGCAAGCCCTGCTCATCCTTTACAAAAAGCAACGACAGGGTGGCCAATCCGCGCACCAATCCGGCGTAACTCCCGTAAGACAGCCGCACCTTGTCCTGTTCCAGCCGCAGGGCATATCCCTCTGACGGCAGACCGTCCTGCAAGGCGCAGCAGATCAAGGCCTGCGGCTCCTCGGCGGGCACGATCACCTCGGGCAACAGCAGGGAAAGCGCCTTCCCGGCGCGCTCGGTATGCTCCCCTGCCCACAGACTCACCCGTGGAACGGAAAAATATTTTTCTTGCAGTTCTTCTTGTTGAACGCGGGGAAACAGCATAAACGCATCCTCCTTTATATCAGTCGGTCTTTGACCTTTTCAAACCATGGCTCGACCAACGAAAATTCGATTTTTCGATCGGCGGAGCGCCCCATATGGTTTTCCGGGCGGAAGGAAAGCCCATGATAGTCACTGCCGCCGCTTTTAAACAAACCGTATTGGTCGCAATAATCGCACAAAAACGTCTTTTGTTGTTCGGTAAAGGTGCCGTAATGGCATTCCAACCCGTCCAGACCGTACCGGGCGCTGATATCGTCCAGCGCCGCCACCACGCCGTCGGAATACACGAAGAGATGCGCCAGAAAGGCCAGGCCGCCCTGCCGATGGATCTCTGCCGTGACATCGGCCAACGAGGGACAAAAGGAGGTCTGGGCCACGTACAGCACGCTGTTGGGGTTGGCCAGATACTGACGGTACCACCGATGACGGGTCATGGTATAAAACTCTTCCTCGCTTTCAAAAAAGCAGATGTTTTCCTTATATTTCCGCATCTCTTCCAGATACAACGGACGACAGCCGTACTGCAAAAAGCCATCGATCCGTTCGGGTTCGGTACACATAAGCTGTAAAAATTCCTTGCTCAGTATCGCCCCTTTGGCCACCAGAGTCTCCCCCACCAGCTTTGCCTCGGCCACCCGCTTTTGCTCCAACGGCAGATACTGTTCGGCAACGTAGCGGGCCGTCTGCGCCGGATCGATGCCATAGCCCAGCACCTCCACCAGATCGCCCCGATAGCCCGCGCTGAACTCGCAGGCCGGCAGGATTTTGCCGGAAAACAATCGACGACAGTCCGCCAGCTCACCATATGCGCCCACCGAATTGTGATCCGAAAAAGAAAACAGACTGAGGTCCGCCTCCTCGGCGCAGGTCAGCACCTCTGCCACACTGCAAACACCGTCGGAATGTACGGTGTGGGAATGAAGATCGATATAATTCATAACAATTTTACCTTTCCGATCCAGGGATCGATCATTGTCTTTGGAATGGTGACGCCGTCCGAGCGTCCCATTGGATTGCACGGGCGGGCGTCCAACCCGTGAAAATCGCTGCCGCCGCTCTTATATAAGCCGTTTCGGTGGCAATAATCACACATAAACGCTTTTTGTTGTTCGGTAAAGGTGCCGTAATGGCATTCCATACCGTCCGGACGGTAAAGGGCGCAGAGTTCGTCCAATGCCGCCACCACGCCGTCGGAATAAACGAAGGGATGCGCCAAAAAGGCCAGACCCTCCCCCTCGTGAATCCAGCCGATCACCTGCTCCATCGGCGGAAACAACGGCGCGATATCCACGTACAGTTCCGTACGGGGATTGAACAGAAAATTACGGGCAAAGCCGGACGCCGTGATCTGCATCCAGGTGTCCTCTGCTCCGAAAAAGGAACCGTTTTCCTTATATTTTCGCATCTCCGCCAGGATCAGCGGACGACAGCCGATGTGATGAAAGCCCTCGACGGCGCTTTCCGGGTCGGTACACATCAGCCGTACAAAATCCTCGCCCAGGCGCACGCCCTTGTCCACCAACGCTTTGGTGATCAGCGCCGCCTCGTGGATGCGACGGGTATTATTGTCCATATAAGCGGAGCGAATATGTCCGTCCATCCGCTTGAGATCGATGCCGTAGCCCAGCACCTCCACCACTTCCCCCCGAAAGGTCGTGGTCAGCTCCACCGCCGGCAAAATGCTGCCGGAAAACAAATGGCGGTGCTGTGGCAGCTGTCGGTAGGCGTCGACGGTGTTATGATCGCTGATAGCCAATACCGACAGTCCCAACCGTTGCGCCATGGTCAACACCTCTGCCACCGTAGCCGTTCCGTCCGAATGGACGGTATGGATATGCAGATCGATACCGTCCACCTCAATATACCTCTTCGCTTTCCAGATATTTTACCTCCAGAGACGGAACCATCTCCTGCAGCAGGTGCGCGGTATAGACCATGCCCTCCCGTTCGCTGCCCTCATGTCCCAAAATCATCAACGCCTTGGTAAAGCCCAGCTGATCGGCATCCCGGGCGTACTCGCCCATCGACCACTCGCAGGCCTCGCCGATGAGCATGATCTCACATTCCGGTTTTTTCAGCTCGTTAAACGCCCCTTTTCCGGGCGCGCCGAACATACAGAAAATGCGCTGACACGGCTTGTCCTTACTGCCGCACAGACGGACGTTTCGCAGCCCCCAGTTTTGCTCCATCAACCGTTGCAGTTGACGGGGGGTGATGGGCTGTTTGGTATGATAGACCACCTTGTCAAAATCATCGGTCAGTTCCATTTCCCCCTCCAGCCCCAGCGAGCGCAATTGCCCGGCGGCAATGATATCGGGTCTCGTGGCGTGAGGGTGGTCGTGAAACCGCCAGATCGTCATCCCCGTTTGCTCGACCAACGCGCGCTTGGCCTGCTCCACCGGCTCGTCGCTGTGGTGATCCATATGATTATAATACATCGGCTCGTGCACGATGAGCAGTTCGGCGCCCCATTGAGCCGCCGCCCGCAAAACGTCGGGCGTGGGAAACATCGTCACCGCCACCCGGTTGACCTCCCGATGGGGGTCCCCGGCCTTACAGGTATCACAGCTTTGTGAAAAATCGCCGGGTCGCGCCAGTGAAAACAAAGCGTTCATAATTTCCGTTGCGGTCATCTTTGCCGCCTCCTTACTTACATATATTTATATCATACACTCTTTTTTCTGCTTTGGCAAGCAAATAAAAAACTCCGCAAAGCGGAGTTTTTGTTATTGTTTTATCACCCACAGCGTCTCTACGCCGTAATAGCGGAAGGCCTCCAGGGCGGCCGCATCAATTTGTTCACCGCCCACCAAAATAGGCACAGCCGGAGGGCAAGCCACGGTGGCTGACGCCAGGATCCTGCCCAGACACGCCTCCAGCGGCACCGACTCTCCCACCGACAGCATCGCCTGCCGCAGGGAAAGCACACGCCGTCCCGCCGTCCATACGGGCGGCGCTTGCAATACGGGCGCCTGCGCGGGAATGGAAAGCAGCGCCTCTTCCAGTCGTCCGAGCTGTTCTGCCGTAAAATCGGGAGAGAGCATCAGCACCACAAAATCCGGATCGGCAAATTCCACCTCGATCCCCTTTTGCCGCAAGATCTCGGCAAAGGCCTGTCCGGTGTAGCCGTAAGGTTTGGTGGACAAGGTCAATTTGAGCGCCTCTTGTCCCACCGTCACGTATCCCTGCCGCTCCAATCGTTGTCGCAGAGACGAAAATCCCACGGCAAAGGCGATCAGCCGCTCGGCATAGCCGTCGGCAAGGTAGGCATTGGCCCGATCCAATGACTGCAAGATCAGATAGGACGGGCTGGTGGAGCCAAAGATGGCCAGCGCCGTTTTTGCAAAGGGCAAAAATTTCTCCCGCAGATGCAAATAGGCGCCGCCGGTCAGTACCGGCAAGGTCTTATGCGCCGAATCACAGCACAGATCCGCCCCCAGATCCATCGGATGCCGGGAGGGAGAGAGAAAGCGCAGATATGCCCCGTGGGCGTTATCCACCAACAACAGCGTTCCATATCGATGGCACACCGCCGCCAGCGCCGCCACGTCGGGCAGATTGCCCAAATAATCGGGCGCCGTCAGATACACAGCCGTCGGCGTATATTTTACGATGGCCTTCTCCAGCAATTCGGGCGTAATGTCACAGCAGAGATATCCGCCCTGCCCCATCAGCCATTCTATCTCCAATTCCAACAGCGCCGCCCCGCTGACAAAGCTTTTATGGGCGTTGCGGCCCGCCAGGATCCGAGGTGTTTTGCCCTGCTGTCGGGCATCCATCAGCGCCAGATACAGCATGGCGCGGATGCACTGGGAGGAGCCTTCGGTGGAGTACAGCGTTGGACAACCGAACAGCAGAGAGGCATTTGCCTCACTCCGGGCGATGATGCCGTCAGCCTCATACAGGCTGTCGGCGCCTTTGATTTCGGTGATATCGCCGGCATACGCCCCTTTATGTCCGGGCATATGCAATCGCAACGTTTCTCTTTGCTCGTATTCCGTTATAAAATCCAGAATCGGTGTTTTCATTTTATTTTCCTTCGATGGCGCGGGCCACCTCAACCATGATGGCGCACTCCATCCGTTTTTTAAACAGCTCACAGCCGGCCTCATACACACCCCGCACCGAGCCGGTGGCGTGATAGGCGTTAGCGGCGCAACCGCCCGAGCAATAGAGTCTTGCCCAGCAATCACGGCATTGCTCCCGCGCGTAGACGTTGCAGGCGGCAAATTCATCCTGCACCGCCGTATTGTCCACGCCCTTCCAGACGTCGCCCAATTTAAAGCATTCCTCGCCTACAAACTGATGGCAGGGATACAGATCGCCCCAGGGGGTGACCGCCATATATTCGGTACCGCTGCCACAGCCGGAGATCCGTTTATAGATACACGGGCCGCCGGTGAGATCGATCATATAATGATAGAAGGTGAAGGGATCCCCCTCCTTGTCCTTTTGACGCATCAGGGCCGCCAGCTGCTCGTATTGCTCCTTGACGATCTCCATATCCTGCGCCGTCAGCTCGGACGGGTCTCCGGGGGCGCAAACCACCGGCTCCATACTCAGTTCCTTAAAGCCCAGCTCCAACATCACCTGAATATCCTTCAAAAAATCGGGATTGGCGTGGGTGAAGGTGCCGCGCATATAATAGTTTTTTCCACCGCGGGCCGCCACCAGCTGTTGGAATTTGGGCACGATCCGCTCCCAACTGCCCTTACCGGCGTAATCCACCCGATAACGGTCATGGATCTCCTTGCGGCCATCCAACGACAGCACCACGTTGCTCATTTCTTTATTGGCAAATTCGATGACGTCCTCATCGATGAGCAGGCCATTGGTGGTGAGAGTGAAGCGGAAATTTTTATGATAATCCTTTTCAATACTGCGGGCATAGGCCACCAGATCCTTGACCACCTGAAAATTCATCAGCGGCTCACCGCCGAAAAAGTCAACCTCCAGATTGCGGCGGGTCCCCGAATGGGTCACCAGAAAATCCAGCGCCGCCTTGCCCACCTCGAAGCTCATCACACCACGCTCGCCATGGTATTTTCCCTGACTGGCAAAGCAGTATTCACAGTTGAGATTACAGGTATGGGCGATGTGCAGACACAGCGCCTTGACAACGCCCGCCGTCCGCGCCTTCAACTCCCCTGCCATAGGGGCAAAGGTATCGGGGGCAAACAATTTGCCGCTTTGCTCGAGAGCGGCCACCTGATCATAGCATTCTGACAGTTGTTCCGCTGTCAGGTCGGGGTGCTGTTCTGCCACGGTGGCCAACACCTGCGCACGGGGATGCGCCTCATACAGGGCGATGATATCGTAGGCCACGTCATCCACCACGTGCAATGCGCCGGAGCAGACGTCCAGCACGATATTATAGCCGCCGAGTTTATACTGATGTATCATTTGAATTCTCCTCATATAAAAAGCCGTCCTAAGGGACGGCTTTTATTTGTGCAGCTTACTTGCTTTCCTTGTTCTCGCACTCCTGATTGGCAATACCACAGCTGGTCTTGCAAGCGGACTGGCAGGAAGTCTGGCATTCGCCGCAACCGCCGTTTTTAGCACTTTCGCACAAAGAGCGAGTTTCAATGGTCAAAATGTGTTCCATGATGATATCCTCCACATATATTTTTTAAAATTATAACACTTATTTTCCTTTAAGTCAACCGAAAAGGAACAAATTTGCGCTAAAAGGGAAGATCCTCTACCTCATACCACACCCGCTCGGTCATTCCGTATAATGCCTGCAGGTCACGCGCCAGAGAGGAAAGCTCCGGCTGAATATGCAGTACGTACTCCGCCCGTCCGATGAGATGGCGGCAATAGGACATGGCGCAGGGCCGACCGTTGCGAATAAACGCCTGTCTCTCCCCCCGCAGAATGGCACTCTCCGGCCCGTATTGCAAGACGTAATAGATCTCCTGCCGCAGTTGTCGGCGGTAGGCGGCGGGTACCGTCACCCGATCTCCCGCATTCAGGCCGGTGATCCGATGACAGCCGCCGGCCGAAACAAACCGCGTCTTGTTCTCATTGAGGGTAAAGCCCTGTTGTTCCAGCAATCCCTTTGCCTTCTGATAAGCGCCGTACAGCGGCACGTCCGCAGAAAAGGTCAGATCGTCGCAATAGCGGGTATAAACAATGCCGCGGCGGCGGCACCACTCCCCCATCCGATCGTCAAAATGACGCATCACCAGATTGGAAAGAGCGGGCGAGGTGGGCGCGCCTTGGGGCAACACGTCCCGAAAACAGCACAAGGTGCACAGCATCGCCCCAATCTGACGGGGAAACCGGCCGGAATGGAACACCGAGGAAAAAATCATCTCAAAGGTGATGCTGTCAAAAAAGTCCATAAGATCCATTTTCAGCAAATACCGTTTACCCAGATGGGGGGAAACGTTGTCCCGATGGGACAGACCGGGACGATAGGCCTTTGCATAGGGCGAAACGGGAAAATGCGCCAAAAAGCGGCGCAAAATACGGCGTTGCACCATTTTCAGCCGTTCCTCCGGCTCATGCAGCACACGTACGCCGCCCGATTTTTTGGGCAAGGTGGCGCGGCGATAACAGCGGCCGATGCGACGGGTCAGCGCAAAGAGCTCCCGACGGGGCAGATCCAGCGCCGCCGCCAGTTGATACGTATCAAATACAAAAGGGTGCCGATGATGGGCGGCAAAGTCCAACACCATATCCGCCGCCTCTTCCAGCCCGAATCTGGACACAAAGGGCATATCCCACGGCTCAAATTCCACGTATCCGTCCTGCAGATGCATCAAAGGTCTCCCCTTTCTTTTTCATTTCCTCTTTTGCGGCGGCACAAAAGGTCCTGTGAATGCGCAGGGCGAATCATCTAATCACTGCAGGTGATTTTATATTCGTCCCAGCAGAGCAGGAAAGTCGCTTATGCGCAGCATAAGCGCATCCGGGGGCCGCAAAAAACAAGGTGGCGACTCGCCACCCCTCCTTATAACAAATAAGGCTGTCAGCTGCCGCCGCAAAAAGAGGGTAAGTAGTATTCTACCACACCGACCGTCCCATTGCAACAGAAAAACACACCAAAAATCTTGGTGTGTTTTTGTTGAAATGTACTAAATCTCCACGTCCACCCAGACCGGAAAATGATCGAACAGGGGCATATAGTATTCGGGACAAAACCGTTCAAACCGGGACACCCGCACGTCCCCCTGTAACAAAATATGGTCGATAGCGTGGGCAAAATCCAGCGGCTGTTCATATCGGTCAAAGCCGGCGGCGTAGCAAAAATGATGCCCGTCCCGCTCGTCCCGATACTCCGTCGCCACGTCGTATCCGTGCACGTAGCCCGCCTCCAACGCCGTCCGTACCGCCGGGGAGGCGTACACGTCGTTGAGGTCCCCCACGAATACCACCGGGCAGGCGTATTGCCGCCGCAGCTTTGCCAACTGTCGGAGCAGCTGTTTTATCTGGTAGGCTCTGGCCTCGGTGGAGCCGGGCTGATGGGTCTTGTCCGCCGGGCCCTCCGTTTTCCACCAAAGATGTACCGTGGCGAAGATCAGGTGCTTTCCACTGCTTTTTTCTTTAAAAACGCCGATACAAAAGGACTTGGTCTTATAATTGTTAAAGCTGCCCTCCAGTCCCGGCACGGCGGTGTCAAACACCACCACCTTGCTGTCCACCAGACAAAAGCGGTCGGTACGATAGAGGATGGGGGTGTCTCTGCCCCACAAAATGCCGTACGGAAGTTGAGCGGCGGCAAAATGCTCCATCAGCTCCTCCAGCATCACGGCACTGCACTCCTGCAAGCCGATCAGATCGGGGCGGGTCTCGTTATAGACGCGAAACAATCCCGCCGCGCGGCAAAATACCGAGCAATCAGCGCCGACGGCCTCCCAGGCCGGGCAGTTTTGATCGTTTTTCCAGACGTTGTTGCTCATCAATCGCAGCTTTCCCATAGGTTTATCCTTTCTGCAACCCCAATTCGTCTGCCTTTTCCTTCATAGCCTCAATACAGATAGCGGCCACGTCTCTGACCTCCATCCCCAACATTTCACAGCCCTTTCGGATCAGCTCTCTGTCGCATTTTGCGGCAAACTTTTTGTCCTTAAATTTCTTCATAAAGCTTTTGATCTCCATGTCGGTGATGCCGGCGGGTCGCATACGGGCGGCGGCCTGAATGATGCCGGTCAGCTCGTCCACCGTAAAGAGGGATTTTTCCGCTGCAGAAAGCGGTTCAACGTCGTTAATGATGCCATAACCGTGCGCCAGAATGATGCGGATCTCTTCCTCCGTCAGTCCCGCTTGGCTGAGCGGCGCTGCGGTGTGACGGAGATGCTCGTCGGGATACTGCTCGTAATCATAATCGTGCAAATAGCCCAGCGCCTGCCAATGGGCCTCATCCTCTCCGAAATGTCGGGCCATACCGCCCATAGCCGCCATCACGTTTTTGGCGTGTAAAAACAAATGCTCCTGGGTGGTGGTCGTGGCCAACAATTCCTTTGCTCTTTCCAACGTTAACATTTCGATCATCCTTTCTATGTTGCCTTTATTATAGCACACCTGCCGCCGTGTTACAAGACACCATTTTGTCGCCCGCGGCATACAATAAATCAGCAGATATCCGGCGTAGGCCAAGGCCCGCAACGCTCCAGTGCGGCAATGGACAACACTGCGCCCCTTACACCGCTATTTTATGATATGAATTTTTCCTGTTTGTAAAGAAAAAGGAGCCGTAAAATGAACAGCTCCTTTTTGTATTCCGTTTGTCGGGCGCTTTTGCCCCACTGCGTCAGTAGCTCTGACCGTCGATCACGATATGCTTGGTTTCCCATTTTTGATATTGAATGGGAAGCCACAAACCGTAGATGCCGAAGGTGACGATGGTCAATAAGGTCCAGAGAATGTATTTCCCAAACAACTGCATACCGGTGCCGGTGAATTTTAGGCGATGCCCGCCCACTACGGTATGTCTGTAGATCCAGCGCTTTTCAAAGCAATACATTGCCGGCCAGGCAAACCCCAAGGTGATGACCGAAACAAACGCCGTCGCAAGCTTAACTCCCAACAGCCCCAGCAGACCGCCGTCAAAATAGGACGGCGCGGCATTTTCGCCCTCCGACCGGTTATTCGCTTGCGCTTTTTTGTCTACGATCTGCACGATAACACATATTACCACAAGTAATATCAAAGCAATTATTGCCAACAGAGATATAATCGACATAATGAGTCCTCCTTTTACATTTCTTGACATCAATATATCAAATGGCGGTGAAATTGTCAAGCCAATATATACTGCTCTTTGCCGACTCTATCATCGCACACCTGCCGCCGTGTTACAAGACACCATTTTGTCGCCCGCGGCATACAATAAATCAGCAGATATTCGTCTGCAAAAAAAGAAAAGGAGAAACAATAATGGCAACGTTTTACAATCAGGCCACCCTGTCCTACAGCGGCGGCACTGTCAATTCCAACATCACCAGCGGCGAGCTGCTGGAGGTACTGAGCGCCTCCAAAACCGCCGTGGTGGACAGCTACAACCGAGGTGATACCGTCACCTACGTCATCCAGCTGCTCAACGCCGGCGCCGCCCCTCTCACCGGGCTGACCGTAACGGATGATCTGGGCGCGTACACCGTCGGCACCGACGTCCTGCAACCCTTGACCTACGTAGAGGGCTCGCTCAAATATTTCGTAAACGGCCTCCTGCAGGCCACCCCCACGATCACCGCCGGACCTCCGCTGGTGGTCAGCGGCATCGGCATCCCGGCGGACGGCAACGCCACGCTGGTATACACGGCGGAGCCGCCCGCCTTTGCCGATCCCTCGCTGGAGGGGACCATCGTCAATACGGCCACCGTCACCGGCGGTATCAATGATCTGACCGTGACGGAAACGATCAACGCCGCCATCGGCGCAGATCTGACCATCACCAAATCCCTATCCCCCGCCACCGTGACGGAAAACGGACAGCTGACCTATACCTTCGTCATCGCCAATTACGGCAACGCCCCGGCGACGGCCGAGGATAATGTGGTCATCACCGACACCTTTGATCCCGTATTGTCCGATCTGACCGTCACCTACGAGGGCGCCGCATGGACGGCGCCCGCCGATTACACCTACAACGCCGCCTCCGGCGAATTTACCACCGTGGCCGGCAACGTTACGGTGCCTGCGGCCACCTTTACCCGCAATGCCGACGGCACCTTCACCATCACCCCCGGCACCGTCACCCTCACCGTCAGCGGAACGGTGTAATGCAAAACGGCAACAAGCGTTTGCTTGTTGCCGTTTCTTTATGGTGTTTTGTTTATCAATACGTTGTAAAAACAACGGACTGTTTTTATTTCATAATATACCGTTAGAGAGTTGCTCTCCCCCGACGGCAGATTTGTGGATCGAAGGGGGTCTCCGCGCCCTCCCGTGTTATTTCGTTTGATTGCGGGAGGGATTATTTGGACAAAAAGGCCACGGCGCGGCGCAGAACCTGCTCGTGCTGTTCGACCAGCTGCAGATTTTCGCGCATTTTTTTAAACAGCGCGCCGTTACACAGCAAGAGGTCCTCCAGAACATTCTCCGGACTAAGGTTCCAGCCGCCCCAAGCATAGATCGCGGTCTTTTCAGCGATCGGCCAGGCACGCCGCAGGGCACCATCCAATGCTTTCGTCGTAAGGGCGGCTGTCGGCGAATCAATCTTTTCCATAACCTCCGCCGGCAACCGCTGCCCCAGCAGAAAATACAGACTGTCCGCCATTCTCAGCCGGATCATCCGATCGATTTGTTCGACCTGTTGCCCAAGGGCATCCGCATCTGCCGCGACAAGAAAGAACTTGTCCTCATCGCCTTGCTCGCAGGTTAAAACGCCAAAATCAATGGCCCGCAGGACCATTTCCTTCCGCTCCAGATCATTGGGTGTGTATGGGGGCATGGCGCGAGGGGGGATCAACCGGTGCTGCTTGCCCGGGGCGCGGCCGTCCCGCTCGGTCCCCTCATAAAGAAAGCGACCGACGTACGGCGGTACCTGCATCATTTCCGGCAGCTGATAATACCACATCATCGGCACGCCGAACCGATAGGTGATTCTGTTGATCCGGTCCGGAACCCCGGTGGTGATGGCATCAACGCACGAGCCGATCGGTTTTTGATTTTTGTATTCCTGCAAAACAGCCTGTGTCAGTGGACTGTCATACGGCGCTTCAATCAAATCAAACGTGGGTGTCTGCCCGTTCTGCTGCTCTGCAAAAAACATGATTTTGTTGTCCAGACAAGGCGACAGGAGTTGCGTCATTTTTTCCAACAATTCGTCGGGTTTCTCCGTTTTGAATTTGATAGAAAAATAGTGATCGCCGCTTGCGCAGCACCAGTCATACAACGTATGTTCCATAAAACGATCGACCGCGCCGACCAACGCATCCTCCGACACCGGCCAGTCGTCCGTTGTGATCAAGTTATCCATAAACGATGCAAAGGTTTCTGACGGAGACAGCTGATCCACCGAAGCAACGACCGCCTCCCGCAGGTTCTCATCCTGCAGTCCTATGATTGATGTATCCGATGCCTCCAATAAGGTCTGCTTGTTTTTGGCAAAGGTGTTTTGCAGATCGCACAGGACGATCTCCATTCTTTTAAAATAATCGCTGTACAGCTCCTCCACCTGCTTTTTAAAGGTGGTCAGGATCTCGGTCATCGTCTGCAGGATCTTGATCTCACCATCCAGTTTGAAGTACCTGTAGATGGCTTCAGTCAACTTTGTGGCCCGCCTTTTACGGTTGAGAACGTTGGAATTCTTGAAATCGTTGAACGCATCACCGAAATCGTTATCCGCTTGATTCCTATTGGTCATTAACAGCCCCAGTATCTTGTGGTTTTCATGGATCATGCCGTCAATATAGGCTTTGATATCCTTGGTCTTCACGGGGTGCAGGAAGGCAGCGGCGTAAAAGGGACCCTTGTCATAATCGGTGACAAAGCCGATCAATTTTGAAAAAAGACGGTTGATCAGAGAATAAGTAGTGCCGGTGGACAGCACGGCCTTTATATTCAGATCATCCAGCAAGGCACGCTTGTTGGCTTCCAGATCGCCGGCGATTTCGGACCGGGCGGCTTCCCACGCTTTGTCCAGTGTGTCATAGAGTTGTTCGCCATTAACGCAGTTCATGACCAGACCGAACAAAGACGGAAACATCGCTTCATAGGAAGGAATGGAGTATACGCCGTGTCTCAGTTCGCGCAGGATTTCGTCATAGTCCAGCTTGTTTTTCTTCATAAATGCGACAATGTCCGCTTCGCTAGGATGCTGTCGGGTAATCTTGTCAAATTTTTCAAAAATCAGCGCCGCGCCGTAATTGACAACGTCTTCCATCGGCAAACGAATGCTTTGCATACCAAGTGTTAGGTACACATAGTCGACCATATATTCTTTACGGGTGTGCGTCTCAAACGTTCTTGCGGAGGACAAAAAGGATGTGATATCTCTGCCCTCTTGCGGCTTGACAAGATAGCGCATCATGTATTCTGCCGTTTGTTTGCAGATATCAGCCGGACGCTTTGCTCGGACGACGCCATCCTCATCCCTTGCGCCAATCAAAAAGGCGTAATCGACCGGCCTATGTTTTGATTCGATGGTGAATTTTCCGTAATTTTGTTTCCAATGATCCCGGTTTGCCCCGCCACTCATATAATAGTCCAGTTCCTTCATGGTGGCATAACCGGTGGACAATATGGATGCCCGTTGTTCCTCGTAACTACGCAACAACGCAACGTCCGGAAGGAAAAAATAGCCGTTTAGCGCCATATTCTCCCATGACTCTTCCTCCGCAATGTGCCTCAGCAAATAGCAAACGTCCAACAGCAGGCCGCTGCCGGTGCCACCGCACAGACCGCCGCACAAATGAACGACGACAGATGCGTTCGGTCTGGCCTCCCGCAATTCTGTTAACAGCCGGATCAGCCGCTCTTTTAAATCGTCTATTTGCCGAAAGAGCAGCAAACGGGTCGTGTGCTTCATCGTATACCATCGCATACTTTCCTCATCCACATTAATACCCTCCCCCGGCTCTCCGATGGACGTGCGCAGCCAGGTATAGGCAGGATCCTCCAGCACCTTCGGGTCGGTCATAAAATCATAGGCGCCCGAGGAATAGAGGAAGAAACACTCCTCCTTATCCAGGTTGACAGATAGCCTGTCCGTGTCAATATACAAAAACTTAACGCCGCTATAGGTGGGGATTGTCGCAGCAGGATCGTCACCGTGCACCCGTCGGTACATTTCGGCCTTGAGCGTTTCCAGACAGATTTTTCCCTGACCGCCCAGTCCGATAAACAGGTTGGTTTTGTTGAGGTTTTGATCGACCTTCAAGTGATCCAGTCTCAACCCGCCACCCTCGCTGATTAACAGTTGTTCGTACATTTTTTCTCCCCCTTTAAAATACGTTTTTTTATTCCTTGTTTTCGGACAAAAAGGCCACGGCGCGGCGCAGAGCGCTTACATACTGCTCGGCCAGACGGGTGTTTTTCTCCAACCACGCATACTGCTTTGACAGACAATAAAACCGATCCTTGACCACCCGCTCGCTGTAGCGCAACGAGCCGATGAAGGACAGCTCCCGTTGGGCCGTTACGGGGTAACCGCCATACAGATCTTCATCAGAAAACGCCTCACCGGCGGCAAATCGCTCCGATATGCTCGGCGGCAAGATCTCATCCAGCAGCAGGCGCATACCGTCCTTCAATTGCTGGTCGATCAGCCGATCGATCAGGTCGACGCGATGCAGGATCAGCGCCTCGTCTGCCTCTGCCAGACAAAACTCGTCCGTCAGGCTGTCCCCTTCCCTGCGCAGTACGCCCAAAGACAGGGCCAAATCGAGGAGTGCGGCCTTTTCCCGATCACAATCGCGCATCCGACACTCGGGCAGGCAGCTGAAGGGAATCAATTCATCCCTCATTCCCATCACGCGGCCGTCCCGTGCGGACGCCTCGTAAATATAGTCACCGATTGTATGGGACACCGTTTCCTCTGCCACCATGGGCCGTTGGGCCCACAACGGAATACCGCAATACAGTTTTATCAAGCCGATGCCGGCAGAACCGACGCCGGCAATGGGCGTAAACGGTGTACCCATCGGCAGACCCAAACCAAACTGATGTATGGCTGCGGTGACCGACACCTCTTCGTACGGATAACAACCCAACAGCAGGCTGTGGTCATCGTTCATACGGTAATCGGAGCAGAAAAGCAGCTGCGGCTGTAACTGTTTATGCAAGGGCGCAATGACGTCACGCAAAATAAACGGAGACAGATCCTCGATTTTGCCCAGATCGTATTGGATCCGCAGACCGCCTTCGACATTGATATTGCTCTCTGCGGCAAAGAAATCGTTGACCAGTTCGACGAGCTCTCTATCGGCACACTTCGGCCAGCCATCCGTTGCAAACAAACGCCGCATCCAATCGTAAAAAACGCTTGCAACGTTCGTTTTCTGCAGCTGTTGCTCCAGCCACGAAGTGACGCTCTTGTCCTGCAGGGAAATGAGTTTATTTTGCGGCGCCATCGGGAGTCCATTGTACAGCCATTGTATATTATCCTTAAAGGTGTCCTGCAGCTCGCGCAGGACGGTCTCCATTTTGGCAAAATACTCGCCGTACAGCTGTTCCGTCTGCTTTTTAAAGGTAAACAGCACCTCTTTGACAGCTTGCAGAACTTTTATATCGCATTCCTGCATACAGCGACTATAAGCCACCTCTATCAGTTGTTTTGCCCGCGACTTACGGTTCAAAATGCTGGATTTCTTTAAATCGGACAGGGCAAAAGCATAGGCATCGTCCCGCAGCCGCAGAGTGGTTTCCGTCATAGCGATCCGTCTGTCATTTTCGGCGATCATACCCTCCAGGGTGCGCCCGACGTAATCCCGCAACAGAGCCGTCGCATAGAAGGGACCCTTTTCCACGTCACAGGAGAGGTCTGCCAAGCGGGCAAAAAGGCGGTTGATCAACGAGTGATCGGCGTGGTGGTCAAGCGCACGTGATACGTCCAGCTCCTCCAGCAAAGCGCCCTTGTTGCCATGCAGCGTGCTCTCCATCCGGGCGTTATGATCCATATATCTGTGGTACAGCTGGGCGGGATATTGGGTATGGTGATTGCAGGCCTGCGCCTGCTCGTAAAGCAGAGCTGTATCCATTTCCGGGAAATAGGGACCGTGCATACCGGCGCGTACCTGACGAATGACGTCGTCCAGACGCTTCAGTTGCAGGGAGTCTAAAAACGCATCCACCTCCTCCGGGGCAGGTACTGCACGGTCGTCGGCAAATCTATCAAACAACAGGGAGGTAGAGAAAGTCGCTATATCGCTGTGGGACAGCTGTGCGACAGCGGTACCCAAGGTCAGATATTTGTGATCGGAGCCATTTTCGACCATAGCCTTGTTTAACAACGTAAAAATTTGATTCATGATCGCATCGGCGTCGCCGGAAATATCATGCGGCGCCAATAAAAAGAGCTTTGCAAAATCTGCCACTGCCATGGCGGCATCCTGAAAGGGATCACCCAGCAAAATGGCGCAATCCACCGGCGCGCCCGCATGTTTGACGGTCATTCTGCCGTAGGTTTGCTCCCAACGCTCCCCATGCCGGAAAAGATTCATACAATAGTCCAGCTCTTTAAGCGATGCAACGGCGGCCGCTCTTCTTGCCGCACGGTCGGCCCCGTTCCATTGAAAATCCACCCTCGACGCGTCAGGCAGGATAAAATAGCCCAACACCCGAATGCCCTCCACCGTCAGCTCCTGCTGGATCTTGCGGATCAAATAACAGAAATCCAAAAAGATACCTGCGGCCAGCAGATCGCCCAGATCGATATACAGATGAATATATCCGTTCGCGCCGGGCGTCGCTTTTTTGGCATCAAAAATAAAGCGCTCCAGCCGCACCTTCAGCTCCGCCGCCTGACGGAACAGCAGGGCGCGGACCTCCTGACGGCTACGCACAACGTTATGATCAATGGCAATGCTCTGCCCTTTCGGCTCACTGCCCGGACTTTTCAGCCAAGCGTAGGACGGGTCCCCCAACAGAGCCTCGCTCTTCAAAAAGGCGACCCGATCGTTGGTATAGATGGGAAAAAACACGTCTCCGGCATCGGTCTCCGGCCGTTCATTGTCCCAACCAACGTAGAAAAAGCGTGCGTTTGGATATACGGTCTCTCCTTTTTTTGGCGCTATTCCCAGCAGATACAATTGATTTTTGATTTTCTGCAGACAGTCCCATCCGGCCCGGCCCAGACCGAAAAACATATTATTATTTTTGGCCGGCATCGGCGCATTCCGTCGGGGAGAAATACCGCCGTTTTCCCGATATAAAAGCTGTTTATACATGGTTTTCCCTTTCTTTGCTTTGTTTTTCTTATAATTATTATAGCATGGCCGGGCGAAAAAACAAGGCTTTCGTTTTTTTGGCAACGGCCGCTTTACTTTCCTTCGGTTTTACAGTATAATAAAAACGATATAACTTTAATAAAAAGGAGCGTTCCTATGGTAAATCTAAAAGAACTTATCAAACAAATGACGCTTGACGAGAAGATTGGCCAGCTGGCCCAATACAACGCCAACGTTTTTTATCAGTCCGATGCAGACGTGACGGGCCCTGCCACCCAACTGGGGCTGAAAAAAGAGGATATCAGCAAGGTGGGCAGTTGCCTGAATTTCCAAAGTGTGGACGAAATGCGGGCCATTCAGGACCGCCATCTGGCAAGCGACCGCAACAAGATCCCCATGCTGTTTATGATGGACGTCATCCACGGCTATCGCACCATTTTCCCCATCCCGCTGGCGATGGGTTGCTCCTTTGACACCGCATTGGTAGAAGATTGCTCCAAAATGGCGGCAAAGGAGGCCTCTGCCAACGGCATTCAGGTCACCTTTACCCCCATGGTAGACTACGTTCGGGATGCCAGATGGGGACGGGTGATGGAAACCTGCGGTGAGGAACCGATGATCAACTCGATGATGGGCGCCGCCCAGGTGCGGGCCTTTCAGGGCGACGATCTAAAAAATCCCGACACGCTGGCCACCTGTGTCAAACACTTTGCCGCTTACGGCGGCGCCGAGGCCGGCAGAGATTATAACACCGTCGAGCTGAGTGAGCACGTGTTGCGGGAATATTATCTGCCCGCCTATAAGGCCTGCATTGATGCCGGCACCGCCATGCTGATGCCCTCCTTTAATTCCCTTAACGGTGTGCCTGCCATCGCCAACACCTGGCTGATGAAAAAGATCCTCAAAGAGGAATGGGGCTTTGCAGGCGTGGTCATCAGCGACTACAACGCCGTCGGCGAGCTGATCCGTCACGGCGTGGCCGAGGATAAAAAGCAGGCGGCGCGGCTGGCCTTTGATTGTGGCTGTGATATTGAGATGTGCTCCAGCGCCTACTATCACCATTTAAAGGAATGGATCGAAGCAGGCGTATTTACCGAGGAACAGTTGGATGCCGCCGTCTTGCGTATACTGAAACTCAAAGAGGACCTGGGTTTGTTTGAGGACCCCTACCGTGATGCCTCTGCCGAAAAGGCGGCAAGCGTCGTCCTGACGGAGGAGCACCGCGCGCTGGTCCGCCGTGCGGCGGCTGAATGCGCCGTATTGCTGAAAAACGAGGGAGTCCTTCCCCTTTCCGGAGACGTTAAAAAGGTGGCCCTCATCGGCCCCTTTGCCGACGAGCACAAGATCATCGGTTTTTGGGCCTGCAACGGCAAAAACGAGGAAAGCATCACCGTCAAAGAGGGTCTGCAAAAGGCTCTGCCCCATACCGAGATCACTGTGGTCAAGGGCTGTGGCAAGCATCACGGTGATACCGACGAAAGCGGCTTTGCCGCGGCGATCGAGGCCGCCAAAGCGGCCGACGTTGTCGTTTTGTGTCTGGGTGAGCCCCAGGATTACAGCGGCGAGGGCAACTGCCGCACCGATCTGCGTCTGCCCGGCGTGCAGGAACAGCTGGCCGCTGCCGTGGCCGCCGTTAATCCCAACACCGCCGCAGTCCTGTTCAACGGCCGTCCCCTGGTACTGACCGAACTGAACAAAAACGTGCCCGCCATTCTGGAAATGTGGTTCCCCGGCACTGAGGGCGGTAACGCCGTGGCCGATCTGCTGTTGGGTAAGGTCAATCCCGCCGGCAAGTTGACCATGTCCTTCCCCAAGGCCAGCGGTCAATGCCCCATTTATTACAATCATCCTTCCACCGGCCGTCCCAAGAATGTGAAAAAGGAGGACGTGCATTGCCCCTACTGCTCTAACTACATTGATTGCGGCAATATGCCCCTCTTCCCCTTCGGCTTCGGCCTGTCCTACAGCGATATTTCCTATGAGGATCTGACCCTGGATAAGGAACAAATCACCGCTACCGACACCTTGCAGGTCACCGTTACCGTAAAAAACAATTCCGATCGCGCGGCCAGAGAAACGGTGCAACTGTATATGAGAGATTTGGTTGCCTCCAACGTGCGCCCCATCCAACAGCTGATCGCCTTTGAAAAGGTGGAACTGGCGGCGGGCGAAACCAAAGAGGTCGTCTTTACCGTCAGCGAGCCGATGCTCCGTTTCTGGAACAACGAACACAAGTTTGTTTCCGAACCCGGCAAATTTAAGCTCTCCACCGGCTGCGCCGATAACCTGCTCCATACCAAAGAATTTGAACTGATCTGACAAAACGCCCCTTGCAATCGTTGATTGCAAGGGGCTTCTTTTTTACTTCAATTTTTTGATATGCGCTATGGTTTCAACGTCTTAAACAATACCGACTGCAGTTTTTCTGCATCCTCCCAAAAGGCGACGGAATCAGGGGCAGCAAAACTCGTCCATACCTTTTGTGACAATGCCGAAACCCTCTCACACAGATTTAAAAATTCATCCCGTAGCATTTGCTGCCGTGGGGCATAGGCATATTTCGGCTGCATTTTGTCCCCCCACGCACAGATCTGTCCTCCCAAAACGGCGCTCTCACGGGGGACAACAATGGGGGCCTCGTGGGCGGCGGATTTTTCGTACCAATTTTTCCAAACGTTTTTATCCCATTCCAAAATTTCCTTAGGCGCCCACATTCGCTCGGGAGAAACGATATACAACGGTTGCCAGGATGCATTAATGATCTCAAAACCTGCGGCCAGCAAAGAGGGCGCCACCTGATACATGGATTCCCATACGAATACAACGGTTTCTTTCGGGATCATATCATTGCATTTTTCACTAAAACCCTCCCAGACCATGGGGGTGCGCCCCATATCAAGGATCATTTGCGCCAGTTTTGCCACGCAGTGTCCATATAATTCCTGCGCATCCATCAATCCGTTGGACTTGCGATAATCCTCAGATATATTGCATTCCTTCCATTTTGCAATATCCGCCTCATCGCCTCCGATATGGATCCACGGCGAGTCAGAAAAGACTTCTATAAGTTCTGCATACATTTTTTGAATTCCTTCAAAAACGGGCTCTTGCAAGCGCATAATAGAAGGGGCTCGTGCCGAGGCAGAGTCCTGCGGAGCAGTCACCATAAACAATTCGGGGTAGGCAATATTAAAAGCCCGGAAATGTCCCGGTGCGTCCAGCTCCGGCACCAACGTAATCCCCCGTTCTTTGCAATAATCCACCAAGCCAACCAGTTGTTCCTTACTGTAATGCTCTTCACTGACGGCCTTCGGAAAGGCGGCAAAGGGAAAGCGAACGCCCTGATCGTCGGTAAGATGAAGCTGGAAACGGTTGAGTTTGTAAAACCAGCAAAGATCTGCAACCGCGTATAAATACGCTATTTCGTGATAACAACGTACCAGATCCAGCATCACACCCCGCCAGGTATTGTCGGGGGCATCGCTGATCTCGCACACAGGGTACATCACACGATCTTCCTGCATTTCCGCCAACTGCAACAAGGTGGCAAAAGCAGAATTCATACCAACGTTATTGGAGGCGATCAGCCGGATCTCCTCTCCGATGGAGATGCGGTATCCCTCACCCAGCCCTTGTTCTTTCATCAAACAAAGTTCGCCCTCTCCCTGAACGGCTTCTCCAAAGACCCGTCTTACGTACGATGCAAACACCCGCAGAGCAGGCGCAAATTCCGGGTCAACCTCTTTTGCTGTAAAAGCGGCGGGCAGATATTTCTCTGAAAAAGTGATATTTTTCGGTCGGGGAATCGGAATTTTCATAAACTTGTCACCTCTATTTGGCAAAATGTTCTGCAAACGCAAGCAGCGGTATGTTGTCGGTCAGGCCGTGGGGAACGTGGCCGAAGTTTTCCTCATTTTTAACAAAGATCTACTCCACCTTTTGTAAGATCAACTTTTCACAGTCCAATCGATACAGTTCAATCACACCGCCGTGGATGCCGTCCTCTTTAAAGGGGCGCGCCATATAAAAATAGCCGTCGCCAAGGCTAATGATACCTGTTGACCCGTAGGGAAAATCCGAGCCGCAGATCTCGCCATACCCTATATCGCCGGAAAAATCGGTCAGGCCAACCACCGCGCCCTCTTCATTTACACCGTTTAGTATTTGAATGCGCGGTTTTTTCTTGCAGTTAATAAAAAACAGAGAATGATTTGGAAACTGCTCCTTTTTTCCTTTATAAACCGCCGCCAACATCACCTGCGTGGTGTGGTCGTATTCCAGATTTTGAATGCCGTAGGTGGTGTTGCCGGTATAAACAAAATATTTAGCATCCGGTCGCTCCGGGCCACAGCGATGCATATCCGCCTGATTGAGGGGGCGGGCATATTCGTCCCAATGGGAAATATCGTATTGCAGAAGCACCTGATGGTCATTATCCTGTCGCGACGTATCCCCATAGATGCCGTAGGCCACGTAGACGTTCGTTGCCGCCCCCGTCTCTCCTATGGCAGGCGCAAAGGTGATACCGTCAATGCCGCTGCAACCATAGCGATGCCCATCCGCCGCATAATCGTTGTACACCTCGTTTAAAAACACCGCTTCCATCACGCCGTCTTTTTCGGCATCCATCTCCGGACGATCGATCTTATCCACGTCAAAACGGACGATATAAAAGCCATCCTTCAGCGCGCCCTCATATCCGATGTTTTTCAAAATGCCCTTTCCGATGGCATCACCCTTAAATTCAAGCGATCCATATACCTTGCCATCCGAAGCGTTATAGGCAATACATCCCAAATGCCCCGCCAGACCATTCACCGAGCCCAGGATCTTTCCTTGAAGATCCGTCTTGATCAGACAAGTGGTAAAGGAACAAAAAAGATGCTTTTCATCCGTAGCAATGCCCTGCAGATGGCTGCCGCTGTTTTCCGCCGATACCGTAATGGAGCGCGGAAGATTTTTAAGATCCGTATACGTCATTTATTGGCACCTACTTTCCGGTTTGGTATGCCCGCCAATCGCAATCTTGCAAACCTCTTGGGATTTTTTCATCTTGATAACCTCGCTCTGCATCACAGCGCTCACCCTTTACTGCAAAAATCAAAGGTTGCCGCGCGTGCCGCAGGCACATTTTATCAGCATAACATTGTCAGTCGTTGTTGTGGGTCACTACATAAACAGCGGTTTTGGTTGAGTTGTATTTCAGCTTGCCGATTTTCTTTGACACGACCTCTTTTAAAACGTTGCCCTCACAGCGAATTTCAACGGCATAATCTACGTCATAAATTTTGACGTCTCCAAAATATTCACTCCTGACCAGCGCCGTTCCGCTGACGCTGTAGGTGTTAGCGGCGGTTTGCCGGATCGTATATTCAAAATCATATACCTGCTCCACGTCATGTTCCGTCATTTCAATATACGTAGAAACGGTATACTTTGCCTGTTCCTTCAGCTTTTCATCCAGTGTTTTTTCCGGCTCGGCACTGCACGCCGTTAAGGACAGCAATAATACCACCGACAATACGATCAGAAACCATCTTTTCATTTTGCTTCTCCTCCAAAAACAATTTTTTCTTTATTATAACATAAATAAAACTGCTTGTAAACGGCCTCTGTTCTCATGCATTTCCACCAAATAAAAAAGACACCCTGGTTGGGTGTCTTTTTTTGGTTGTTACGAATGGTTAAGATGCTACCCAAACGCTCTTATATGAGAAAAGAATTATTCATAGAAGCAATCCGGGCAGGGCACCTTTTGATTAGAATCACAAACGCAGTCTTCGCCTATTATTCTATCTCCCTCACAAACCAGACAATCAACTTTCCCATCATTACAGTTAGAGCAATCTACTTCCTTGATTACATCACATGTATAAGTCTGCCACGTTATCGGATTCGTTATAACGCCTTTACCACCACAAATGGAGCAGGTCTCATAAAAGCATCCTATACCGTCGCAAACACCACAATTACGAGTCCCATCAAAGCATTTAGTACACCGACGATCTTTGCATTCTTTACAATCAACTTCACCCGCGCCACCGCAAGTACTGCAAGCACAACCACTCAAGCAAACCAGCGCGCTTGTCAAAACCACTATTAATATTATTGTTGAAACTAATTTTTTCATATCAATTCTCCTGCAGACATTTCCGGTTCAGTTTGTCCTCTTTACTTACCAGTTGAAATACTCTGCCGCTTCTTGTTTTAATTCATTCAACGTATCTTGAGTTTCGGCCCGCTCTACTTTACTTATTACATCCGACACAACCTCAACCGTTTTGCCATCTATTGTGGCCTCAAACGTTCCGGAATATGATGTGTTATCTCTCGATGCCGTAATGGTACCTGTGGCCTCCCATTGACCAGGGCCTATTCTGGTTACTGTTTCAACCGTTGCCCCACCTTCAGCATGCGCGTCAAATAAACGTCTATGGACTTCTTTCTTAATGGCAGATTCAGCCTTTTCTTTTGTGTAAATGTTGTCACAGGCACATAAAGTAACCAGTGTCAACAGGATTAGCATGATTGATAAAGCCTTTTTCATTTCTTTTTCCTTTCTTATTTTCTTATACTTGAATTCGTTTTGGAGAAAACTAACGTTGATCCCCTTCCATCGTTCCATCGCAATTACATCATTTTAACTCAACACCTCCATTAGCATAAGTATACTCAATATATTGAGTATTGTCAAGAGGTTGAGTATGGTAGAATTAATTTGGTGATGAAAGTGATTAGTTACAAGCCGTTTTATGAAACGCTTTTTAAAAAAGGAATAACTGAATATCATTTGATTTTTAAACAAGGTTTTTCTGCCAACACACTCCACCGCATTAAAAAAGGCGAAGCGATTAATACCAAGACCTTGGATGCCCTTTGCTATGCCTTGGATTGCGAAGTAGGCGATATTATTGAGTTTGTAAAAGAATAGCACCCGCTCCTGCTGAACGGGTGCTATTTTTTTAAAGCCGCCGGCCGGTAAAGTAGATGTTCTTCGTCTCGGTCGCCGACGACGCGCATTTTATTGTTTAGCTTTAACTGTGTTTACTGATGAAATCAGCATTACACGAATACCGGTGCAAGCCGAATCAAGATTTTTATAGGTTGCTTCATCAATATAGTTTGTTTTATATAAAAGTTCAAGCCAATAACCTGTTTCATTGGCTTCTTTAAGGGCGATTTGAAGTTTTGATACAAAATCTGCTTTGCCGTGTGCATATTGCGCCTCGCGGATATTTGCGCCGATAGATGTGCCGCTTCTGCCGATTTGATTGGAAATAATGGATTCTTTGTTAGACTTGAAATACTTTACAAGTTCAATCATATCAACGGAAAACTCCATAGATAGTTCCCTGAGTTTTGATGCTGACATAGTAACACACCTCACTATTTAACATTATAACATAATACTAAACTTTTTGCAATCAAGTGATAAGTGATGCCGCTACGCTGTGAAAGGTGATGCGATGCGTTACACACACGCGCCGCAGGCGTGCATCACAGACCGAAGGTCGACATCACGCACCAAAGGTGTGCATCATGTTCCGAAGGAACGCATCACTCAAAAAAGTAAGGATTTTTTTGTTGGGAAAAAGAGGATTTTTTTTTGTGGGGGGGGGGGGGGGGGGTCCCCCCCACGGCGGG
>JAZQDW010000060.1:0-7465 GCA_045546995.1 Eubacteriales bacterium
TGCTACGCAAAAATCCACCTCCCTCGTCAGAGGGAGGCGAGGCACAAGTTGCCCTCTGCTCCTTATTTAGACCGTTCTTTTTCCTGCTCATCGCTAAAGCTCTATCGGGCCACGCGACGATCGCGTGGTTTTCGGTTACAATCAAAAAACCTGCGATTTATGCTTTAAATCGCAGGTTTTTTTCTATAAATGAGATGGGTGTCGGTTGGCGGTGATCACGCCGTCACCAACGGAGAGCTTGCAAATACGGGCGGTGCGGCGCTCCACATACTCATCCTCTGCCGCAGCATAATCCCGTCCGTGATAAATGGCGTAATAAGTACCGTCCACCTTAATGACGCTATGATGCCCCGTGCCTTCCTCAAATTCGTTTTTAATGATCAGGGGGGCGAATTTGCCGTGGTCGGTCACCTTGACAAACTCTACTTTTTTCAGATCCGCCTCATCACTTTTGGCCACGGCATAGCCGATATGATAGGTGTCGTCCTGATAACAACCGGCGCTGTACATCAGATATTGCCACTCGCCCTCTTGAAACCAAAAGGGGCCCTCCAGGGTATACCAGAGTTTTCCATTTACACACTTGGGCGTGTATTTTTCCTCCTCAAATTCCGGGGTCAGCACCTCCTTGGGGTTATGCTCGGGGGTGTAGGGATCCAAAAACCGATCTACGTAAATACGGGTGCCGGGAAGGGGATCCTCCCTGTTGTTCTTGGCATACCACAAAAACAGGCCTGCCTCGGTCTGCACCATATGAGAATCGATACTGAAATGATCATACAGACATTTTTCATTGGTGAATGGGCCCAAAGGAGAATCGGCGCACGCCACGTGCATAAACTGCCCTCCCATTTTGGTGACGCAGGAAACGTACATATAGTATTTTTTGTCGATCTTAATGACCGAAGGCGCCCAAAAGTCGTACCCCTCGGCAAAATCCGTCACGACACCCTTGTATTGCCACTCTCCCGTCAGGCTGTCACTGACGTACACACCAATGCCGTGGCTATGGTCGGCAATGCCGGATGGATAGAGATAAAACCGCCCGTCATCCTCAAAAATAAAGGGATCGGCCTGGGACGCCCATTGATTATTTTCAAACTGTAATTTCATATTTCACACCTCTTGGACATAAATTTTCAGATTTCACGAAAGGATTTGACGGCGAAACGATCACCGCAAAGGGTGGGAAATTCCTTTTTGCCCCAGGGCTTGTGCCAGGTAAGGCCGCCGCGAAGACGACCCTCCGGGTCGTACACGCCGTATTGGAGCGCATTAACGGCGGGCTTGAGTCCCGTGCCGCATTCAAAATTGAGGGTGTCGATCAACACGTTACAGGGCCCCTTGGGCATACCGAACAGATCTGTGGTTGCCGCCGACAGGATGATGGCATTGTGTTGCGCCACAATATGATGGATGACTGACAGATGGGAGCAATCGTGGAAGGTGATGGCTTCCTCACAGTTGTGCACGTAAAGGTAATCGGCCACCACGTGCTCCCCCAGAACAAAGCCGTAGCGGAAGCCTTGGGCCGCCACGTTACGCAAAACGTTGTTATCGTTTTGATCCCCCGAGGCGATCAGACCTGCGGTGTGGCAGGGATTGGGCAAAAGTTCCTTGTTTTGCACCGTATCCCCCACCTGTTCGTTCAGGCAAAACTGGCTGTCGGTAACGTTGATACGGGAGACGTTTTGCAAATTGACGGCCGTTTGAGTGGGATACATTTTATCCGTGTTTAAATGCACGCGAAATTCAAGATTTGTAATGGAGAATTGACGTGCGCTGAATTTCCCCTTGCAGGAGGTGCCCTCGGGCGCCGCTAAGATCGCCCAGGGGCGTGCGGTGGGATCGTGTTCTTCGGGCGCTTCCCAGTCGGAAAACAAACGGGTATTATGCTCCGACAGGGTTCCGAAGGTGGTGGGGGAATAGTTTTCTTTCATCGCCTCCATAGGACGGACGATGTAGGCCTGCAACATCCGACAGGGCATTTCCCCCTCCAGTTGAATGTTGGCATCGCCGGCAGGGATTACAAGCTGTGCCCGCACGGGCTTGCCGTCCACTTCCTCAATACCCGGAGAAGCAATGCGATATCCACCCTTGGTAAAGGGAAACAAAATCTTGCCGCCGCCGCGCTCCGCCGCAAAGTTAATGGCCGCCTGAATGGCGGCGGTATCGTCGGTGACGCCGTCACCCTTGGCGCCGAAATCAAAAACGTTAATTCCAAAAGAAGCCATATGTCGATCCTCCCGAAAACTGTTACTTATCATAAGTATATCATGTACTGACAGATATGCAACTGGAAATTTGGCAAAAAATCATTTCTTTCCTCCGCTTGGTTCGTAAATATATACAACATTTTACCCATTTCTTTCAAGGATATTATATACAATTCACCAAATTACGTCAAAATAGTTGAAGCCAAAACAAATGATGGTATAATAATTTTGTATAATGACTATTTTTATATATAAAAAAGGAATTTACGTATGAAAACACGTTTCTTCAAACAACTGATCTGTATCTGCAGCGTTTTGGTGCTGTTACTGGGTCTCTGCCCTACCCCCACTATGGCAGAAGGGGTGAGCGTAGAGATCGTTGGCTTTATGAGCGGTAACACCACCGGCCTGCGCTCCAGCGAGTTGCTGCAGGCAAAAGTCACCGGCTACAGCGGTAACACCGCCGATCTGACCTACAAATGGACCAACGCTCTGGGCAGCATCAGCCAGAGTTGGTTTTGGAACAACTACTACGGCACCTATCTTTATGTTTTCAACGACCATAATATGTACACCGTACAGGGCACCGTGGGTGAGCAAGAGATCTACAACACCACCCACAACGTTACCGCCTCGGACAATATGGCCGGCCGCACGCAGGACAAGACCTTCACCGGTGTGGGCTATGCCTACGCCGCCGTATACGGCGCCGATCTGAATACCAGGGACTACACCACCGGCCACATTTCGGTCGAGGTCTATGATGGGAATACCCTGCTTGGCACCGCCTCCTACAGCGGCTTTCAGGCACCCAATCTGGGCCGAGATCTGGACAACGCCGTTTTCGGCGTTTTCGTGGGCGACACCATTGACGTCAAGGACCTGCTGGGTGAGAGCGCCATCCTCCACGTAAACTGCGAAGCCTGCTCGGTTACCGAGGCCGCCATCACCGATAACAGTAAATGCATCACCATCAGCGGCAGCACCCCCAATTACAGTATTACAGGCAATGCTGAGGGCACTGCCACCATTCGCATCACGGTAAAAAAGACAAACTGTAAATTTCATCAGCAGGCATCCCATACCGCCACCCCCACCGTACACGTATTTAAAAAGCCCACCGTCACCGGCGGCCTGACCACCCTGACCCTGACCGACCTGGATGACGATTGCACCTATTATATCGGCAACGCCAAGGGTGAGCGTAGCGCCGACGGACAAACCGTCGTATTCGAGGGGCTGGAGCCCTCTACCACCTATCCCATTGAGGTACGTGGTCACTACACCGACGACGGCGAGGAAAAAACCGTTTACGCCTACGTTTCCGGCACCACCCTTACCCCCAACGTGGCCGCCGTACAGATTCGTCTGGACGGCGTGCTGACCACTATGGAAGATGTAGGGCTGGAAGGCCTGTATCTTCAGCAGGTCATCGATGACATCCCCACGGGGGAACCCATTCCGCTGACCTATCAGTCCGAAGGGCAAAACTACACCGCGCTGGTCACCGACGGCATCTATCACGTCCACGCCGCAAATAACGAGCATATCGGCGATCATCACATCGTCATTTCCGGCATCGACGCCACCACCACCCTGCAGTACTACACCCTCACCTACGACACGGCGGGCGGTACCTTCAGCCAAACCCCGACCAAGCAGATCTATCTCAGCCGTTCTGCCGTGATCACCACCGGCGAAATTCCCACGAGACCGGGCTACCATTTCATCGGCTGGACCGACGGCGCAAACACCTATCAGCCGAACACCACTGTGATCAACGAGATCATCTCCCCCCTCACCCTCACCGCGCTGTGGGAGGATGCCGTTGACGTATACGTCAACGTTACCATCAACCATATTGCCGCTGACGGCGATGGCCATTACAATGATAAAGGCAAGCATAACGTCACCTTCACCGTAGACGGCAGAGAAACCGGCTCGGTTGGCGATTATACCGAACTTGTCCACCGCACCATAACGTGGGACGGCAAAAGCGAATTTGACGCTGACGGCTACACCGTCAGCTACGCTCCCACCGATAAGGCAGACGTCACCTATTACTCTGCCGCCGCCCCCACCTTCACGGATCTCCCCAAAGGTCTTGACTACACCGTCACCACCGCCAAATCCGGCTATGATATAGTGAGCATCACCTCCACCATCGATGCCAACGGCGACGTCACCCTGGAGGTAGAGCTGATCTACGATCCGCACAACTTTGACCTGGAGTTCACCGTAATGCTGGACGAGGAGGCCAAGGCTTTGCCTGCCGCCCTTCGTCCCACCCACGTCAACGTCAAGGTCACCGCTTGGGGTGAAACGCCTTACGACGATAACGACGTCATAGAATGGAGCACGATCACCCAGCATAAGGATACCTACCTGCAACTCACCCTGGACGAAAACGGACAGGCCGTAGGCACCTATCCCGTATGGATGGCCAACACCGACGACCACACGCCCTACCATTACCGTCTGGAAGTCATTTCCTACGGAATGCCCGACGGCGCCGTTCTGCCCGCCGCCGACCGTAATTTTGAACACACCCACTATCTCACCGCCGACGAGCGTATCTCGGCCGAGATCATCGTGGAGGGCGGCGCCGATCCCGACGCCACCGATACCAACACTTTGACGGGCGTGTATTTTGAAAACGAGGCACAGCAAGGCACGCTGCTCGCACTGATCTCCATCCAAAAGCCCAATCTGACGCTGGATGCCGCCGGCGGCATCATCGGCGAAAATCCCACCACCCTCATTCCCGAGATCATCGAGGTACCCGATCTGATCCCCTACACCCCCACCAGAGACGGCTATGTCTTTATGGGCTGGTTTGACGTGACGGGCAACGCCGTTACAACGGGCATGGCCCTCACCCAAAACACCACTGCCTACGCCCGCTGGGCCGAGGCGTTGACCATCAACGGCACCGTCACCGTCGAGAACTTTTACGATTACAACGGCGTTAAAACTTTCCTCAATTCAGAGGAGCGCATCACCCGCACCACCGTACTGCTGCGCCGCCGTCCCGTCGGCATCGGCAACTATATCACCATTGCGGAGCAGACCGTTTTGCTGGACCCCTCTGCCGACACGTCGCAAAATACCTTTACCTTTGCCGACCTGCCTGCCACCGACACCGATGGCGACGGCTATGAGTATATCGTGGCGTTGCGGCAAAGCAACTACTCCGTAGAATACACCCCCTCCTACACCTACACCGCCGTGGGCACCGACGGCGCCGCCGACACCCGTCAGGCGGCCAAACCCGAATTCATCGGCAACACCGCCGAGGTTGCGGCCCTGTTGCAGTTTGACCCCGTTTCCGTCAGCCTCCCCTTCACGGTGGATACCACCCGTATCACCACCCAATCCGTCCGCCCCATCGCCGTTACACTGGTCTATGAGGCGGCGGCCGCCGACAACAACGGTTTGGATTGGTACGTGATCACCCAGCACACCGGCGGCAATCCACCCATCTCCGCCGCCGTTACCGACGGCTATGCCACGGGTAGTTATCCCGTATGGAGCACTACACCGGACGGTGTCTACGAATACCTCTACCGTCTGAAGATCATCGATTACACCATGCCCGACGGCACCGTCATCAAGACCGAGAATAACGTATTGTTCAACATCTATATCGGTCCGACGGTCAGCACCAATACGGAAAACGCCATGCTCACCGCCGTTTTCTCCCCCCTGCCCTTCAAGCTGACTCTCAACACACTGACCACTGATACCCATATCGAGGACGCCGGCTATACCTACACGCAGGACACCCACGATATTTATCTGCATCAGTTCTTTTACGGCACCGGCGTGCCCATCCTGCCCATTCCCCAAAAAGAGGGCTATTCCTTTGAAGGCTGGTACGACGGCGAGGGCAACCGTGTTACCACAGTCGCCCCCGATACGCAAACCGACGTCACCCTCTACGCCCAATGGGAAGCAGGCTATAACGTCAACTTCCACGCCAACCATCCCTTGGCCGAAAGTGATATTCTCCGCTCCTACTACGAGCCGGACGTCACCCTGCCCGAGGGCGATCGCTATTTCTCCCTCACCGAAGAGGGCACGGTAGGCGATCCCTTCTACGACCTGCCCACCCTGTCCAACAGCCGCCGCTATATTTTCAAGGGCTGGTATCTGGACCACGATAACGAAAACGACAGCCGTCCGCTGGACTGGTCCACCGTATTCACCGGCGAGACCCATATCTATGCCCACTGGCTCTACGTAGAGGACGTGGCCCACGAGACCGAGGATAACAAGGTCATCAGCGGCGACAGCTATCTTGGCTTTGAACTGGCAGGCGTACAGATCCGCAAGTTGGAAAAGGATAACGAAGAACACCATGGTGAAGTCGGCAGCGGCCTGCGCTTCGTTTCGGTTCTGAGCAAGGACGTATCTGACGGCATCACCGCCATTCACACCGCCAACGCCGACTATGAATACGGTCTGGTGCTGGCCAAAACCGCCACGGCGCAGAAATACGCTGTCGCTGCCGGCGTCAATGATGCAGACTTTCTGTTGCAGTACAAATCCACAAACGTCAACGGTGTCAACACCACCGCTGCGTATAAATTCGTGCAAAATCTCAAGCTCAGCGGCGTGCCCGACCACTACGAAGGCGACGCCTATCGCCTCTTTACCGGCGTAGTCACCTTTAATAACAAAGAAGAGGACGAGCTGATCGCCGCGCACAACACCGCCTTCTCTGCCCGCCCCTATCTCCGTTGCTATGATGCCAACGGTCTGTACCGCACTCATTATCTCAGCTACGGCGGCACTCTGGTGTACGGCGGCTGTTCTGCCACCTACGCCGACGTTTCCGCCGCTTTGGAGAAGTAATATGAAAAAACTGCTTTTTTGTCTGATCTTCGTACTGCTCATCAGCCTGTGCGGCTGTACCGATCAAACTCCCGCCGTCACCGACCCCAAACCTGAGGACGAAACGGTGGAGGGCACCGTGGACTTTGACGCCTTTGAGGAGGAGACCGCAACGCCCGACGATACCAACGAAACCGTCATCGGCAGCATCGATAATACCGAAAATACCGAAAATACCGGGAACACCGGGAACACCAATAACACCGGGAATACCAATAACACCGGCAAGACCGAAAGCGGCAACGTCGGCAACACTAACACGGGCAGCGCCACGTCGCAGCCTCCCACCGACAGCACACCCGACAGCGAGCCTGTCGTCCCCCCTGCCGCCCCCACTCCTCCAACGTCGGAGG
>JAZQDW010000061.1:0-3698 GCA_045546995.1 Eubacteriales bacterium
CCGCCGACGATAAGCCAAAAAGCGCCGAAATTATGCGCTTTCAGGCGTGTTCGGATGCTCCTCCACTGCTTAAAAGCACCGCCCTGCTCTTTCACAAAAGCACGGGCGGTGAAATTTATACATTAAAGCTCAGCGTGTCCAGCATGGTATTAACATACGGCAGGAAATAATCGTAGGCATCCGGCTGGGCGATAAAGGTGATGAAATACACGTTTTTATCCACCGATACGATATATTGCTGGATGCGCAGCTTGGCCGTGGTCTCCTTCCCACTATCATCCTTTTTGGTCTGGGAGGAGGAAAAGATGATCTTATACGCCTCGCGGTCATCCAACAACACCTCTTCCTTGCTCTCCTCGGTAAACCCGGCAAAACTGGCGGGCAGGGAACCGTAATAGGCGGTGAAGAACTCCTCAAAGCTCTTGTCCCCCAAAGCCTCGTACGAAATACTCAAATTGTCTCTGTACCCGTCGCCAAAGCCCTCCTGCGGGGTGACGAAGGCGGCGATCTTCTTTTCCAGATCCACCTGCTTGGTCCAGGTCTGAGGATATTCCATCCGGAAACCGATCGGCGAGGAGCGGTACAGATAAAAGCCCTTGTTGCTGGCCTGATTACAGCCTGCCATCAACAGCAGACCCACCGCCAACAGCAGCGCCAAAATACGTTTTTTCATAAGCTGATCATCCTTATCATAATTTCTGTTTAAATTGTAACATCATTCCCTGCAAAAAGCAAGAAAAAAGGACTGCCGCAGCAGCCCTTTTTATTTGTTTAGTAAATATAGTTCATGGGATTGACGCAGGTACCGTTATAGCGGATCTCAAAATGCAGATGGGGTCCGGTGGAATTGCCCGTGGAGCCGGCGCGTCCGATCTGCTGTCCCTTGGATACCTTTTGCCCTCTGGTGACCAGACGGGCATTGAGATGTGCGTAATAGGTGACGTAGCCGTTGTTGTGACGGATGCGGACCAGATTGCCGTAACCGCCGCCCCAACCGGAGAACTCGACCGTACCGCCGTCCGATGCGTAGACCGGAGCGTTCAGCGTACCGCCGCGCTTACACAGATCCAATGCGCGGTGGCCGGCGTAGCCGTACCAGCCGCAGGAGATGTACGAGCCGGGCATAGGATTGCCGAAGTTACCGCTGGCCTTACCGCTGCCCTGTACGTAGTTACCGGAGGAATAACTGCCGCCGTAAGAATAGGAATACCGTTTCTTGGTGCCGACGTAAATGACCTTATCCACCGGCTCTTTGATAACCTCCGTATCCACAACGGTCTTGCTGACACGACGGCCGTCCACGTAGGTGATCTCGGCGGTGATCTTCTTGACGCCCTTCTTGCCCTCCGTCTTGACCTTGGTGGTGTTAACGTACATCGAGCTGTTGTTGACACGCTTAACGCTGAAGGCGATATCGTCCTCATACACTTCGGTACGGACCATCTTGACCTGCAGATACAGCTCGGGCGCGGCAATGTTGATGCGGCGACCGGCGTAGATCTCGGTTTCCTTGACATTGGGGTTGAGCGCCTTCAGTTGGGCGGTGCTCATACCGAATTTTTTGGCGATGGTGGACATATAGTCCCCTTCTTCGCACACGTAATAGGCCGGCTGATCGCTGTCACTTTTAAACATGGCGCGCAGCTGCTCTTCCGTTTTCAGCGTATCGGCGGCGAACATACCCTTTTTGATGACTACGTCCTCCACAAACTCGATGCGCTCGTTTTTCTTATCGTTTTCATACGGCGCCTTAACCTCGGCCAGCACCTTTTCAATGGCCGCCTTATCCGCGCAGGCCGCCTTCAACTCGCCATCAATGAACAGGCCGAAGTTGTTGCCCACCAGCTCGGTCACGGCAGAATAAACGTCGGTATACAGATCCTCTTCGGTAGACAGCTGCTGTCGGGAGACCAGCCGCAGATTGTACTGTGCGGTGGTGGTCATAGCATAACTCTCACCCTCCAGATTCAACGAGGACAGGGTCGGTTCCTCTCCCGACTCGCTCTCGGTAGCGTTGACCACCACGTTTTGATTCTGGTCGCTTTCCTCTTTGGTGGTGGGAACCACCAGGGCGCCGTTGTTTTCGGCGGTGGCATTCTGATCCAGTTGGGTCTGAATATCCGCCTCCACCTGATTGAGAATATTCTGATATTTTTCCTCGCTGGTCACGATGCCGACGGAATTACCGTTGATGGTAACCTCCAACGCCACGGAAAAGAAGTTGCTGAACACCAGTACGGCGATAAAGCAGGCCGCGCCGATGAAGGGCGCCCACCAGGAAAAATCGTGCACAAAGCTGTGAGCGACGGCAATACTGCCGTGAATGATACCGTGAAAGATCTTCACCGCCATGGCAATGACCCATTCACCCAGATTGCAAATGGCGCGGAACCATCCGCCGGTGATGAAACGGAACACGGGTTTACCGATCCACAGCAAAACCTTTTCTACGTAAAAACCGACACCGTAGATCAGTACCAGTATTACCTTGATGGCCATCCACGCGCCGTATACTATTCGATTGATGGGATTGGGATTTTCCATGTACTGTCCCGCTCTCATACAAACACCTCACAAAAGTTACAAATTGGTTACAGACGGTTTTATTTTAACTTAAATTGCCTAAAAAAGCAACCTTTTTTTATGATTTGAAAAAAAGTTTACAAATTATATTCTTTTTAAACAAAAAATAACGGCGGAGCACCTTGTCTGATCGACCTCTGTAGGTACTCCGCCTTCAATGGATGTCCATTATTCCTTTTTTCCTTTTCTTTTGTGTTGTGTACAGATGTACTCGTGTTTTTACTTTGTTCTGCCGGTCGTACCGGTGTATGCACAAAACTTTGATCTATCTTAAAATGTTTCGGACAATTTGCCGTCCGAGTTGTCTGCCGATAAAAACGTTACTTCTTTGCAGAACTCCTTGATCTCTATCCCTTTGGCGAGATGTCTTTCTTTCTGCCTTACATAAACTTTAAAATCGTTTTGGTTGTTTAGGTTTCGTTGTACATGGGAGTCATCCTCCATCATCACAGGTGTCAGCGAACATAAGTGAAAAACTTACTTGTGCATTGGACTGATTTCCTTTTCATAGATTTTGGTGAAGAAAAAACTGCTTAAACCTTTGGACTCACCTCTTTCTTTTGTTGTAGAAGTTTGGGTTTGGTTGAAACCGGTTCCTCTTTTTCGGTTTCTTTTTCACTCTTTCTTCTCTTTCTGGTTTCATTGTAACAGATTTTTTTCCGTTTGTATAGTCCGCAAATTGCACAAAAAAATTATGTAAACTTTGGGCACACTGCTCGCAAATTTTGTGATATAATAATATATGTTGGGGTCTGTCTTTCAGGTCCTTTTATAAAGAGCAAGGTTACCGCCTTGCTCTTTTTTATGTTAACAAAAACAAGACTTGTATCCCGTGAACGTTTATGATATAATAGATATGTTAAGCAGCGGAGGAGTATCCGAACCCGATTTTGACGGGCCGATTTTCACCTCTGCTGTGTTAAAATACTCGCCAATACACAAAGTATTGGCTGCGTTTTATACCTTGCCGATGCAAAAATCGGCTCCGGCAAAATTCTGCGTCCTGAAAGCGCAGAATTTTAAGAGATTTTTGGCGCAGAGGAGGAGGCAAGGCTGACGCCTGCCGACGACGATAATCCAAAAAGCACCGAAATTATGCACTTTCAGGCGTGTTC
>JAZQDW010000062.1:0-33568 GCA_045546995.1 Eubacteriales bacterium
TACGTTAAGAACGGCGCCATTGACTACGTTTACAATAACGGTCTGTTCAGCGGCACCTCCAAGACCGAGTTCGGTCCCAACGATCAGATGACCAGAGCGATGTTTGTAACCGTACTGGGCCGTCTGGACGGTAAGAAGGTCAACAACAAGGTGACCACTGTCTTTACCGACGTTAAGAAGAACCAGTATTACACCGGTTACGTTAAATGGGCCAACGACAACGGAATTGTTGCCGGTCTGACCCCCACCACCTTTGGTCCTGACGAGAATATCACTCGTGAGCAGATCTGCGCCATTATGGTACGCTACTGCGACAAGAAGGATATCGAGCTGCAGAAGATCAACGCCGCCATCACCTTCAAGGATGCGGCCAAGATCTCGGGGTATGCTCGCTCCGCCGTTAAGGCCTGCCAGATGGGCGGACTTGTCAACGGTGAAAAGACCACCGGCGGCTATAACTTCCGCCCGCAGGGCAATGCCTCCAGAGCAGAAGTTGCCACCATCATCATGAACTTCGCAAAGACGTACAAATAAGACTAACGAGTACAAATGTCGGTTTGCCGCTCCTTTCGGCGGATTGACCGATAGGTCAACCGACGTCCGAGATCGTCAGCGGCGACCCGCCGCATGAACTTTGCAAAGACGTACAAATAAGTGATTGCTTTCGACGAGGAAACGCCTTGGCGTTTCCCCGCTGTTTTTCTGCCACACTTTTCCCGGCGCCCCACGCCGGCGGTAGACCGCAACCAATCGAGCGGCGCAGCAGCACGATGCAGAGGAAAAGGATGTGCGGTGCCGCTTGCTCTCTTGGGAGTTCTTCGCATGGCAACTTCTAAACTTAATTTGCAAAAGCACAAAATGCTTTGCAAATTTAAGAAGTTGCTCGAGATGGCGAACACCCGAACTCGTATAATCGATTTGATTTATAAAAAGAGCAGAAACGATATAGTTTCTGCTCTTTTTATCGCCCCGTTGTATGGGAATAAAAAATTAATGCTTTTCTCCTTTTGGTTTACATCTGCAAATGTATATGATATAATATTATCAATTCATTTGTTTTGATTGAGAGGGAATGATTATGAAAAGAATATTTTCTTTTTGCTGTGCATTGATTATGACGTTGACAATGTTTTCGGTATGTGTAATTTCAAACGATGCAGTCGCCTTAGCAGAAACACAAGTGGGAACAAGCATTCCGGAAGATGCTCAGTTTTATGGAGGGCATTATTATAAATATTATGATGAGAGTATGACCTGGGAACAAGCCGAGGATGTTTGCGAGAATCTGGGTGGATATTTGGCGACGGTTACGCTTGCTTCAGAACAAGAATTCGTACATAATCTTATTCTAAACGGAACCAAGAATGATTATTTCTTGGGTGGCAGGAATTCTGAAGAAGATGATATTAGCTGGATAACCGGGGAACCGGCCATTTATACAAACTGGAATGATGGGGAACCAAACGATTATTTCAACAAAGATGAAATATATATTGAAATGATCAGAGAAACAGGTAAATGGAATGATACCAGGAATACTGACTTAGAAGCAAACGGATTTATATGCGAGTGGGATAGTGCTGAATTGAGTGCTAAGCAAAATAATTTTCAATGGTACTTCGCTAAATACCTTATGGACTATTGGGAAAAAGCCTCCGATGTTGATATGCCTTGCGCGGCGATTATACGAAACGGAGGTAAAATAGACCTTGTCTGGACAACGATACTGGAAAGTCTTAACTCTTTAACCAAAAATGAGATAGGAATAGATGAAAGAGGATATTATAAAGCAATATTGCTAGATTTGATGACGAATCAAGTCACTTCCGTTGACTATGCGGAGAAACTGAAAGAAAGAGGAACTGATCTTTGTCAAAAAATGATCAGTCACGCTATTTCCAAGGGGGTAGATATTGAAACTAAAGAAATGAACACGGCGAATCTGAAAACCCTTTATGATGAAATGCAAGATGTATTTATGGCACTTGACGTTGAATGTGGGATGAAAACGTTTGAATTACTGGTAAAAAGCGGTGTTTCAGTAAAGGAGGGCATAGAAACAGTTGCATTGTATGTGACAGCAAAAAACGAAGGGCAACACTTGACTGCAGCTGTTGAAATGATGGCGCAGCATTCGGATTATCAGCCACTGACACAATGCTTAAATGAACTTGCATCTTTAATGAATTCGTCTATAGATGAGATGGAAACTCGTGTGGCCAATAGAGAAATCGCTGTCAAAACAGTGCAACTGGTAAAAGATTTTATGTTGGATGTCATCAAAGATGCATTTCCGTTGATAAGTGAGATTGAAATGATTGTTGACATAACCAAATATGGATGTGAACTGGTTTATCCGACTGACAGTCAGCTTGAACAAAAATTTCGTATTTATGCATTGTATCATATACAAGAGGTTTGCCGAGCAAGCTTTAAAAGCGCTTGCAATGCGTTTCAGTCTAATGATTCGTTGAGTCATGCATACAGTGTGGTGTCCTGTTATGATATGTTTGTGAGAGTTTATGAACATGAAATTGCAGAGTGTATTGCATTGGCGGAGTTGATCTATTCGAACGGACTGCTTAATGGAATTAAAAACTTTTTTGACGGAGAACACAGTGACTATCAAGCGGCAAAAGACTGGGTAAATTCGTATAATGTTAATTTGGATATCATTAAAGATTACAAAATAAAGGCGTATCTATCGTGGGGGATAGAGAAGGGCGCGATTCATCCGGTTCGTTTACTTTCTGTGACGAACGGAAAAATTTCTGGTTATTATTTTGCATTTGTTGAGAATGGAGGAACGTTTGAAGTTCCATCCTATCAAAAATACCAGTCTGGTAAATATGGGTTGAATAAAGTTACACAAAAGATTGGCGTTTTTGAGGGATGGTATTACGATGAGGCGTGTACGATGCCGTGTATGGCAACTTCTCTCACTGTATCCGAAAGTGTATCGTTATATGCAAGATTTTCGTTAAAAGATGAGGATCCGGTGGTTTTGTTTAAGGATTTAAATCAAAGCTATTGGTATGTAAAAAATGATTCCATCCGTTATGTTTATAATTATGGCTTATTTAATGGAACGTCAAAAATGACGTTTGGTCCGGAAGAAAATATGACCAGAGCGATGTTTGTGACCGTTTTGGGCCGGCTGGACGGACAGCAGGTCAACAATAAGGTGACCACCGTCTTTGCCGACGTGAAGAAGAACCAGTACTACACCGGGTACGTCAAATGGGCCTATGAGAATCAGATTGTGGCCGGTCTGACCAAGACCACCTTCGGCCCCGATGAGAATATTACTCGTGAGCAGATCTGCGCTATTATGGTGCGCTATTGCGACTATGCCGACATCAAGCTGAAACAAGTCAATCCGGCCATCACCTTTAAGGATGCGGCCAAGATCTCGAAGTACGCTCGCTCCGCCGTCAAGGCCTGCCAGATGGGCGGTCTTGTCAACGGTGAAAAGACCACCGGTGGCTATAATTTCCGTCCTCAGGGCAATGCCAGCCGCGCGGAGGTTGCTACGATCATTATGAATTTTGCGAAAACTTATCAGGATGATTCTACGGACGATCCCGGCGAGAATCCCGGTGAGAACCCCGACGAGCCGCAACCGCCCGGTGATATGGAGATTGGTGTCGGCCCCGGCACCCTGCCTGACGAGGATGAAAACTGGTAAGCTTGATTGCAGGATCGCTGATCTGACGGTGCAGTTACCGGATACCCCGTTTTTGCGTCGGTGCTGTCAGCAGTATCTATGTGATCCTGTGGAAACGGCGGATATTACGATCCTGCAGGAGAGATATAATTCGGGCTTGTATGAAGGAGCCGATTTGTCGCAGGAAATGCTCGAATACTACGAAACGGCGCGCCAATTCAATTATTTTATGTTGCAGTATGACGGATTTTATCTCCACGCTTCGGCGGTGGAGATGGACGGCAGGGCCTATCTGTTTTCCGGTCCCAGCGGAATGGGGAAGTCCACCCATACCCGTTCTTGGCTGCGACTCTTTGGCGACCGCGCTCGGGTATTCAATGATGATAAACCGACCCTGCGCTGTCTGGAGGATGGCTGGTACGCCTATGGTACACCCTGGTGCGGTAAGGATCATATTAACCAAAACGTAAAGGCGCCGTTGGCAGGCATTTGCTTTTTACAGCAGGCCGCGGAAAATAAAATCGTTCGTTTGTCTCACAGTGATGCGTTGCACCGTATTTTGGCGCAATCTTCTCACAAATTTGTGCGTATGGAGCGGATGGAGCAAATGCTTTCCTTACTGGATCGCCTGATACGGGAGGTGCCGGTTTTTCTGTTGGAAAATCTGCCGGACGACGCGGCCGCCCGTTTAAGCTATGAAACGATGCGCCGCGCCGCCATGGAAACGGAAGAGGGAGGAAAATAACGGTGAAAAACAAAATTTTACTGACCGGCCTTTTGTGCCTTGCATTGCTTTTGGCCGCCTGCAGCAGTCAAAAACCAAACGCACCGCAAACTCCCGCTGATGAAGGCGCCACAACCGGCACGCAAACACCTGAAAAGACGGAGTCCGGTGAGAATGGCGAAACGACGGTTGATCCTGATACTGTGGTCAAACCCGATTCGACCAAACCGGGCGATGTTGTCACTGCGCCACAAACGCCTTCGACAAAGGATCCGGCGCCTACCGCACCGTCCACTCCGGAAAAGGAGAATACTGCCGGGCAGACGAACAATGCCCCCGCCGGAAAGGACGAGCCTTCCGAGACTCCTGCTACCCCTCCGACGGTCGGCACGATCACCGAAATTCCGGACGACCCCACCACCTGCACCTATGACGAATATCACAATATGACCCCCGAGACGCAGGTGAAGTTTTTAAATGAGTTTAAGGATATGGAGGCGTTTTTTGATTGGTACAAAGCCGCCAAGGCCACTTATGAAAAAGAAAACGGCGCCATTGAAACCGACGGAGAGATCAATCTGGACGGCATTATCAATTCAAAAAAGTAACGTTTTATTATTTAAGCGAGTTAGTATGAGATATGTTGATAAAACGACTTGGCGCGTTTGAAAACAAATCGAAAGAAAATCTTTCGCCTCCGTTTTTATTTTGGCCAATTGATGAGGGAGAGAATGAAACACACGTTGTTTGCAATAAAAAATGTCCACCGCAAGGCGGTGGACATTTTTTATGTATTCGTTATTTTACAGATCCCATTCGGTCAGCGTATCGTCCTTGACGAGATAGCTTTTACCGGTGGCAAGGCGCGCCATGGGGGTGTCGGAACGGGAATCGGAATAAAAGCTTTCGATGACGCCGTCGGGATAGGCGGCGTAAAAGCGGCGTACCTTTTCTTCGCCCCAACAGTTCTCACCCTCATATTTCCCCGTTTTCTTGTCCACGCGGGAGGCCATAAAACGGGTGATCTCCAGTCGTTTTATGGCCGGTCGTAATAAAAACTCGGGAGAGGCGGAGATGATTACGTCATCCGCACGCTTTTGTTGCAGATACCAGGGCTTGATGTTTTTAAAATGAGTGGTCCAAAAGTCCTCCACAAAGGCGTCGATATCCTTGATGGCGGTAAAAAAGCTGTACAACTGCTCTTTAAACTCGGTTTTGGTTTTTACCCGAAATACCTTCCACAGCAGAGCGTACCAGCCCCATTTGGGCGCAAACCGCGCCAGCGACGGTTGCCGCTTTAAACAGTAGAAAATAAAATCACGGGTGGAATCGCCATAATAAATGGTGTCGTCAAAATCATATCCGATCATTGTTTTCTGATCCTTTCTGCCAGCTTGCCGTCCGGCTCGACCAGGACGGTATAATATTTGTCATAGACGACCATACCGGGCTTGGCGCCGGCAGGCTTTTTGACGTTTTGGACGGGACAATAATCCACCTCGACCTTACTGCTTTCCTTGCCCTTGGAGAAATAGGCGCACAGACGGGCGGCCTGCAACACCGTTTCATCGGGCAGCTCGTCCAGCGTTTTGCCGCCGGTGACCAGTAAGGTGTGGGAACCGTGTACCCCTTTGGTGTGCATCCAGATGTCGTTTTTGCGGCTGAGCCGCACGGTGAGATAATCATTTTGCAGATTGCTCCGCCCCACGAAAACGGTATATCCGTCATCGGTGATAAACTCACGGGGCTTAGATAAATTGGGTTTCTTGGTGCCTTTGTAAGCACGGGCTTTGAGGTATTTTCCCTCCACCAGCTCGGCGCGGATCTGCTCTAAATCGTCCTCGCATTCCGCATCGCATAGGGCGGTGAAGACCGAGTCAAGATATTCCAGTTCTTTTTCGTCCTGCTCGATGAGACGTGCGATGATTTTTTGCCCGTTTTTTGCCTTGGCATATTTTTTGAAATAGCTTTGCGAGTTTTGCACGGGGGAACGGTCGGGCTGCAGCGGTATACGGACGAGGGGCAACGCCTCCTCGTAATAATTTTCTGCCTCCAACACCCGTTGCCCCTTTTCCATGCGGTATAGATTTGCCTGGATCAGCTCGCCGTAAATGCGGTATTGCTCGGCATTATCGCTGTCGGCCAGCTCCTTTTGCCGTACCGTCATGGTGCGGCGGATGCGGGCGGCGGTGCGGGTGAGAAAATTGGACAGATCCATGGCCTTTTGTTTCATCCGCCACGCCTCGGCCGCCTTGGTATAATACTCTTCCAACAAGGTGTGAACGGTTTCGCATTCGATCACTTTACCGGCTGAACCGTATTGAGTCAGCGGCATAAAAGAGAAGTCTACGGTTTTGTCGTTTTCCCTGCGGCGGACCAGACAGCCGTTCCATTGATGCTCCGTCACTTGTTTTGCAACGGTGAGCACCTGCGCCATCAATCGCTGTTTTTGCGGAGTGGACAGCTCGCTGATGCGTTTGTCCGTATTGCCCAGCGCCGCAAAACAGATCTCTCTTGCCACAACGGGGGAGATGCCGGCGTAGGTATCCATCATGGCGTCGGCAATACGCGCCTCTGCCTTGGCAAACAGCTGCGTTTCATTTGCCGCCGTTGCTTCAATAAAGGGGATCTTGTCCTGTGTTGGCGGCATTTCGTAGGCAAGACCGGGCAAGATCTCCCTGCCTCGGGTCATGGTAAAATCAACGTGCTTGATGGCGTTGATGATCTTGTGTTGTTCATTTAGTAATATGATGTTGGAGGTGCGACCCATGATCTCCAACAGCAAAATTTTGGTTTCCGGCTCGAAAAAGTCGTTTTTGCCCTCAAACTCCAAAAAGATCACCCGTTCAAAGGCGGGGGTGTATATTTTTTGGATCCGCGCGCCCTGTAAATGCTTGCGCAGGACCATACAAAAGGCCGGAGGGATCTTGGGATTTTCCACCGACCGCTCGGTCAGATGGATGCGGGCGGAGTTGGGGGAGGAAGAGATCATCAGCCGCCCTTTTTCACGCCCCCGCAGATGGAGCAGAATCTCGTCCCGTGAGGGCTGATAGATTTTGTCGACCTGCGCTCCCACCAGCGGTTGCAGCTGATGGGCGATCATTTGTAAAAAACATGCGTCAAGTGCCATAAAACTACTCCAATGTGATAATGGGGGAGGGGATCTGCTGTTCGACGACCTCCAGACCGTTGGCCTGCAAAATGGCGGCCATCACGGGCAGGATGATCTGCTCGGTTTCAAAATGTCCCAGATCGATGAGATTGATGCCCCATTCCGCCGCATTCATAAAGGCGGAGTACTTGCAGTCACCGGTGATCAGCGTATCGGCGCCGACGGCGATGGCATCCTCCAGACAGGAACTGCCACTGCCGCTGACCCATGCCAACCGCTCAAAACGATCGTTTACGAACCGATAGCGGGGCGTAGTGCGCAGTACCTTGGTGGCGTGGCGCAAAAATGCCTGCGGGCTTTCAAAATCGTGGGTGCCGATGCGCCCCAGCATACCGCCGTTTTGGGTGGGGACGAAACGACCGGTCTCCCGTAATTGTAACAATACCGCCAGGGTGTCGTTGATACCGCCGTCACAGGCGTCCAGGTTGGTGTGGGCGCTGATGACGGTCAGTCCGTGCTCGATGGCGTATAATATTTTGCGGCCCTGTCCGGTGGCATCGCTTACGTGGCTTTCTCCCTCAAAAATAAAGGGATGATGGGCAAATACCAGTTGACAGTCCTCTTTTACGGCGCGCTCCAGCGCCGCCATATCGGCATCCAGCGTGACCAACACCCGTCGGATCTCCGCATCTCTGTGGCCGATCAACAGACCGGGATTGTCGTGCTCCATTGCAATGTTAAAAGGTGCAAATCCGTCGATGATATTATAAATTTCCTGTGCTTTCACAAATGGCATCCTCCAGTTGTTTAAGATGTTGACACACGGTGTCATAGCGTGCCTGCTCGCTGATACCGCCCTGTTCCAGTCCCTTCTTCTGCCGTTGCAGACGGCGTCGCTCCACGGCGGCGTATTCGGCAAACAACGCATCCTTTTGCAATAAGGCAAAGGGATCGGGGACGGGCAGCGGCGCGCCGCTGTAACGGACGGACATACATTGATATATCTTGTCGCCCTCTCGGCTCAGCTTCTCTGCCGTAATGGCAAAGCCCTCCCGAGCCAGATATTCCTTCAATTCGTAAACGGCCTTTTGCGGTTGCAGGATCAAGGTCTTTTGGCTGTCCTTTAAAAAGGGCGCGGCGGCAATGATGCTTTGGATCAGCGTGCCGCCCATACCGGCGCAGACCACCGTATCGATCTGTCGGCGTTGCGCCTCACTCAGGGCGTCCAGCCCGTCGGAAAGCAGGGTGGTGATCCTGTCCGCCACTCCGTACAGGGCGGCGTTGCTTTGCCCGTTTTGTAAGGGACCCGGTCGCACGTCGGAGGCAAAGGCCCTGCGGATACGCCCCTGTTGCAGGGCGTAGATGGGCAGATGACAGTGGTCGGTGCCTACGTCGATCATCACGCAATCGGCGGGGAGCAGGCTGTATACACTTTTCAGTCGGGGACTCAGTTCCATAATCGTACCTTCACCTTACTTAAAAAAGCCGAGTGTACCACTCGGCTTTTTTCTGTTGTGATATTGCTTGCTTATGCTCCGATAAAGTTGTTCAACTTCTCCAGCAGTGCATCCACGTCCTCGCCGTGTACGGCACAGGCCTGCTCGATGGTCTCACCTCTGGCAGAGGGGCAACCCAGGCAGTGCATACCGATCTCCAAAAAGAAGGGTGCGCAATCGGGATGATTGTCCAGAACGTCGGCAATAATGGTGTCTTTTGTAATCATTGTTTGGTCCTCCTTTGTTTAATGACAAATTTATTATACACTATCTTTTGCAAAAAGAAAATATGTTTTTTACAAATTTTCAGAAAATTAAAAAAAGGTAGACAAGTTCGCCATAAAATAGTATAATGAGAATGTATAATTATTTTTAGTTGAGGTGTAAGCTTTGGAATTTTTAAATTTACAGGATGCGGCGGCCGTCGCTGAATATGAGGCGTTTAATCGCAGTTGCCCCAAGGGCCACTTTGCCCAAAGCATTGGCTGGAGCAAACTAAAGACTGAATGGAAATTTGAAGGGATCATCTCCCGTGATGGGGAGGGTAAGATCAATGGCATTATGTCGGTACTGATCCGCAAAATGCCCATGATGCCCACCTCCGTTTTGTATGCTCCCCGCGGTCCGGTCTGTGACGTTCACGATAAAAAGGTACTGGCCGAGCTGTTGGAGGGCGCCCGTCAATTGGCAAAAAAATATAAGGGCTACGCTTTGAAGATGGACTCGGACGTTAAGAGCGACGATGAGGAATATCTGTCCATTATGAAGGAACTGGGCTGTAAGCTGCCCAAGGATACCAAAAACTTTGAGGGTATTCAGCCCCGCTACGTTTTCCGTCTGTATCTGGAGGGACGTAATGAAGAGGAATTGCTGATGTCCTTTACGCAGGGTCACCGCCGTAAGGTTCGTCTGGCCGAGCGTAAGGGCGTGGAGGTTAAGATCATTCCTGCCGAGGAACTGCCGGAGGCATTGCACGTATTTTACGAGATTATGCTGGAGACCGGCGTGCGTGATAACTTTGTCATCCGTACCGAAGCGTATTTTAAACGCTTGATGGAAAGTTTGGGCGAGGATGCCCGTTTGTATATGGCCTATAATCCGGAGGGGGAGGCTATTGCCGGTACGCTGGCCATCGGCTACGGCAATAAGGTGTGGTACCTGTACGGCGCTTCCTCCAACCGTGACCGCAATCTCAACCCCAACTATCTGTTGCAGTATTCTATGATGAAATGGGCAGTGGAGCGTGGCGCTGACGTGTACGATTTCCGCGGTGTATCGGGCGATCTGTCGGAGGATAATCCGCTGTACGGTCTGTACCGCTTTAAAAAGGATTTCAACGGTGAATTTACCGAGTTCTGCGGTGAGCTGAATCTGGTATACAGCGCCTTTTGGATGTTCCTGGCTGAAAAGGGACAAAAGGCATATCGTAAGCTCAACCACGTACTCTTCAAACTCAAGAATAAAAAGAAGTGATCAAAATGACGGCATATACCATCAAAACACAGGACGTGATCGACAATCTGCATACGCTGCAACAGGCAAGTAAGGCCACCGTCGTACCGATGCTGAAGGCAGACGGCTACGGCTTGGGCGCGCAAAAAATGCTGGAACTGCTGGCGGCGCAGGGCGTGGATAAATTTGCCTTTTCCCGATTGGAGGAGGCAGAGGCGGTGGAGACTGATGCCGAATGCTGGGTGCTGAGCTGTTATCACACCTCGGCGGAGCTGGAGCGGATGGTTGAACGCGGCTTTGTCATAGCGGTGGATTCGCTGGAGCAGTGTAAGAGCATCGACGCCCTGGCGGAAAAAGCGGGGAAAACGGCACGGGTCCATCTGGCGGTGGATACCGGTTTCGGTCGCTTTGGCTTTGCCCCCGACGCCATCGAAGAAATGACGCAGGCCTGTCGCTTGGAGCACGTTTGCGCCGAGGGGATCTTTTCCCATCTGGGCGCCGCGTTTTTCTATAAGGACAGCTTTGCCGATGAGCAACTGCAACGTTTTTTGCAGACGGTTGCGGCACTGGAAAAACAAGGTATTACCTTCACCTGGCGTCATATCGCCAACTCATCGGCATTGTTGCGGGATGAGAAATTTCATCTGGATGCCGTACGGGTCGGCTCGGCGTTGCTGGGACGCTTGCCGGTGTCCTTCCGCTTGCCGCTCAAACGGGTGGGTAAGCTGGAAAGTGAGATCATCGATATCCGCTTTCTGCCCAAGGGGCATAACGTCGGATACGGTAAGGTGTACAAGCTGACACGGGACAGCCGTGTGGCCGTATTGGCCATCGGCTCGGCTGACGGAGTACAGCTTGGCAAGGAATATGATGCGTTTCGTTTCCGTGATCTGTTGCGCTACGGTGTCAACATTTTAAAAATGATGCTGAAACGGGATAATCGGATGCGCCTGCGTCTGCACGGGAAAAGCGTGCCGGTATTGGGGCGCGTGGCGCTGACCCATACCTTTGTGGACGTGACGGACGTGGAATGTCAGGTGGGGGACAAGGTGGAGATTCCCATTTCCCCCCTGTACGTGGCAGGTCATATTCCGAAAATATATGAGTAGAGTGTGTTTATGCAACAATTGTTAGGAAATCGGCGCCTGCTGGCTCAATTGCGGGCCGCCGCCACCGAAAACCGTATTGCTCACGCCTATCTGCTGTGCGGTGGCGAGGGGAGCGGTAAAAAGACGCTGGCCGGGATTATGAGTCATTTGTTTCTCTGCCCGACGGGCGGCTGTGGCAGCTGCGCCGTGTGTGATAAAATTCAAAAGGGCGTACACCCCGACGTGATCACGTTGACGGGCGCAACCAAAAGCGGAGCGTATACTGTGGATCAGATCCGACAGTTGCGACGGGAGGCGCTGACCTATCCCAACGAGGGAAAGAAGAAGGTCTATATCCTGCAGCAGGCGGAAAAACTGACGCCCAACGCGCAGGACGCTTTTTTGAAGATATTGGAGGAACCGCCCGAGTTTGTGGTGTTTATCCTGCTGTGCAGTGATGAGAGCAAACTGCTCTCCACCATTCACTCTCGTGTTATTCGCCTGGCTATGGAGATCCCCGAACGGGAGGAAAGCGCAAAATGGCTCTTGGAGCAAAGCGGGGAGGATCCTGCGTTGATCCGGACGGCGCTGAGCATCAGCGGCGGCAACCCCGGGCAGGCCCTTGCGTTGCTTTCCGACGGTCAACTGCAAATGCGTATGGAACAATGTCAGCGCTTTTGCTCTTTGCTGACCGATGCGCCGGTGTACGATCTGGCGGCCTTTTGTCATCAACTGGCGGCGGATAAGGCGCAGTTTGCCGCATTTATCCGATTGCTGTGTATGTACCTGCGGGACGTGCTGGTCTATCGCACCACCCGTTCGTCGGCACAGCTGATGTTCGGGGAAAGCATCACGCAGAATCATAAATGTGTGACGGCGCTCAGCCTGCGAAATCTGCCCGGCGTGATCGTCGAGCTGCAACAGCTGGCCGAGATGGTCACACAGCCCTTCAGCATTCTGCTGCTGGAGACCCGCCTGGTTACCCTGTGCGTGGAAAAACTGGTCCGTCAATGACGGAAAAGAAAGGATTTTGATTTATGAAAACCATCGTAGGAGTACGATTTAAAAGCGCCGGAAAGGTATATTATTTCGACCCCGGTGACTTTACCTTTGCCGAGGGGGATCAATGTATCGTTGAGACCGCCCGCGGCATGGAATGCGGCGAAGTGGTCCTGCCCAACCGTTCCGTGGAGGACGGGGAGGTGACGGCGCCGTTGAAACGGGTGCTTCGTCCCGCCGATGATATTGATAAACGGCGTGTGACGGAAAACCGTCAAAAAGAAAAGAAGGCCTATACCATCTGTATGGAGCGCATCCGCAAGCAAAAGCTGGAAATGGCGCTGGTGGACGTGGAATACACCTTTGACCGCAGTAAAATATTGTTTTATTTTACGGCTGAGGGCAGGGTGGATTTCCGGGATCTGGTCAAGGAGCTTGCCGGTGTATTCAAGACCCGTATCGAGCTGCGGCAGATCGGTGTCCGCGATGAAAGTAAACTGCTGGGCGGTATCGGCATTTGCGGCAGAGTGTTCTGCTGTAACAGCTTTTTGGGGGATTTTCACCCGGTCAATATCCGTATGGCCAAGGAACAGGGACTTTCTCCCAATCCGCAAAAGATCTCCGGTCCCTGCGGTAGATTGATGTGCTGTTTGGGTTACGAGCAAAGCACCTATGAGGCTTATTGGAAGGAAACGCCCAACGTAGGCTCCTGGGTAGCCACGCCCGACGGCGAGGGCACGGTGGTGGATGCCGCCGTGCTGAAACGGGAGGTCAAGGTCAAGTTTACCAAAGGCGAGGATATTTCTTTCAAGGTCTTTCCGATTAGCGAGATCACCTTGCTGCGTAGTGTGGCTCGTAAGGAAAAAAAGGAGAATGCTCCGGCCAAGGCACCCAAAAAATCCGAAAAAAAATAAACATTTTTATAAAACACTTGCCAAATGCAATGCGAGTGTGCTATTATATGTACAACAATTTAAGGAGGTGCGACCATAATGGCACATAAAATTACAGATGCTTGCCTGAGCTGCGGTAGCTGCCAGGGTGAATGCCCCGTTAACGCTATTGCTGAGGGTGATACCAGCTATGTGATCAACGCTGACGAGTGCATCGATTGCGGTGCTTGCGCTGCAGTTTGCCCTGTAGATGCAATCGTTGAGGACTAAAAGAATAAAAAACGCGGCAATTTTTTATAGAGTTGCCGTGTTTTTTTTATAAAATTGCTTTTATGGAGGCCGGAAATGAAACTGAAATACGGAAAATACGCGCTGTGGTCAGGCATTGCATTGCTGTTGATCCTCCGCGTGTTGCAATATATATTTGTAATTGATAACAGCGGCTTTTTCATCCGTGAGACCCTTTGGCAGAGCATTTTGAGCGATGCGCTGTACTGGGTGATGGGGCTGTGGGCGGCGATCGCTTTTACCTTCCGCTTTTGTAAGGCCGAGCATCGTCCCGCCACGCCGAAGCAGTTTGCATCTCTGCCGGCGGCAATTCTCAGCGGCGTTTGCGCCTTTGCGTTGGCAGTATACGGCGTGATGACCGCTGTTTCCGGCGGTTGGTTGGGTTACGTTGCATTGGCGGCGGCGCTGTACTTTGCGTTGTTGCCCCTGCGGATGTACGGCAATGGGGGAATCGTTTCCTTTTTGTCGGTGTTTGCTCTGGCCTATCCCAGCGCGGCGGCCATTGCGATGTTTTTTGCCAACTTCCGTGAGATCAACGCCTCGGAAACCGTGGTGGACACGGTGGGGCGCTGCGCCTCCATTTTAATGGTGCTTTCGCTGACCAAGGTGTTTTTGAAATTTGAGGAAAGAGCCTCTCACGTCGGTCGTAATTTTTATCTGTATGCTTTGCTGGGTACCCTCAGCGGCCCGGGCAAGCTGTTTGGGATGCTGTATACCGGCAATTACGAAATGATCGCACTGTTGGAAACGGTGGCTGATATTGCGCTGTGGCTGTTGGCTATCTATCTGTATCACCGTTGCGCCGATGACGCAATGAAAGGAGAAAAAACCATGAAACAACTCATTTATGCACACCGCGGCGCCAGCGCCGATTATCCCGAAAATACGATGCTCGCCTTCCGTAAGGCGGTGGAGCAGGGCGCCGACGGTATCGAGCTGGACGTACAGTTTACCAAAGACCATAAGATCGTGGTCTGTCACGACGATACCATCGACCGTACCTCCGACGGCAAGGGCTATGTGGAGGACTATACCTACGAGGAACTGATGGCCTTTGATTTCGGTAAATTCAAAGGCGAGCAGTTTGCGGGTGAGAAGATTCCGCTGCTTTCTCAGGTACTCGATCTGGTGAAGTCCAGTGGCATTTTGCTCAATATTGAGATCAAAAATCGTGGTGAAAAGGTGGACGGTCTGGAGGAGGCCGTCTCCAATATGGTCAACGAATACGGACTGAACGACGTTGTCATCTATTCTTCCTTTGACCATCAGATGCTGTACCGTCTGAAGGCGTACGATCCCACGGCCAAGGTGGCCGCTCTGTACAGCCACACACCCTATAATGCCTTTGAATATATGCAGGGCTTGCAGGTTTTTGCCATCCATCCCGCCTATAAATGCGTTCATAGTCAGGAAATGTGCAAAAAGGCGCTGCAGGCCGGTTGGCAGGTCAACGTCTGGACGGTGGATACGGTGGAGATCGCCGCCCCGCTGGCAGAGGCAGACATCACCTCCTTTATTACCAATCGCCCGGCCTTTTTGCGGGAAGAGCTGACTAAATAAGAGCAATTTTGCCCATACTATTCTTATGTGGGAATAAAAGGGGCAAGGCTTGTGAGATTTATCAGATTTTTATGTATTCTTCTGATGATGGCGACGCTGTGCGGCGCCGTACTGCTCGGCTGTGCCGCGGCACAGCGGGGGACGCAGAAGATCAGCGGTGACCTGGGACAGGAACCTGTGCTGGCGTTGCGCACGGAGGGGGACAGCATTACGCTGACCCTGTTTAACGAAACTTTTAGGATAAGGAGATAAATATGCCGGACAGCAAACACATTCGCAATTTTTCCATTGTGGCGCATATCGATCACGGCAAATCCACCATTGCAGACCGCCTGCTGGAGTTGTGCAATGCAGTGGACAGTCGTGATATCAGCGAACAAATGCTGGACAATATGGATCTGGAGAAGGAGCGTGGCATCACCATCAAATCCCGTGCCGTCCGTATGGATTACGTGGCGGATAACGGGGAGGAATATGCCCTCAATCTCATCGACACCCCCGGTCACGTTGACTTTAACTATGAGGTCAGTCGTTCGTTGGCCTCCTGCGAAGGCGCCGTGCTGGTAGTGGACGCTTCCCAGGGCATTGAGGCGCAGACGTTGGCCAATACATATCTGGCATTGGATCACGATCTGGAGATCGTGCCGGTCATCAATAAGATAGATCTGCCCAGCGCTGACCCCGATCGTGTTGTGCGGGAGATTGAGGACGTTATCGGCATCCCGGCGGAGGATGCGCCCCGCGTTTCTGCCAAGACCGGGCAGAACATCCACGATATTCTCGAGGCGGTCATTGAAAAGATTCCTGCCCCCGAAGGGGATGAAAACGCCCCGCTGAAGGCGTTGATCTTTGACAGTATTTATGACAGCTATAAAGGCGTTATCGTATACGTCCGCCTGATGGAGGGACAACTTTCGGTGGGCGATCGGGTCAGACTGATGGCTACCGGCGCGGAATTTGACGTGGTCGAGGTAGGATATCTGCGGGTATTCGGCGGCGAAAAGACCAAAACCCTGCGCGCAGGTGAGGTTGGCTACTTTACCGCCAGCATCAAAAGCATTTCCGAAACGCGTGTGGGTGATACCGTCACGCTGGCTGGTCGCCCCACGGTAACCCCTCTTTCAGGGTATAAAAAGGCCAATCCCATGGTCTTTTGCGGTATTTATCCCGCCGACGGCGCCAGATATGAGGATCTGAAAGAGGCGCTGGCCAAGCTGGAACTTAACGATGCCGCCCTGCTGTACGAGCCGGAAACCTCCGGCGCCCTTGGCTTTGGCTTCCGTTGCGGTTTTTTGGGACTGCTGCATATGGAGATCATTCAGGAGCGCATCGAGCGTGAGTTTCTCATTGATATTATTACCACCGCCCCTTCCGTTATTTATAAGGTAAAACTTGCCGACGGAACGGAGCTGAACGTTGACAATCCCACCAACTATCCCGACCCCGCCTCCATCGTGGAGGCGAGCGAACCGTTTGTGAAGGCGGATATCATCGCCCCCGAGGAATACGTTGGCACCATTATGGAACTGTGTCAACAGCGCCGCGGCGTGTATATCAATATGACCTATCTGGACACCGATCGTGTTACCATTCACTATGAATTGCCTCTCAATGAAATTATTTACGATTTCTTTGATGCGCTGAAATCCCGTACCAGAGGCTATGCCTCCTTTGACTACGAGCTGGCGGATTATCGCTCCAGCAAACTCTCAAAGCTGGATATTTTGCTCAACGGCGAGGTGGTGGACGCCCTGTCCTTTATCGTGTTTACCGATAATGCCTATGCCCGTGGCAGAAAAATGGCGGAAAAGCTTAAGGAGCATATCCCGAGACAGATGTTTGAAATCCCCATTCAGGCCGCCATCGGTTCCAAGATCATTGCCCGTGAAACGGTCAAGGCCTTGCGTAAGGACGTACTGGCCAAGTGCTACGGCGGTGACATCACTCGTAAGAAAAAACTGCTTGAAAAGCAAAAAGAGGGTAAAAAGCGGATGCGTCAACTGGGTAGCGTGGAGGTACCCCAGGAGGCCTTTATGGCTGTCCTTAAGTTGGACTCATGATGCTGTATATTCATTTGCCCTTTTGCAAGGCAAAGTGCGGATATTGCGCCTTTTGCTCGGATCACTATCCCGAGCAATTGCAGGCCGATTACGTGGATACGCTGTGCAAAATGTTGGCCCATTACGGGACGGGCCAAAAAATGACAACCGTATATATCGGCGGCGGCACGCCAAGCGTGCTGCCGCTTGCCTTATGGAAACTGCTTTTGACCGCAGTAAAGCCGTTGCTCGACAATACGTTGCAGGAATTTACCGTCGAACTCAATCCCGAGAGCACCACACCTGAACTGTTAAGCCTTTTGCAACAAAACGGCGTGAATCGGGTCTCCTTCGGCGTGCAAAGTATGAATGATGCGGAATTGGCCGCTATCGGCCGTTTGCATACTGCCGAGCGGGCACGGTGGGCGGTGGATCTTGCCGCTTCCATGGGTTTTGATAATATCAGCGTGGATCTGATCTACGGTCTGCCGGGTCAAACGACAGACAGTTTTTCGCGCAGTCTGCGGCAGGTGTTGGCATTGCCTGTCGGCCACCTGTCCTGTTATAATCTGCAGTTGGAGGAGGGAACACCCCTGTTTTTGCGTCAGACACAGCTGTCTTTTCCCGATGAGGATCGCCAGGAGGAAATGTATCAACAGCTGCTGCGGCTGACAAAGCAGGCAGGCTTTGCGCATTACGAGATCTCCAATTTCGCTCTGCCCGGTCGCCGCGCCGTGCATAACAGCGGCTACTGGACGGGAAAGGACTATTTGGGTCTGGGCGCCGCCGCCCACAGCAAACTGGGCAATTGCCGCTACAGCTTTGCTGAGGACGTACCTGCTTTTGCCGCTAAAACGAATTTTGATTTTGACGAGTGTATCACGCTGACCGAGGAGGATCAACGGGAGGAGGCTGTTATGCTGGGCCTGCGGACCGATGCCGGCGCGCCCCTTGCGCTGCTGGAGCGAACGATCGTAGATAAATATATCTCCTTCGGCCTTGGCAGTATCGTTGCCGATCGTTTTGTTCTCAACGACCGTGGTTTTATGCTTTCCAATACGATTATTGCCGATCTGCTGTGATCAAACCGGTGTTCTGCCTGCGGGTGGAACACCGGTTTTTTAAAACCTTTACTTTTTCTTTACTTTTTTCTTATCAGCATTTAGAATTAAGATGGTATGATGATCACGAAAGGAGAGATCGGAATGCAACGTGTTTTGGTTTGTGATGACGACAGAGCCATCCGTAACTCGGTGGAGATCTATCTGCGGCAGGAAGGCTTTGAGGTGCTGGGCGCCGAAAACGGAAATGAGGCGCTTGAGATCATTGAAAATACAGAGATCCATTGCTTGGTGCTGGATATTATGATGCCGGGGCTGGACGGCCTGCAAACAACGCTGAAGATTCGTGAGAAATATCAGTTTCCCATTATTTTGCTGTCTGCAAAAGGTGAGGATACGGATAAGATCACCGGGCTGTCCTTCGGCGCGGACGACTATGTGACCAAACCTTTCTCGCCTCTTGAACTGGTGGCGCGGGTCAAAAGTCAGATCCGCCGCTTTGTCAGTTTTTCCGGCTTTGTAAAACTGCAAACGCAGATCGTCACCGGTGGTCTGCTGATCGACACGGCGGCCAAAACAGTCACGGTGGACGGCACGGAAGTCTCCCTGACCGCCAAGGAATATATGATTTTGGAATATTTGGCCCAAAATATGGATCACGTGCTTTCCTCCTCGCAAATTTACGAAGCGGTGTGGAAGGAGCCTTCTCTGGGCACTGAAAAAACCGTTACGGTGCATATTAAAAATCTGCGGGAGAAGATCGAAATCGATCCCAAACAGCCCCGCTATATAAAGGTGGTGTACGGACTTGGCTACAAATGCGAAAAAGTGGACTGAACGTAGGGGCGTTCGGCTGACGGCCTTACTGTTGTCTATAGCGCTGTTCGTCGTTGCGGCCGCCACGGTGTTTGAAATTTTCAGTCAGGAAAGTATGATGGGGGATGCGGTGTTTTATTCCTCCACGCAAAAACGTCAGCTGTGGTTTGCCGATCAGGCAGATTTTTGCAGAGAACTTTCCGGGGATATCGAGATCATTGCCGGTAAGACCGGTGACTATGCCACCGAAGCATTGCGACGAAAACTGCAGGCGGAATATGCAGATCGGTCGGCAGAGTTTGTCAAAGAGTTTAACCGGATCAAGGCAAATTTTATCCGTACGTATCTCTTTGATAACCTGTGTCGGGAGGATATCTATGAAAATTACGCTACCTATTTTAACATAGACGCCCCTGTCAGCGTTCCCAAGGTCACCATTGAAAAACGGGTGCTGGTGGACGCCTATGCGCCGGAATTTGTCCAAAAACTCCAAAAAATCCTCAACGGCACCGATGGTGAAGGCTTTCTTCGCTACGCGGCGCTGTTGCCCGCGCGGGTACTGGCCGAATCGACCCACAATCAGGAGATCTCTTACGGCTGGGACGACTATTCTTACGGACGTAACTTTGACTTTACTTTGGCGCTGGAGGATCCGGCGGCATATTATAAAACGAAATTTGATGCTTTTGCCAAGGAGATCGACGTTTCTACCGTCGGCTATCAGGGCGTATTGCCGTCCTCATTACAATATTATATTGTCGACCCCAAAAGCGGCACGACCTTTACCAATACCGATTACGATCAGCCGCAATGGCTGACGTATTTTGAAAAAAGCGGTATCCGCTTTTCCGTACTGCAGGGTAAGGTCAGCCAGAAAGGGCTGGACACGGCTGAAAGCGACCGTTTGTTGCAGGATCGTTTTCACGAGGCGCTGGACGTGTACGTGGTACTGGACGTCAGCGGCGCGCCGATGGATGATAAATACGTACAGTATCATGCGCTGTTTAGCAAAATGCAGATGACGGATTTTCGTCTGCTGTTGGCCATTGCCGGCTCGTGCTTGCTGCTGTCTGTAGCGCTGTTGATCTTTTTGCTCGTTATCATCGGTAAACGGCGGCTGTGGATCGACCGCCTGCCGCTGGAGATACATCTGGTTCTTTCAGTGGCCGCCGGGGCGGGCATCTTTCTGCTTGGTGTGGAAATCCTACGTAGGATCGGCGGTGTCTTTTTTGACGGCGTGGGAAGCTTGCGGCAACTGCTGTTGATCGGCTTTTGCCTGCTGGCGGCGCTGGGCTGGTTTGCGGTGTGCGAGCTTTTGTGCAGTATCGCCCGTATTCTTGGAAGCGGCGCTTTGGGCGACAGCCTGATCACCGTGCGATGCGGACGGTTTCTGTGCGCCCGTTGCGGCGCTGCCGTTAAGAACGTGGCAGGTGTTCTGGCCTATCAACCGGGCGCAATGCGGAAGTACATTTGGCCGCTGTTGCTGTGCTGGGCCGCAGCAAACAGTGTTTTGATTTTTGTTTTACTGCAGACACGCAGTGCCGGCGTTTTGATGCTGTTTGTGGTGTTGCAGCTGGCCGTTGCTTTCAAGGCGCTGGATTATCTGCACAGTCTGGACAGTATCATTCTTGCTGCCGCCCGTCGTCAGCTTTATCGCGGGGACGTTTCCCGTCTGCCGGTGTCGTTGCGCCTTTTGGTGCAAAGTCAGCAATATTCAAAGGAAGAACTGGATCGTGCTGTGGAACAGGCAGTGCGAGAGGAACGGACCAAGGCGGAACTGATCACCAACGTTTCCCACGATTTGAAAACACCGCTGACCTCGGTGATCAATTATATCGATCTGTTGCGGCGTTGTGATATCAACGATCCCGTGGCCGGGGAATATCTTGCGGTTCTGGAGGATAAAAGTCTGCGGCTCAAAAGGCTGATCGAGGATCTTATAGAGGCCAGTAAGGTCTCCACCGGTAACGTTGTACTGGAAAAAAACAAGCTGTCTCTGGCAGAACTGGCCAATCAGGCGATCGTGGAGGAAATGGATCAGATGGAGGCCTGCGGGTTGCAGCTTGTTTACAATACGATGGCGGCGCCTACCGTATATGCGGACGGCAACGCTCTGTATCGGGTGTTTGAAAATCTGCTGTCCAATGCCCGGAAATATTCGCTGCAAGGCTCACGGGTGTATGCCACGGTATACGAGAAAGGCGAGTACGCCTGCTTTGAACTGAAAAATATCTCGCAGGAGCCGCTGGATATCGACCCCGCCGAATTGACCGGTCGTTTTGTTCGCGGTGACCGCTCCCGCAGTCAGGAGGGGAACGGTCTGGGGTTGTCCATTGCCGGCGATCTGTGCCGTCTGAATGACGGCGAGCTGATATTGGGGATCGACGGTGATTTGTTTAAGGCGACTGTAAAACTGAAAAAAGTATAATATTTGCCCCCGTAGGCTTTTTGTCGACGGGGGCAAAATCTTATGCAAAAGGGTCACAAATTGTCATTGACAAATTATAGTGAGGTATGTTAATATTTAATAAAGTGTTTACATTTTTTCGAGGCAGGTTGCAGGAGGACATTATGAAGGCGTTACAGGACAAGATTCTTGCAGAAGGTGCTGTATATTCCGGCAATATTCTGAAGGTCAGTAATTTTCTCAACCATCAGATCGATGCGGATTTTCTTATGGAGATCGGCAGTGAGATCGCACGCCTGTTTTCGGATGCAAAAGTAAATAAAATTGTGACCATTGAAGCGTCGGGAATTGCTATCGCCGTTGCTGCGGCTGCGCAAATGCACGTTCCCGTGGTGTTTGCCAAGAAACACCAGTCTGCCAACATTGCCGCAGACGTGTACACTTCGATGGTCTATTCTTATACCCATCAAAACCAGTATATGGCCGTCATCGCCAAAGAATTTATTGGCGAGGGTGACCGTGTGCTGATCGTGGACGATTTCCTGGCTCGCGGTAATGCGTTGCGCGGTTTGATCGACATTATTGGTCAGGCCGGGGCTGAGGTTGTTGGCATTTCCTGCGCCATTGAAAAAGGTTTTCAGGGCGGCGGGGACAAGCTGAGGGAGGAAGGCTATCGGGTCGAAAGCCTTGCAATCATCGAATCGATGAGTGATACTGCCGTTACCTTCCGTGACTGATTTTTGGTGTAAATTTAATTTACATAAATATTTTTAGGAGGAAAATTCCAATGAAAAAGCTGATTTCTATTCTGCTGATCGCCGTAATGCTCTTCTCTTTTGCCGCTTGTAGTGGCGGTAACGCCGGTTCCGGCACCGGTATGAGTGACGAGCCCATCGCTGCAGTTGAATTGAAGGCCGACTATGAACTCCCCAAGGATTTCAAGATCGGTTTCATTTGCCTGCACGATGAAAAATCCACCTACGACCTCAACTTCCTCAACGCTGTTGACAAGATTCAAGAGGTCGCCGGTCTGAGTGATGCTCAGGTCATCGTTAAAACTCAGATTCCCGAAGGTGACGAGTGCTATGTTGCTGCCAAGGACTTGGTAGAGCAGGGTTGCTCCATCGTATTTGCCAACTCTTTCGGTCATGAGGACTTCATGATCAAGGCTGCAAAAGAATTCCCCGACGTTGAATTCTGCCACGCCACCGGTACCAAGGCTCATACTGCCGGCCTTGCCAACTATCACAACGCTTTCGCATCCATCTATCAGGGCCGTTACCTGGCCGGTATCGCCGCAGGTCTCAAGCTCAATGAGATGATCGAGAACAAAGAGTTCAAGGCTGAGGAAGCCAAGATCGGTTACGTTGGTGCTTACACCTACGCCGAAGTTATCTCCGGTTATACCTCTTTCTATCTGGGCGCCAAGAGCGTATGCCCCAGCGTTACCATGGACGTACAGTTCACCGGTTCCTGGTATGACGCCACCGAAGAAAAGAACGCAGCCGAGGCTCTGATTGCCAGAAACTGCAAACTCATCAGCCAGCATGCTGACTCCATGGGCGCTCCCTCCGCTTGTGAGGCCGCCAAGGTTCCCAACGTTTCCTACAACGGCAGCACCTTTGATGCCTGCCCCGAGACCTTCATCGTTTCTTCCAGAATCGACTGGACTCCCTACTACAACTACATTATCTCCTGTGTTGCCAAGGGCGAGAAGATCGATGCTGACTGGTGCGGCGGCATTGCCGAGGGTAGCGTTGTTCTGACCGGTATCAATCAGGACGTTGCCGCCAAGGGCACTATTGATGCCATTAAGGATGCTGTTGAGAAAATGACTGATGGCAGCCTGAACGTATTTGATACTGCCAAAGAGTCCTTTATCACCGTTGACGGTAAGCCCTTGACCACCTACAAGGCTGACGTTGACACCGATGAGGCCTTCGCTCCCGATACCGAGGCTATCAAAGATGGTTACTTCCACGAGTCCGAAAGCCGTAGCGCTCCTTACTTTGACGTAAGAATCGACGGTATTACTCTGCTCAACGAGAAGTTCTAATCTGTCAACTTATAACCGGGCGGGGCACTTTGTTGCCCCGCCTGAACTTGTTTTTATTGTTGAAAAAAAGGCATATCAAAGTGCCTCTTTTTCAGCAATAAATTGATTATGGAGGGATAGAAATATATGGTTCCTGCAATCGAACTTGTGGGCATTACCAAAACCTTTGGTAAGGTAGTCGCCAATAAGAACGTTTCTCTTGCTGCCTACGGCGGTGAGATTTTGTCCATTCTGGGCGAAAACGGCAGTGGTAAGACCACGCTGATGAATATGATCTCCGGTATCTACTATCCGGACGAGGGGCAGATCTTCGTTCAGGGAGCAGAGGTACAGATCCATTCGCCCAAGGACGCCTTTAATTATAAGATCGGTATGATCCATCAGCATTTTAAATTGGTGGACGTATTTTCCGCCACGGAGAATATCATCCTCGGCCTGGAGGGTGAAGGAAAATACGATCTGATGGCTTCGGCAAAGAAAATTAAAGAGATCAGCGATAAATACGGCTTTGAACTGGATCCTTTTAAAAAGATCCATGAGATGAGCGTTTCGGAAAAGCAGACTGTAGAGATCATCAAGGTGCTCTACCGCGGCGCTGATATTTTGATCTTGGACGAGCCGACCGCCGTTTTGACCCCGCAGGAAACGCAAAAGTTGTTTGCCGTACTGCGTAAGATGCGGGAGGACGGTAAGACCATTATCATCATCACCCATAAACTGCACGAGGTGCTCTCGCTGTCGGATAAGGTGGCTGTTCTGCGTAAAGGCGAGTACGTCGGTACCGTCGTGACCGCCAACACCAACGAATCGGAACTGACCGAAATGATGGTGGGCGCCAAAATTTCGCTGAATATTCAACGGGACGAGCCGCAGAACCCCGAGGACCGTCTGGTGGTCAGCCATATCAGTTGTATCAACCGGGAGGGTGTTACCGTACTGGACGACGTTTCCTTTACTGCCCGTGGCGGTGAGATTTTGGGTATTGCCGGCATCGCCGGCTCCGGTCAGCGTGAGCTGTTGGAGGCCATCGCCGGTCTGCAACAGGTACAGCAGGGCGGCATCGAATATCACAATCCCAAAAACGGACAGGTGGAAAACCTGCTCAATAAGACTCCGTTGCAGATCAGAGAACTGGGCGTGCGTCTTTCCTTTGTGCCCGAGGATCGTCTGGGCATGGGTCTGGTCGGTAATATGGATATCGTGGATAATATGATGCTGCGCTCCTATCGCAGAGGTAAGTCCGTATTTCTGGAAAGAAAAGGCCCCCGTGATCTGGCCGATCATATCATTGAGGATCTGGAGGTCGTCACCCCCAGCGCTTCCACCCCCGTCAGACGGTTGTCCGGCGGTAACGTGCAAAAGGTACTGGTTGGACGTGAGATCGCTGCTGCTCCCACCGTGCTGATGGCGGCCTATCCGGTCAGAGGATTGGATATCAATTCCTCCTATATTATTTATAATCTGCTGAATGAGCAGAAGAAAAAAGGCGTTGCCGTTATCTTCGTTGGTGAGGATCTGGACGTTTTGCTGGAGTTGTGCGACAGAATTATGGTCATCGGCTCGGGTAAGGTTACCGGCGTGGTAGACGGCAGAACCGCCAAAAAAGAAGAGATCGGTCTGTTGATGACCAAAACTGACAGTAAGGGAGGGGATGACAATGAATAACTTTCCTTTTAGAATCGTTAAAAGAGATCCGATGACTTGGTACGGTCGTTTGGCCGTACGTGCCATTGCCGTGGTGCTGGCATTGCTGTTTTCCTCGTTGATCATCACCCTGCTGGCCCAGAAAAATCCCATCGATTTTTATGCGCAGATGCTGGTAGGCGCCTTCGGTTCCTCCACCCGTATCTGGAGCTTGTTGCAGGAACTTGTGATCCTGCTGTGCATCGGCCTGGCGGTGACACCTGCATTTAAAATGAAGTTTTGGAACATTGGCGCCGAGGGTCAGGTACTGGTTGGCGGCCTTGCCACCATCATCGTTATGATGTATTGCGGCGGTAAGCTTCCCACTCCCGTTCTGCTGTTGGTTATGATCGTTGCTTCCATTATCGCCGGTATCATCTGGGCGGTGATTCCCGCGATTTTCAAGGCCTATTGGAACACCAATGAAACGTTGTTTACCCTGATGATGAACTACGTTGCCATTCAGTTGGTGGCATTCTTTTTGAAGAGCGTTGTTAAAAGCGGTTCGGGTGTGCTGGATATGATGCCCGAATACGGTTTTCCCGTTTTGTTCGGTAAGGCGTATCTGCTGAATATTATCATCGTTGCCGTACTGACGGTGTTGGTATTCATCTATTTAAAATACACCAAGCAGGGATATGAGATTTCCGTCGTGGGCGAAAGTGAAAACACGGCTCGCTATGTTGGTATCGACGTTAAAAAGGTCATCATCCGCACGATGATTATCTCAGGCGCTCTGTGCGGTATCGCCGGTCTGTTGCTGGTGGGCGGCACCAACCATACCATTGCTACCGATACGGCAGGCGGCCGTGGCTTTACGGCCATTATGGTCAGCTGGCTGGCAAAATTCAATCCGGCGCTGATGATTATCACCTCCTTTTTGATCGTCTTTTTGGAAAGCGGCGCCAATCAGGTTTCCACCGCCTTCCGTATTCCGCACTCTATTACGGATATCGTAACGGGTATTATTCTGTTCTTTATCATTGGTTGCGAATTCTTCCTCCAGTATAAGCTGGTGTCCAACAAACATAGAAAGGAGAATAACTAAATATGCTTGCCTTTCTTGTTAGTGCGATTCGCCTTGGTATGGCGTTTCTGTATGGATCTACCGGTGAAACCATCACCGAAAAATCGGGACATCTCAACCTGGGTATTCCCGGCGTTATGTGCGTGGGCGCCGCCTTTGGCTGTTATGCCGAGTATATTTATTTTACGGCTGTCGGTAGAAATATCGTCCCGATACTGGCTATTTTGATCCCCATTCTGGCCACCGTTTTGGGTGGTGCGCTGTGCGGTCTGCTGTTCAGCTTTATGACCGTTACGTTGCGCGCCAATCAAAACGTTACCGGTCTTGCCCTGACTACCTTCGGTGTGGGCCTGTCTGACTATATCATTCAGGAAACCGGCGCTGTATTCACCAAGGGCAGCCGTTATTTCACTGCGCATATTCCTTATGAGGGTCTTACCGAATGGATCGCAGACAGCTGGGGCGCCTTTGGTGTCAAGCTGGCTGCCGTGCTCGATTTCATTTTCGAGCTGCTGTTATCCCACGGCGTTTTGATTTACCTTGCCATCGCCATTGCGCTGTTGTCCTCCTTCGTGCTGTTTAAGACACGTGTGGGTCTCAATTTGCGCTCAGTGGGTGAAAATCCCGCCACTGCCGATGCCGCCGGTATCAACGTGTCTGCCTATCGCTATGCGGCCACGTGTATCGGTTGCGGTATTGCCGGTCTGGGCGGTCTTACCTTTGTAATGGACTACCTTTACGGTAACTGGGAGTATTGTATCGACGCCATCGGTTGGTTGGCGATCGCATTGGTCATCTTCACCGTGTGGAAGCCCAATCTCGGTATTATCGGCTCCATCGTATTCGGCGCCCTGTATATTGCCAGCAGCTATATCACCGGCGTCAGCTTTGCTCATAAGGAACTCTTTAAGATGCTGCCGTACGTGGTTACCATCATCGTATTGGTCATCACCAGCATTCGGGATAAAAAGGAAAATCAGCCGCCGCAAAGTCTTGGCTTATCCTATTTCCGAGAAGAAAGATAATCAAAAAGAAAACCATTCATTTGAATGGTTTTCTTTTTTGCAAAAAAATTAGCACTCTGCCCTTACGATTGCAAAAAACTTTGTAAAATCTATTGACTTAAGCAAAAAAATGTGTATAATAAAATTAGCACTCGAAACAAAAGAGTGCTAAAAACAAAAAATGAAAGGGAAGGAAAAGATGAAGGAAAGACAAAAGGCTGTTTTGAAGGCCGTGGTCGAAAGCTATATCGAAAACGGTGAGCCTGTTTCCAGTAAATCGGTCCTGCAACGGGAGGGGATGAACGTTTCCTCCGCCACCGTGCGTAACGACCTGGCCGAGCTGGAGCGGTTGGGATATCTTCATCAACCCCACACCTCTGCCGGGCGGATCCCCACCGAGAGCGGTTATCGCTTTTACGTGGACCATCTGTTGGAGCTGCCTTCTCTGGATATGAAAACAACGGAGGATCTGGTGGCGGCGGTTAGTTCAATTAACGCCACCGCAGATGATTTTCTGAAGGAGGCTATCACGCTGTTTTCCCGCATCACGGGGTACACCAGCGCCGCCGTGGTACAGCAAAACGACAGTGACCGTATCATGCGGATGGAGGTCATCAAAACTGCCGATGATATGATCAATCTGGTGGTCATCACCAAAAGCGGCAAGGTAAAAAACAGCTTTTGCCGGTTGTATTTTCTGGCCACGGATGAGGATATTCGGGATTTGAATCAAACCTTGGGTGAATACCTGCAGGATGATAACTTTGCCACCTTGTCCGATACCGATTTTAACCAGTTGGAACGTCTGCTGGGCATGAAACAAAAGAAATGGGATTTTCTGGTAGGTATGGTCAAGAACATCGTTACCAGTATGAAACGTCCCAAGGTCATCGTCAGCGGACAAAGCCGGATGCTTTCTCACCCCGAGTTTTACGAGATCCACAAGGCGCAAAACATCCTGTCTTTTTTGGGACGGGAGGATGCGCTGTATCACGTGCTGACCAGTGGTGAACAGGGCAGCGTCAATATCAAGATCGGTAGTGAGATCGGAGAAGAGATCGGGGATGAAACGCTGGGCGATATGGGTCTGGTCATCCGCCGTTACGGCGAAACGGGGCACCTGGGTGCGCTGTCTATCTTCGGACCTACCCGTATGGATTACGGCAAGGGCGCTTCACAGGTCGACTATTTCGCCCGCTGTATTGAGAAATTTCTGAAAGATCATTATATGTAGGAGGTTATTATGGCAGAGGAAACGAAGAACGCCCCTGTCGAGGAGCAAGCAACGGAAACCGCTCAACCGACGGAAAAAAAGGCGAGTAAACCAAAAAGAACCAAACAAAATAAAGAGGTGGAGACTCTGAAAGGGGAACTTGCCACCCAACAGGAACAAATGATGCGTGTACTGGCGGAATATGACAATTACCGCAAGCGGACGCAAAAGGAAAAAGAGGCGATGTACGGCGACGGTATCGTGGCCGCGGTAAAAAGTTTTTTACCGGTCATTGATAATTTGGAGCGCGCCGTCAGCGCCGCAGAGGACAGCCCGATGAAAGAGGGCGTCGAAATGATCTTAAAGCAAACGGCAGAGGCGCTGGAGAAGATCGGCGTGACCGCCTTAGGTGAGGTGGGACAGCCATTTGACCCGGCATTGCACGCCGCCGTTATGCACGTTGAGGATGAAAACTTGCCCGAAAGCAGTCTGGCCGAGATTCTGCAAAAAGGGTATGTTTATAAAGACGGACAAATCATCCGTCACGCAGCTGTTAAGGTTGCAAACTAAAAACTGTTTATAATATTGGAGGAATAAATTATGTCTAAAATTATTGGTATTGACCTTGGTACTACAAACTCTTGCGTTGCTGTAATGGAAGGCGGCGAGCCTACCATCATCACCAACGCCGAAGGCGGCAGAACCACCCCTTCCGTCGTATCCTTTAAAAAGGACGGCGAGCGTATTGTCGGCCGTAACGCCAAAAACCTGGCGGTTATCGAGCCCAATCGGACCGTTATCTCCATCAAAAGAGATATGGGTACGGCCCGCAGAGTCGAGATCGACGGCAATAAATTCTCTCCCGAAGAGATCAGCGCATTCATCCTGCAAAAACTGAAGGCAGATGCCGAGGCCTTTTTGGGCGAGCCTGTAACCGAGGCGGTCATCACCGTTCCCGCATACTTCTCCGACGCACAGCGTCAGGCCACGAAGGATGCCGGCCGTATTGCCGGTCTGGATGTAAAGAGAATTATCAACGAGCCCACTGCGGCTGCGCTTGCTTACGGTATCGATAAGGAAAACGACCAGAAGATTATGGTATATGACCTGGGCGGCGGTACTTTCGACGTTTCCATTCTGGAGATTGGAGACGGCGTTTGCGAGGTTTTGGCCACCAACGGTAACACCCGTCTGGGCGGTGACGATTTTGACGATCGTATCATCGAGTGGATCAATGATGAATTTAAGAAGGAACACGGTATCGAGTTGAAAAGTGATGCCACCGCCGCACAGCGCTTGAAGGAAGCTGCTGAGAAGGCTAAGATCGAGTTGTCCTCTTCTACCACGACCGACATCAACCTGCCCTTCATTTCCGGCAGTGTCAGCGGCCCGTTGCATTTGAATATGACCTTGACCCGCGCCAAGTTTAACGAGTTGACCGACGATCTGGTCGAAGCCACGATGGAGCCCGTCAGAAACGCTATGCGTGATGCCGGTCTGTCCAACAATGATATCAATAAGGTTATTTTGGTCGGTGGCTCCACCCGTATTCCCGCTGTTGCAGAAGCCATCAGCAAGTATATGGGCAAGGAAGCTCATAAGGGTATCAACCCCGACGAGTGTGTAGCCGCAGGCGCCGCCATTCAGGCCGGTGTTCTGGGCGGTGACGTAAAGGGCCTGTTGCTTCTGGACGTTACTCCTTTGTCCCTGGGTCTGGAGACCTTGGGCGGTGTGTTCACCAAGCTGATCGACCGTAACACTACCATTCCCGTTGAAAAGAGTCAGATCTTCTCCACTGCGGCAGACAATCAGCCCAGCGTTGAGATCCACGTACTGCAGGGCGAGCGTGAGATGGCCGCCGATAATAAAACTCTCGGCCGTTTCCATCTGGACGGCATTGCTCCCGCTCCCCGTGGCGTACCGCAGATCGAGGTTACCTTTAAGATCGGCGCCACCGGTATCGTAAACGTATCCGCCAAGGATATGGGTACCGGTAAAGAACAGCATATTACCATTACCTCTTCCACCAATATGTCCAAGGAAGATATTGAAAAAGCGGTGAAGGAAGCCGAAAACTTTGCCAGCGAGGACAAAAAGAAGAAAGAGGCCATCGAGATCCGCAACAACGCCGATCAGGCCTGCTATCAGTGCGAAAAGACCCTCAACGACGTGGGTGACAAACTGACCGAGGATGATAAGGCCGGTGTTCGCGCCGAGATCGAAAAGGTGAAGGAGACCCTCAAGGGTGAGGACACCGATGCGATCAAGGCCGCTACCGATGCGCTGATGGCCAAAATGAACGAACTGGCACAGAAGATCTATGCGCAGGCAACGCCCGAGGAGCAGGCCGCGGCACAGGCCGCAGCGCAGGCTGCTGCAGGCGGTAACGCCCCCGGCGCAGACGGCGTATATGACGCCGATTTTAAGGACGTTGACGAAAAATAAATAGGGGCCGATTCAAATGGCAGAAAAACGCGATTATTATGAGGTCCTCGGCCTGCAAAAGGGCGCGAGTGACGATGAGATCAAAAAAGCATACAGACGCCTGGCCAAAAAGTATCACCCGGATTTAAATCCGGGTGATACTGATGCCGAGGCGAAATTCAAAGAGGTCAACGAGGCGCACGAGATCCTTTCCGACCCCGAAAAACGGCAAAAGTATGACCAGTTCGGCCATGCTGCCTTCGATCCCTCCTTCGGCGCAGGCGCCGGAGGCTTTGGCGGTTTTGGCGGCTTTGGCGATATGGGCGACATTTTTGACAACTTTTTCGGCGGCGGCTTTGGCGGCTTCGGCGGCGGTGGCAGAAACCGTGCCAATGCGCCTATGAAGGGCGATGATATCGAGCTGAATCTGACCATCACCTTTGAAGAGGCGGCCTTTGGCTGTGAGAAGGAGATCCGCTATCGTCGGCGTGAGGTTTGTTCTTCCTGCCGCGGTACCGGCGCCAAAAACGGCACCGAGATGGACACTTGCTCCCAATGTCACGGTACCGGCGTAGTGACGACAGTACAACGGACGATTCTGGGCAATATGCAGACCCAGCGTCCCTGTCCCACCTGCGGCGGCTCGGGTCGAGTCATCAAGACGCCTTGTCCCGATTGTACCGGTGGCACCAAAATGACCGAAAAGGCCTCTACCATTACCGTGCCTGCCGGTATTGACGACGGACAGGTGCTCACCCTGCGCGGTCAGGGCAACGGCGGCCGTAACGGCGGACCGGCAGGTGATGTGTATATCAATATCCACGTGCTGGAGCATCATCTGTTTGAGCGCCGCGGCACCGATCTGTATTGCACCATTCCCGTCAGCATTGCGGACGCGGCACTCGGTTGTACGCTGATCGTGCCCACGCTGGACGGTAAGGTAGAATACGAACTGCCCGACGGTACCCAACCGGGAGACGTTTTCCGTTTCCGTGGTAAGGGAGTGACCCGAATCAATACCAAGACCCGTGGTGACCTGTACGTGACCATCGACGTTGAGGTGCCCAAAAAACTGGATAAAAAACAACGCAAACTGCTCAGCGACTTCCGTGACAGTCTGGCAGACAAAAATATGTCAAAACGCAAATCCTTTACCGAAAAACTGCAAGATCTCTTTAAAAACTAAAGGAGTATATTGCTATGAGCTTTAAAGAACAATTTTGCGAAATTTTCCGAAAAAACGTCACCCGTGAAGGGGCGGAGGAACTGCTGAATTTTATGCTCGGCTCCGGCTCGGACTTTTTCTCGGCGCCTGCCTCCACCCGTTTTCACGGCAATTATGAGGGCGGCCTGTGCGAGCATTCTATCAACGTTTATAATAACTTGAAGGAATATCTAAACCGCCCCTACACCAAAAAACTGTTTGCCCAGCAATACAGTGAAGAAAGCATTGCCGTCGTGGCGCTGTTGCACGATCTTTGCAAGATGAATTGCTATAAGACTTCCTATCGCAACACCAAAAACGAAAACGGACAATGGATCAAGGTACCTTATTTCGAATTTGATGACAATTTGCCCTACGGCCATGGAGAAAAAAGCGTGTACATCATCAGCGGCTTTATGCGGCTGACCCGTGAGGAGGCGTTTGCCATCCGCTATCATATGGGCTTTTCATCCACCGATGATGCCCGCAACGTCAGTAAAGCCTTTGAGATGTATCCACTGGCATTTGCTCTGTCGGTTGCCGATCAGGAAGCCAGCTTTTATCTGGAAGAAACGAAATAACCTCTAAAGACACTTAAGTGAGCATATCCTTAAGTGTCTTTTTTGCTGATTTATTGTCCTAAAATGTGAATACCATTCATCATTTCCATTGGAATGTGGAATATAATATAAATATATTCTAACGATTTAACATGGGGAGGGTGTCTTATGTTTAAAATCAAGGCCGCCGACGGTACAAACAATCTGTGTGGCCGCCGAATTTATGAGATTCGACGCTCGAAAAGGCTGTCCCAGCGTCGGCTGGCGGAAATGATGCAACTGCATGGCTTTGATGTGGATCATTATTTTATCCGTCGGGTCGAAAATGGCGAGCGTTTTGTGACCGACATCGATCTTGTGATCTTTGCGCAGGCATTGGAGGTCCCCTTGGAAGCACTGTTAACCGAACAAGACGTACATCGGATTTAAGTCCGATGTACTTTTTTTGCGGTTGGCACCGCCAGCCGGATTCGGAAAAGCCCGTACCTACGGTACAGACTTTGATGGGCAGGTACCCATTATATCTAATCGAACGTTCGCCGACCGCACCAACGGTGCCTTCGGCGGTAGTTGTAACCGAAAACCACGCGATCGTCGCGTGGCCCGATAGAGCTTTAGCGATGAGCAGGAAAAAGAACGGTCTTAATAAGGAGCAGAGGGCAACTTGTGCCTCGCCTCCCTCTGACGAGGGAGGTGGATTTTTGCGTAGCAAAAAGACGGAGGGAGAGAGGATAGGGGCAGAATGGGAAGTTTCGTTATCTCTCCCTCAGTCCTCGCTGACGCTCGGACAGCTCC
>JAZQDW010000063.1:0-4066 GCA_045546995.1 Eubacteriales bacterium
CCAAAGGCAGTTTTTGGATAGGAAATTTTGTTTGCGGTGAAGTCAAAAACGCAGGAATACTGGCGTATTCCGAGGCTTTTGACGAGATGGCTGGCAAAATTTACATACAAAAACCGGTTGATCTCTACGGAGCGCCGCCCGAGGGAGGTGGATTTTTGCGTAGCAAAAAGACGGAGGGAGAGAGGATAGGGGCAGAATGGGAAGTTTCGTTATCTCTCCCTCAGTCCTCGCTGACGCTCGGACAGCTCCCTCGTCAGAGGGAGCCAAGGCGGCTTTGCGGCCCGGCGGGAAAGAAAAAGAATTGAGAAAAAAGAAAAGGCCGGGCCGGGGGAAAGCGATCAGAAAAGATGGGTGTTTTTTGTCTGCGCCTGCAGCGCTTTGCGTTGTTCTTTTTCATCGGTCCACAGACCGTAGAGAACAAAAACTCCCATACATACGCTAAAGCCGATCGGTGCTAAAATACTCATTGATTTGTCCTCCTTGTTTGTTGTTGTGAGGTTATTATAACAACATAAGTGGGACATAAAACGGACAGGAAAACGATTTTTGGGGAAAAATGCCCCTTTTATTTTACGCAGGAGTATGATATGATGAAGATATGATCACAGAAAGGAGGAAACGGGAATGAAACGAACGCTTTGTCTGCTGTTGGCGGTGACGCTGTTGCTGTCGGCGTGCAGTGTCGGCTGTCTGGCCGCCACGCCGGATGCCTTTCCGGTGGCCGACCTTTCCCCCCAGCGCATCGTGGGCGCCGTGGAGAATAAGATCGAAGAGATCTATTGGCGCACCGGCACCAGCCATACCATCCATTTTCCCTTTTCTCCGGAAAATTACCGTGATATCCAGGATTTTAAGGAACAGATCAGTCAGGTGATGCATCCCCTGATGACCGCCGTTTTTGCGGCGGATATGTCGGGACGGGATCATATCACGGTGCGTACCGCCTACAGTATGCTGTCAAGCGGCGGCAAGGCGCGGCAGTATTATTATACGGTGGAGCTGACGGTGCATACGGCGCCGGAGCTGTTGGAGGAGCTGGAACGCCTGCTTCGAATGGTGGACGGTCTGTCCCCGGCCGAGCAGGTGGACGCCCTGCAGACCTATTTGTACGAAAATATCACCTATGACGAGGGGACCATTGACGCCTCGGGCAGTATGCTGGCTCTCATCGGCAAACGGGCGGTGTGTATGGGCTATTCACGGGCGCTGATGGAGCTGTGCCGACAGTTGCGCATCCCGTGTATTGCGTTGGTCAACGAGACGCATATGTGGAATGCGGTGTTTGTGGAGGGTCGCTGGCAGATGCTGGACGTGACGTGGAACATTCCCCGCTGTGAGATCATCGATCAAAAGGGGCACGGCTATGATCCCGGTGTATACGAACGGGCGCAGAATTATTATCAAAATCAATATCTCAACCGCGGATTTGTCAAGATCATCGATTTTACCGACCTGCAGGAGCAATGGTACCGTATCCCGGTCGCCTATACGTTGGGCAGAGGTTTGTTTTACGGAGAGAGCGCAACGCGCTTTGCGCCGCACCGACCGATGACACGGGGTATGTTTGTGACGGTGCTGGGTCGACTGGCCGGCGCCACGGCGCAAAGCGCGCCCTTTACGGACGTTCCGACAGGGGCCTATTATGCCGGCTACGTCGGCTGGGCCGCAGCGCAGGGCATCGTCAGCGGCGTGGGCGGCGGTCATTTTGCCCCGGAGGAGGAGATCACCCGGGAACAGCTGTGCTGTATGATCCATCGCTTTGCCGGCAGTCGGCAGGTATCCCTGCCGCCGAGTCAGGCGGCCGTCTTTGCTGATGATGCGATGCTGTCCTCCTGGGCGCGGGAGAGCGTATATCGGTGCCGCGCCGCCGGTCTGGTGACGGGGAAGGGCAACGAGCGGTTTGATCCGCAGGGATCGGCCACCCGGGCAGAGGTGGCGGTGATCCTGCACGCCTACTGTAAAAAATATCAATAAGTTCACAATCTGTGCAAGATTTTTCCAAATTTTGTGGTGTATAATAGAAGAAAAACAAGGGGAGAGAACAAATGAGTGATACCTTTGCAGAAAAAATACAGGGGCTGACCGACGGCGACATCGATTGGCTGCAGGAGCATATGCTGCCCTTTCGGGAGCTGATGGCCTATTCCCGCTGCGCGATGATGGAGATCCAGACCAAATTTAACGTGCTCAACGAAGAACTGTCCCTGCAGTACGACCGCAATCCCATCGAGAGCATTAAGGTGCGGCTGAAAAAGCCGGAAAGTATCTTTGGCAAGCTGCGCCGTAGAGGCCTGCCCTGTACGGTGGACAGTATGCAAGAGCATATCAGCGATATTGCCGGCATCCGTGTGATTTGCGCCTTTCCCGAGGATATTTATATGCTGGCCTTTGCCCTGCTGCGGCAGGACGACGTGCGCCTCATCGAGCGGAAGGACTATATCGCCCATCCCAAGGAAAACGGATATCGCTCGCTTCATCTGATCATTGAGATTCCCATTTTCCTGCATAAGGAGAAAAAGAAGATGAAGGTGGAGGTACAGCTGCGCACCATGGCCATGGATTGGTGGGCCTCGCTGGAGCACAAGATCTATTATAAAAAGGATCTGCCGGAAAAGGAGGCCATTTATCGGGAACTGAAGGCCTGCGCCGAGCTCAGCGCGCAGCTGGACCAGCGTATGGATGCCGTGCGACAACAAATCGAACGGGAGCAGCTGATGCTGGAAACGGAATAAAAAAAGACACCCGACAGGGTGTCTTTTTTAGTGTAAATAAAATAATAAAAGGATACCGAAATGGTTCATTTTAATTGATGATCTTGTAATTCAGTTCGTGGGTTTTGGCATATTGTTCGGCGGCGGAGTTTGCCTGTACCAGCAGGGTGATCCGGTCGGGAAAAACAAAAATGTTATAATCGGGGAAGACCGTCACGCTTTTTGGGATGACAATTTCTTCCAAGGCGGCGCACTGATATCCAAATACAGATGCGCCGATCTCCGTCACCGAATCGGGCAAGGTGTAACGTTTGTCGGTTTTTCCTTCGGGATAGGTATGCAACACGGTTTTGTCTTTGTTAAAGAGCACGCCATTTACGTCGCAATATCCGAGATTTCCTTCCTCCACCGTAATATCTGTGAGCGCAGAACAGCGGAAAAATGCTTCGCTTTCAATGCTTTCAACGTTTTTGGGGATCGTGATTTTTTCCAGCGAATAACAACGGTAAAAGGCACAGCACCGAATTTCCCGCAGGGATTGGGGCAAAGTGATGGAGCGCATCTCCTTATACTGATAAAATGCATTTTCACCGATCACTTCCACCGGATGGCCTTGTATTTTTTCCGGCAACGTCAGTGTCGGGACCGAGGGCTTTTTCACAATGGATGTTTCCTCCACGACGGTCACGGAATCCTCCGCAATCGTGTAGGTAAAAAGGTCTTGATACGTTTTCGGCTCCGTTGCCGAAGGCTGTTCGGCGCAGCCGATCAAAGAAAACAGCAGCATACCTATCATCAAAATGGCACAAATTCTTCCGGTTTTCATACGATCAGCTCCTTTCTAATACCATTGTAGCAAAACCGGTTTTTCATTGCAATAAAAAAGGCACCGAAACGGTGTCTTTTTTAGATTTTATCGTGGCGGGGTCGGGCGGCTTCCTTCCTTAGACAAGGGGCGCAATCCGATCTTATGCTTGCGCACCTAAAATCGGTACCTGCCCATTCGACGGATTGACCGACAGGTCAACCGACGGCCGAGATCGTCAGCGGCGACACGCCGCCCACTGCGTGGGAGGCAAACACGGACAAGTCGGAGGCCAAGCGGTCTTAGGAAGACAATGACTAGACCCAACTCCTTGGCTCACAGAACGACATGGCTACGATCCGACTTCGGATTGACCGACAGGTCACCCGACGGCCGAGATCGTCAGCGGCGACACGCCGCCCACTGCGTGGGAGGCAAACACGGACGCCGACAGCACCTGTGGTGCAATCGTCGAATATTCGAGCACCTAAAATCGGTACCTGCCCATTCGACGGATTGACCGACAGGTCAACCGACGGCCGAGATCGTC
>JAZQDW010000064.1:0-8684 GCA_045546995.1 Eubacteriales bacterium
CGTTATCTCTCCCTCAGTCCTCGCTGACGCTCGGACAGCTCCCTCGTCAGAGGGAGCCAAGGCAGGCTGTGCAGCCCATTTATGGGCAGCTGGTAATCAATGCACGGCCGGCAGGCCAATCAAAAGCACACCCCGGTGCTGTCAGTAGTATTAGGGCTATGCCCGAAAATGAAATCCTCCCCGCTATTGCACAAGTGAACAAGTCCAGTAAAAACGGACAATAGAAAAAAGAACCCTCCTATGGTAGAATAGACATGTATCTACAACTACCATAGGGGCTTTTTGTACTGTCCGCACAAATTGGGGCAGTCCAATATGCGGGGGGATATTTATTAGTGAAAGGAATTCTTTGACAGGTCTGCCGGGCGGGGGGCTGTTGCTCTTACTTGGGACGGACGATGATCAGCCCTCGAAGGCGGGAAAGATTTTCGTTGCAATTTGGGGCGGGAGAGGATATAATAAAACCAAATGAGAGGAGGGCACAGATATGGCTTTGCTTGAAATGAAATATTATTCCGAGGCGTTGCGGCAAGGCGTGACGGTAAACGTGATCCTGCCGGAGCGGGCAAAAGGTATGATCGGTCTGCAGGGTAAGGCCCCTGTCGGTGAATATAAGACCCTGTATCTGTTGCACGGGTTGAGCGACGATGAAAGCATATGGATGCGACGCACCTCCATCGAACGGTATGCCACGACGTACGGTGTGGCGGTGGTGATGCCCGGTGTGGGGCGCAGCTGGTACACCGATACGGCCTATGGGGAGAAGTATTTTACCTTTATCACCCGAGAGTTGCCGAGTGTCTGCCGCGGATATTTTAAGGGTATGAGTGAGCGGCCGGAGGATACCTGTGTGGCCGGGCTGTCCATGGGCGGATACGGCGCATTGAAGGCGGCATTGTGTTGCCCGGAGGTGTTTGGCGCGTGCGGCTGTCTGTCCGCCGCCTTTGATATCACCCGAGAGGGTCGAGAGGTTGATTTGGATGCCTGGCGAGGCATATTTGATATGCAGATGCAAAGCCCGGCGGAGCTGAAGGGCAGTCAACACGACGTATATGCGCTGGCCGAGCAGGCAGAACGCTTTCCCCGGTTGTATATCTGGTGCGGGACGGAGGATGCGTTGTTGCCCGCCAACCGCAAAATGCGAGAACTTTTGGAGAACAAAGGCGTTACCTTTGCCTACCGTGAGAGCGAGGGCAATCACAGCTGGCAATGGTGGGACAAACATATTGTAGATATATTGGAGTATTGGTTACATGAATAAATATACCGAAAAAGAACTGGTAGAGTTGGCCCGTGGCGGCCCGCTGGCCACGGCGGCGGCCGATGCCCTGGAGCTGATGGAGTATTCCACCAAAGGGGACAAGGGCGAACCGCTGGACCTGAGTATGGAGACATACGATTTCGTGGCCATTCCGCTGATGATGGCGGGGGTGGCGGCGCTACGCGCCGGTGAGAGCAAGGCGCAGGTACGAGCGATGCTGGCGCGGAAGGCGGCAAGCTATGAGCTGTTTACGCTGTGCAATTTTTTGCAGTCTACGGGCGAGGTGTGCGCGCGGATCGATCACAATCTGGCGCGCAGTCCCCATCCCGTGCTGTGGGCGGACAAGTTGTGCTTTGATCTGTACGGTGTGCTGGAGCAAAGCGCAGAGGAATGTTTTTTGTTTCCCGCAGAAGGAGTGGCAGTGGATATGAGTCCTGCCCGCGCCCTGATTCAGGAACAGTTATTTGAAAAACTTTAGGAGGAAACGATGATGGATTTTAAAGGTAGAGTGGCATTGATCACCGGCGCGGCGGTCGGTATCGGTCGGGCGGCGGCACTGAAATTTGCAGAGTGCGGCGGCGACGTGATCTTATTGGATCTAAACAAGGAAAAGCTGGAGGCGGTGCAGGCGGAGCTGGCACCCTTCGGCGTGAAAAGCACCGTATACGTCTGTGACGTCAGCAATGAGGCGGCGGTCAACGACGTCATCGCTGATGCCATGCAGAAGATGGGCAAGGTGGACGTTTTGGTCAACAACGCCGCTCTGTGGCGCTGTAACAGCCTGTTTGTGGACACCCCGGTCGAGGAGTGGAAGAAGTTTTTGGACGTCAATATCATGAGCGTGGTATATGTGACCCGCGCGGTACTGCCCGGGATGCTGGAGCGCGGATGGGGCAGAATCATCAACGTGGCCTCGGTGGCCGGTGTGTACGGCAACGCCCGTATGGCCCATTATTCCGCCACCAAGGGTGCTTTGATCGCCATGACCAAGGCCATGGCCAAGGAGGTCTCCGAGCAGGGCGTGACCGTCAATGCCGTTTCTCCCGGCAGTGTCAGTCCGTCGGATATTCCCGACCCGCATCACACCCAGCCCTCCACCCTGTCCTTTGCAGGGCGCACGGGCAGCAATATGGAAAATGCCGAGCTGATCTGCTTTTTGGCCAGCGAAGGCGCCGGCTATATCAGCGGACAGAATATTCAGATCGACGGTTGCCGTAAAAAACAGTAATAACGCAAGAGAAAGAACTGCACCCCATTTGTCAGTACTTGTCTGACAAATGGGGTGCAATTTATTGTAGAAGAAAATCATGCGACCGTTGCGTGGCTCAAAAAAAGGTTGACCAATGAACAGACAACAAAGTAGGGGCGGATATGATCCGCCCGTTTTGTGATGCATTAACACCGCAACAGTCTCGCGATGCTCGATGTAGGGGCGGATATGATCTGCCCATTTTGTGATGCATTAACACTGCAACAGTCTCGCGATGCCCGATAGCTTCCCTCGGAGGGGAGCGCTTGTTTTTAAAAGTGAATAGTTGCGGAAAACGGATTGAAATTTCACGTTTAATATGATATGATAAATGAGAGACCTTTTGAGAAAGGAGCAAACGGTATGTTTTGTAAATATTGCGGTCGCCAGATCGCCGATGACAGTAAGTTTTGCGAATTTTGCGGCGAATTGGTGCAACGGACCCATCAAAGCGCACCGATCGCGCCCGATATCGGCGCCCCCATCCTGAAGGATGAGCCGACCCCCGTGGTGCCCCCGGTGGTCACCGCGCCCCAGCCGGAGCCTGTGGCGCCGACGGCGCCCGAGATCCCCGATTTTGAAACGGTGGTGCCGCCTGCGACGGAAATTCCCGATTTTGAAACGGTGACCCCGCCTGAACCGGCCATTCCCGAGGTAGACGTGCCGGAGGTGGACGCACCTGATTTTGCGCCGCCCACGACCCGCCCCGTGCGGGAGGAACGCCCCCGTCATTGGGAGGAGGAACCGTGGGAGGAAGAACCCCGTCCCCGCAGAAGAAAGAAGAAAAAGCGCACCGGTTTGATCGTCGGATTGAGCATTCTGGGCGTATTGCTGTTGGCAGGCATCGGAACGCTGGTATGGTTTCTGACACGCACCCCCATCGTCAAGGTGGACGTCAGCCAATTCGTGGACTTTAAGGTCAGCGGATACGACGGCTATGGTGTGGGTACCTGCGAGCTGGATACCGACGGGCTGGAGCGCGCAGCATTGGGTGAATTCCCGATAGGCACGGACAGCAAGTCCCGCAACAAACAGATTGAATACAAGGAAAAGGCCGCCAAGCTGAAAAAGGCGGTGACCCTGGAGTTTGAAAAGCGGGAGAATCTGAAGGTCGGTGACAAGCTGGAGGCGACGCTGAAGGTCGACCGTTCGGTAGAAAAGGAGCTACATATCGAATTTTCCACCAATTTATCGGTGGTGTACACCGTTACGGGCAAGGATCTCAGCGGTAGTCTGAACATCAAGGTATTGGACGAATTTTACGATATTAAGATCGAGGGCATGAGTGGCAATGCCACGGCGGCTTTGGAGGTCAAGGAGCGGAAAGAGGATTTCTTCTTCAAGACCCACGACGGTACCGAGTACACGGTGGAAGCGGCATTGGAGGACGGCAGTCCGCTGTTGAAGCTACACAATGAGGACGGTACGGTGGAGCCGTTGGCGCTGGAGTGTGAGCTGACGCCCAAGGACGAACTGCAAAACGGTGACAAGGTGACCGCCACCCTGTCCGGCGAGGCGGCTGAAAAGCTGATGGATTACGGTCTGCAGTTGGAAAGCAAGGAACTGAGCAAGACGGTGGACGGTCTGGAGGCCTGGGTGACGTCGGTTTCCCAGTTGGACCAGGCGACAGTGGAAAAATGGGTGGCCGATTACGGCAAGGCCCTGGAAACCTATCTGATGGACAACTGGAACGAGGTGCTGCACGGCGGCAATAATTTGGCCAGCCCGTCGGTGAGTATTGAGAATCTGCAGTGTGTGAAAAAGATCGTGGCCTACAGCGACAACAGTAATGCGCTGTTTTTGGAGTTTACCGCCGATCTGAGCGACGAGGCGATTTTGATGGACAACAACGGTTTGTCCAAACGTCATTTCTTTGCCGTGCGCATCGAAAATCTGGTGATGGACGGCGAGGGTAAGTTGTTGATCGAAAGACTGAAATTGCCCGGCGACAAGGGCGAGGGTATTTTCGGCGCCTACGTCGAGTATGCGGACCTGCAGGCAAAGACTACGGACACCTATGAAAACGTCAGTGAATCGTAACGATTGACATTATAAAAAATGAGGGGCGCTCGTCAGAGCGCCCCTCATTTTTTATGTTGGAACGTGAAAAAACAGAAGGTGACCGCTCATTCGGCGGATTGACCGATAGGTCAACCGACGGCCGAGATTGTCAGCGGCGACCCGCCTTCAGAGGGGGCAAGGGGCGCAATTCGATCTTGTGTTCGAGCGCAAATAGCGGGTGCCCGCTCATTAAAGTCTGCACCGAAGGTGCGGACTTTACCGGACTTGTCAGCGGAGACCCGCCGCCCACTGCGTGGAAGGCGATCACGGATGACGACAGCACCTGCGGTGCAATCGTCAAACGTTCGAGTAGATATAATAGGTGCCCGCTCATTCGGCGGATTGACCGATAGGTCACCCGACGGCCGAGATCGTCAGCGGCGACCCGCCGCCAGCGGCGACCCGCCGTCAGATGAGGTAGAAGCTGTTGAGCAGGTCGTTGACAGTAGCCTCGGAGGTAGAGGTGATGGCAACGGCGGACATATAGTTGCCGGCCTTGATGCAGAGCATAGCCTGATAGCAATTGATCTCGGAGACGATGGAGTGAATGGCCAGACCGTAAAATTGTTTGCCGCCGATGGTGTAGGTCTGCTTTTTGATATCCACCACGGTGGTGCCGGCTGCTTCCAGACTGGTGCGGGTGCTGTCAATGGTCAGGTCGACAAAGTTGCTTTCGGTCAGGAGCGCGCCGTAAATGGCGCCGATGTTTTGGTAATTGACGATGATATTGGTTCCGTCGACCTTGGAGGCGTAGAGATCGTATACGACGGCGGCGTTTTCAAGAGCCTTGGCTACGTCATCGCTGACCAGATCCTGGGCGACGCCGGCCAGATCGGCCAGTTCTTTGTCATCGGCAAAGGTCCAGTTTTCGTCCAGACGGATGCCAATGCCCAGAGATTTGTTTTCGTAGGTGTTGCCGGTGGAGGTGCCGAAGGAAAGGGCGGGCTGTTCTTCGGAGGTTTCAGGGGTGGTTTCGGTGGTGGTCTCCGTGTCAGGGGTCTGCGCGGCGGGGGGATTGACGGTACCCTCGGGCGCAGGCTCGGAGCCGCAGGCGGCCAGCATACAGAGCAGGCTGAGGGCCAGCAATACGGCCAGCAGACGTTTGAATGTTGTGTTTTTCATAGCAATTCTCCTTTTGAAAAATTATTTATAATTTGCATAGCAAATGGTGGGCCAATGGTCGGAGGAGCGATACAGGATAGGATCGCCGCCTGCGATGGGGGAATCTTTTTCAAAGGTGTCCAGAATGGTCAGATAATGGAGCACCTGCGTAGCAGAGGGGTTGACGTAAATATAGTCAACGGTGTTGCGGGTGTGGGGGTCGGGCAGGTCGGCGATATCCCGACTGAATACGAAGGGGCCGTCGTGCAGGGCGGCAAAGGCCGGCTCGGCCGCGACGTGGTTGTAGTCGCCGGTGGCAAAGAGGGTGGTGCCCTCGCTTACGTGTTCCTTCCAGAAATCGCACAGATGTACGCCCTCGATGCGGCGCAGTTCCTTGCCCTTTTCCACGTCTCTGGCAGTGCGGTCGGCATTCCAGGGGTTGATAGAAAAATGGGTGTTGGTGACGATGATATCCTTATCAAAATCATTGTCGCGCAGCTTGACCCATTGGAAATAGCGATCGGGGCCTTCTTCAAAACGGACACAACCGCGATCCAGCAGGGTGAACCGGTTTTTCTTGAAAAAGATGATCAGTCCTGCGCCGATGGTCTGACGCTCCAGTTTACAATCCTTGTCGTCGATAATGGCGCAATAGTCGTAGTTACCAAGGGTGGTGAGCACCTTCGTCATTTCCAGATACCAGTCCAGCTGTGCGGTTTTGACCCAGGCTTCCGCCTCCTGCACGCCCAGAATGTCGGGGTTGTACTTAAAAATCGTTTTGACCGCGTAGGGAAAACGGACGGGTGCCTCGGCAAAGGTGGTGCCGCCGGTATTGCGGGACAAAAGATTAAAACTCATACAAGAAATATTGTGTTCCATGGGGGATGCCTCCTTATATTTTATATCTTTATGATATCATAGCAGAATATGGATTGCAAGACGGTTTACTTTTAAAAATCAATGTGCTACAATAAATTTGCACCATAGGTGCAAAACAAACCGAAAAGGAGAAACGGTATGAGATTTCAGGTGGATCAGGATCTGCACGTGCATTCCTTTTTGTCGGAATGCTCCAGAGATGAGGAACAGGTGCCGCAGGCCATTCTGGATTGCGCGGTGGAGCGAGGACTGCGTCAGGTGTGTCTTACGGACCATTATTGGGACGAGCGGGTGCCCTGTAACACCAAGGTCAATTGGTGGTATGAAAAGCAAAATCACGCCCACGTTTGTTCGGCGCTGCCCCTGCCGCAGGCAGAGGGAGTGGAATTTCTGTTTGGCTGTGAGGCGGATATGGATAGCGATAACGTGATCGGTCTGTCTAAGGAGCGGTGCGACGAATTTGATTTTATCATTGTGGCCACCACCCATTTTCATCATATGACCGGCCCGAAGTGGACGGATATTGATGATGCAGACCGCGCCCGCCATTGGGTGGAACGGTTTGATGCGGTGCTGGACAGTCATCTGCCCTTGCACAAGGTGGGTATTGCCCATCTGGCCTGCGGGTTGATCAACAACAAATCCACCGAAGGATATTTTGAAACCGTGAAATTGATCCCCGACGAGGAGATGCGGCGATTGTTTACCAAGGCCGCGGCGGCCGGGGTCGGTATCGAGCTGAACGTAGGGGATATGCGTGTTGCCGTGGCGCACGAGAACGTAATGCGGATGTTTCGCATTGCCAAGGAATGCGGCTGTAAATTTTATACGGGTACCGATTCTCATTCGGTGGCCGGCAACAAGACCGATTATACGGCCTACGAGCAGGCCATCGATATATTGGAGTTGAAGGAAACGGATAAATTCCGGGTGAGATAAATGAAACATTTGGAAACGTGTATTGAAAAATTGTTTGCGGCGCGCACCGTGCGGCATCTGGCCATACGGGTGGGCAAGGGAGATACCCGTTTGTTTGAGACCTTTCGCAGCTGTGAGGGCAGGATCGACGAGAACACGCTGTTTGATATGGCCTCGGTGACCAAGATCCTCAGCACGACCTCACTGGCGCTGATGGCGTTGGACGAGGGGCGGTTGCGGCTGCAGGACCCGGTTGCGAAGTTTTTTGCCTATGAGGGGGAAATGACGGTATTTCATTTACTGACGCACACCATGGGTATCGGGCACAAGTCACTCAATGTTGCGGGCAACACAAGAGAAAACATTGCGGAAAAGATTTTACAGATCCCGTCGGACGCGCCCATTGGTACGGAGGTGCTGTACAGCTGTCCCGGTTTTATTCTGCTGGGCAGAATATTGGAGCAGGTGTACGGCGAGCCGTTGGACGTTTTGTTTACAAAGCGGGTATGTCAGCCATTGGGTTTGGGCGATACCGGTTATTTGCCCACGGACAAACAGCGCGCGGTCAACGCCAACGAAGAAGAAACGTTGCGGGGGACTGTCAACGATTACAACTGTCGTCATCTGGGCGGTGTGGCCGGCAATGCGGGCGTATTTTCCACCATGCGTGATATGGAGGTATATGCCAAAGCGTTATTGGCGGGTCTGCCGTTGATCTCGGAGGATACGTTTGCATTGGCTATCCAAAATCACACGAAGGGAATGAGTGGGGCAAGAGGCCTTGGATATTTATACGTGGACGAGCGGTACGAGCAGACCGGTGGTCTGTTCCCGGCGGGCAGTTTCGGCCATGCGGGGCACACCGGGCAATCGGTGTTTGTAAATCGGGAAAGCGGGCTGTACGTGGTGATTTTATCCGACGCCACCGCCGCGGTTAAATGCAAGTACGGTAAAAGTCGATACGAGGAGGTCTGCGATATGCGCCGCGACCTGCACGCCGCCATCAAGGAGGATTTGTCGGCCCGCTGACGTCCTTTGTGCAATATGACAAGGAAAAAGAAAAAAGACCGCCCGAGGGCGGTGCTCCGCAGAGATAAATCCGCTTAAAAATGGCTATTTTTGCCCTATACTACGGCAAAACACCGCAATATGCGTCAGCATTATTGCGGTGTTTTTTCTTGTCTACGACAAAAAGTATCTCATTTTTAAGTGCCA
>JAZQDW010000065.1:0-6634 GCA_045546995.1 Eubacteriales bacterium
TGCTACGCAAAAATCCACCTCCCTCGTCAGAGGGAGGCGAGGCACAAGTTGCCCTCTGCTCCTTATTTAGACCGTTCTTTTTCCTGCTCATCGCTAAAGCTCTATCGGGCCACGCGACGATCGCGTGGTTTTCGGTTACAACAAAAAACAGAGTGCAAAGGCACTCTGTTTTACCGTTTTTCCGTTTCCTGCTCCGGGGCGGGCGCTTCGGAGGAAATATAGATCTTCTCGCATTTTTGCTGTGCCCGGATCAATAGCTCGATTGCGTTTTCGGTGGCGTCCATCAGGGTCAAATACATTTGTTTATAATCTGCCATAATATCACCTCTTTTTGAAATTATAGGTCAATTTCACCCTAATGTAAATAGGTCAATTTGCCATAATATAGTTGGGTGATCGAATGAACAGATTAAAAGAACTGCGCAAAGAGCGTGGCTATACGCAAATCAAAATGCAACTGCTGACCGGCATTGATCAAAGCGATTATTCTAAAATCGAAACGGGCAAGCGGTATTACAGCTTCGAGCAATGCGTCAAAATCGCCAGGGCGCTGGATACCAGTATGGATTATCTTGCCGGGCTTACCGATTGTAAGGAGCCCTATCCTCGGGCAAAGGAGAAAAAGTAACGTCCGCGTTTGGCAAAACTTAAAAAAAACAGAGTGCCTTTTGCACTCTGTTTTTATTTTGGATTATTCTGCGATCTCGGGGATCTCATCCAGCTCGGTCTCCTCATCGGGGAATTCCTCGCTGTAGGTGAAATCGGATTTCTTCAGTTTCCCCTTTTTGTTCAGCACGTACAAAACGGCGGCAACGGCGGCCAGCGCAGCAAGCACACCGACAATGATGCTGACAATGGTGATCCATGTATTTTTTTTCATAAACGTGCACCTCCTTGTCTTTTATATCAGTATAACAGTATTTTTTACATTTTTCAATGTTTTAACGCAAAAGAAATTGTTAAATTTTCCGTTTTTTCGGAAAGGGCGGCGTATTATTTCTGTCCACGGGGGCGGTCGACGGCCGTTTTCTTGGTTTTCAAAACGATCTTCAGCATGGCCAGGAAATACAGTACCTCCCAGACGATGTTGGTCAGCAGTCTTGTCGCCGTCTCGCCCAGTGAGGACAGCAGCATCCCCAGCAGCATATTGATGAATGCGATAACGAAAATGCACATCAGAAATTTCATACCCTGGGTGGCCCAGACGTAGCCGTTGTCGCCGCTCTGCCGCCACACCCACAGCTTGCAGGCAATAAAATAGGGCAGGCCCCACAGCAAAAAGGTCAGCGCCGCCTGAAAGGGGAGCAGTACCGGTACCAGGGCGCACACGATGCCAATGCCCCAGCGCACGATCTCGCCTGCCAGCACTACCACCAGATAGCGTAATATTTCACTTTTATGTCCCGCGATATAATCCAGTAATTTGTCCTCGCGTTCCCAACTTTGTTTTTTTCCTTTTCCGGCCATGGGCGGCTTCCTCCGTAAAATTTGTAAAAAATCGTTTCAAATATTCATTATTATAACACGATTATAGCACGACGGGACTTGCTTTGCAATAAATATCGTGGTAAAATAGGTAAAATGGTAGGTTTATGCCCACAAAGCAGCCTTTCACCTCAAAATGCCTTACGGCATAGATCACTCGGAGATGTTTTGGAACAAGACACCAGAAGGGTGTTTGTTCTGTTTAGGGAGAATCCCTAAACAGACCCCCCAGAACACCTATTGAACGCAGAAGCCAAAATATCTCCTCGCTTTCCCTTATGCCTTGCGGCATAGATCGCTCGGAGATGTTTTGGAACAAGACACTCATTGAGCACAGAAACCAAAATATCTCCTCGCTTTCCCTTATGCCTTACGGCATAGATCGCTCGGAGATGTTTTGGAACAAGACACCCCAGAAGGGTGCTTGTTCTGTTTAGGGATTTCTCCCTAAACAGAACAAGAGCGCTCTTGCGAGCGCCCTTGTTCCAAAATAGGAGAATGATGAAAAAGTGCGGTAGATTAAACCGCAGAATGGATGGGGGGTGAGAGGGGTGACTCTCACCGTGGCTTTATTGTAGCACATTCGTCCGACGTTTGTGTTACAAAACTGTGAAGGAGTTGTAAATAATAATGCGGAAAATTGTAAATGCATTAGTGATTTTGACCCTTTGCCTCGGTCTGGGCGGCTGTAGCCGTTCAAACCTCCATCGCTATACCGTGGTCGGTACCTTTGATACGGTTATCGAGGTGCTTTGCGCCGAAAAGACGGAGGCGGAATGGTACGGTAAAATAGCCGAAGAAAGGCTGAAATATTGGCACCGCCTGTGCGACGCCTATCACCCCTATGCCACCGGCGGCGGTATTTATCAGATCAATCACAGCGACGGCCGATGGGTGGAGATCTCCGATGATCTGAAGGGTTTGCTGGAATTTGGGCTGGAGGCCTATCGGCAGACCGACGGCGCCGTCAATATGATGTGCGGCAGTGTGACCGCCCTGTGGAAGGACGCCACCGAGCCGCCGTCGGCCGATCGCCTGCATCAGGCCATGCAGCATATCGACATCAGCGTTCTGGAACTGGACGGCAACCGCGTGCGCCTGACCGATCCGCAGGCAAGGCTGGACGTGGGCGCCTTTGCCAAGGGCTACGCCCTGCAACGGACGGTGACAGTGATGAAAGAGCAATTCGGCTTTCGCGGGATGATCAGCGCCGTTTCCTCGGTGATCGTGGTGGGGGATAAGGACGGTCAGCCCTACCGCGTGGGCATCGGCGACCAGAAGGGCGGTATTGCCGCCGAACTGCGCCTGACGGATATGGCTCTGTCCACCAGCGGTACCGATCAACGTTTTTTTACCTATCAGGGAAAAACCTATCATCATATTATTGATCTGCAGACCGGGCAACCGGCGGATGCCGGCGTCACCCAGGCAAGCGTGTTGCACACCGATGCCGGGTGGGCGGACGTGTATTCCACCGCCGCTCTCATCACCGGGAAACCCTACGGGGATACCCTGCTGCGGAAAAACGGCAACAACGAGTATTACGGAAAGATAAAGGAGTGGTTATAATGTACCCCAGCCGTGTATATGCAAAGATCGATCTGGACGCCATCTGCGACAACGTGGACCACGCGCAGCAGATCGTGGGCGATCAGGTGGCGGTATACGCCGTGATTAAGGCCAACGCCTACGGACACGGCGCCGTGCAGGTGGCCAAGGCGCTCAAGGCAAAGGTGGCCGGATTTTGCGTGGCTACCGCCGAGGAGGCGCTGGCGCTGCGGGATGCCGGTATTTATAATCCCATTCTGATTCTGGGATATATTTTCCCCGGCAGTGGCGAGGCATTGATTATGGAAAATATTTCGTTGACGGTGTTCGACTATGAAACGGCCGAGACGCTGTCGATGATGGCCGGCCGTCTGGGCCGCACCGTCAAGGTGCATATCAAAGTGGATACGGGTATGGGTCGCATCGGCTTTTTGCCCCGTCCGGAAAACGTGGAGGTCATTCGTCGCATCGCCGAATTGCCCCATTTGGAGATTGAAGGGATGTTCTCCCATTTTGCCTGCGCCGATGAGGCGGATAAGACCTCGGCCAAGGCGCAGTTGCAATGCTTTAACGATTTCGTGGACGCCTTGGCGGCGGCGGGACAGATCATCCCGATGCTGCATATGAGCAATTCTGCCGGTATCACCGAAATGCCCGATGCCCGCTTCAATATGGTGCGGCTGGGCATCTCCACCTACGGACTGTATCCCTCCGATGAGGTGGATCGCACGAAACTGCAGCTGACCCAGGCTATGAGCCTGCACGCCAAGGTGACCTACGTCAAGACTGTACCGGCCGGCACCCCGGTCAGTTACGGTTCCACCTATGTCACCGAAAAGGAAACCAAGATCGCCACCATCCCCATCGGCTATGCCGACGGTTATCCCCGCTCCCTGTCCGGTTGCGGTTATATGATGATCCGCGGACAAAAGGCGCCGGTGCTGGGACGGGTGTGTATGGATCAATGTATGGTGGACGTGACCCACATCCCCGACGTACAGCGGGGGGATGAGGTGGTCGTGATGGGCCCCGGTGTGGACATTGAAACGGTGGCCCGTCTGTCTGACCGTTTGCATTACGAACTGATTTGTGATATCGGAGTGCGCGTTCCTCGCGTTTACGTTACAGAGAAATAAGAAAGGATTACAGCTGTGAAAATTGTTGCCATCAGTGATCATTTTGTGCGGACCGAGCATTATGAGGCCTGCTTCGCCAAATATCCCGAATATGATCTGCAAACCGTATTCTTCGGATTTGAGGATCGCTACGTCATGCGGGATATCTTTCATAAAATCGAGCGAAACGGCCCGGAGGCCTATCCCATCCCCGAGGAGCTTTATGAGCTGGTGGAGGATGCCGACGTCATTATGACCCACATCTGCCCCATTCCTGCTTCTCTTATTGAACGGGCCAAAAAGTTGCGTGCCATTCTGTGCAACCGCGGCGGTCTGGAAAACATCGCCGTCGAGGCGGCCACCGCCCGTAATATCCCCATTCTCAACAATCCCGCTCACAACTCCAACGGCGTGTCCGAGCTGGCGGTGGGACTGATGGTCACCCTGACCCGTAACGTAGTTTCCTCCCATATGGGGCTGAAGGCCGGGGAATGGAAGGAAAATTTTATCAATACCGGCAATATCTGGGAGCTGAAGGGCAAGACCGTGGGAATCGTCGGCTTTGGCAACATCGGTCACATCGTGGCGGAAAAGCTCAACGTGTTCGGCTGTCGCATTCTGGTCAACGATATCAAATACGATCCCGATGACGAGATGCTCTCCCGCCTGCCCATCGAGCAGGTGGATCTGCCCACCTTAATGAAAGAGAGCGACGTGGTCACCCTCCACGCCCGTAACGAAAATATTATTTTGAACAAAGAACTGCTGAATTTGATGAAGCCATCGGCATTTTTTATCAATACTGCCCGCGCCCATATGGTGGATTACGATGCGTTGGCCGAAATGATGCAGGCCGGCAAACTGATGGGCGCAGCGCTGGAGGTACACCCCGTCGAGCCGTTGCCGGAGGATTATCCTTTCCTTAAAATGGATAACGTGATCCTCACCACCCATCGTGGCGGTGACACCATCAACGCCTACAGTGACAGCCCCGAGATGCTGGTGAAAGATTATGCCCGTTATTTGCAGGGACAAAAGCCTCGCTTCTTCGTCAATCCCGAGGTGGGATATGGACGCTAAGATATACTTTATAAGACGGCAGTCTCATTTTTACTTTTTTTCGCTTCCGTAGAGTCCCGTGTTTACTGTGTGGCTCTACGGATTTAGCGAATATTTTATCAGTATGCCCCGTCGGTAACGGCAGGCATCTTGAACCACACGGTGTATGGATAGGCTTTTTCTAAAAAATAACAAAAAATCAGAAAAAAGGTGGACAATCCTTTTTTTATATGATATAATCATCGGTGATATTGGAGCACTCTGCCCCGATATCACCTTATTTTTGTATAAAATATTATAATTGGAGGTATACAGCAATGAGCAAAAAATTCGTTTATTTGTTCAAAGAAGGCGACGCCAGCATGCGTGAGCTGCTGGGCGGTAAAGGTGCTAACCTGGCTGAGATGACCAAGATGGGTCTTCCCGTTCCTCAGGGCTTCACCGTTTCTACCGAAGCCTGTACGCAGTACTATGAAGACGGCAGAAAGATCAATGATGAGATCCAAGCCGAGATCATGGTCAACATTGATAAGATGGAAGAGATCACCGGTAAGAAATTCGGTGATACCGAAAACCCCCTGTTGGTTTCCGTTCGTTCCGGCGCTCGCGCTTCGATGCCCGGTATGATGGATACCATCCTCAACCTCGGTCTGAACGAAGAGGTCGTTGAGGTTATGTCCGCCAAATCCGGCAACCCCCGCTGGGCTTGGGACTGCTACAGAAGATTTATCCAGATGTACTCCGACGTTGTTATGGAAGTCGGCAAGAAGTACTTCGAGGCCCTCATCGACGAGATGAAGGAAAAGAAGGGCGTCGTTCAGGACGTGGAGCTGACTGCCGAAGACCTGAAGGAGCTGGCCGGCCAGTTCAAGGCTGAATACAAGGCCAAGCTGGGTACCGACTTCCCCACCGATCCCAAGGAGCAGCTGATGGGCGCTATCCAGGCTGTTTTCCGTTCCTGGGACAACCCCCGCGCTAACATCTACCGCCGTGAGAACGATATCCCCTACTCCTGGGGCACTGCCGTCAACGTCCAGTCCATGGCCTTCGGCAACATGGGTGACGACTGCGGCACCGGCGTCGCTTTCACCCGTAACCCCGCCACCGGCGAGAAGAAGCTGTTCGGCGAGTTCCTGACCAACGCTCAGGGCGAAGACGTGGTTGCCGGTGTCCGGACTCCCATGCCCATCAGCGAGATGGCTGAGAAGTTCCCCGAGGCATTCCAGCAGTTCGAGAAGGTCTGCGCCATTCTGGAAGACCACTACCGCGATATGCAGGATATGGAGTTCACCGTGGAGCACGGCAAGCTGTATATGCTGCAGACCCGTAACGGCAAGCGCACCGCCCAGGCCGCTCTGCAGATCGCTGTGGACCTGGTGGCCGAAGGTCACAAGACCGAGGCCGAAGCCGTTCTGATGATCGACCCC